>JAFMCI010000051.1 GCA_017857855.1 Bacteroidia bacterium | reverse complement strand
GCTTGTTGTAGGTTTAATATTCGCCGCTGGTATTTCCTTTGCAAATCGGCATAAAGAATGACGGCTAAGCCAAGAAAAAGGATTGCCTAATTATACTTTCAACAGTCTGATTTGGGTTAAGCTTTCTTGGTAATTAGCAAATCCCTTTACAACTAGAATGAGATGTGTCTTGCCTTGCTTAAAACTAAAATGAGAGGGTAAAGTGTTAATTTTAGCCAGTATGTTGGTAAAGGTTTTGGCCTGGTAAAATTGCTCTCCTAAGTCATTGTTAAAGTAAAGATGTACCTCTTCTCCGTTGGTTTTTACTTTTTCGGCAAATATGTTTTGCGCTGCTATTTTAAACCGAACACTTAGAATAAGATTACTCACGACTTTGGGCAAACTACCAAATCTATCCACTATTTGAAGCGAATATTTTTCTAGCTCTTCTTCGTCATCCACCTCAGATAAGCGCGTATATATGTTTATGCGTTCGGCTACATTACTTATGAAATTTTCAGGTATTCGGGCATCAAAATCAGGTTCTACCGTGGCAGTTATGGTATAGTTTATGGCAGACTTACCTTCTTGCAATACTCCGTCAAATTCTTCTTCTTGGAGCTCTCTTATCGCTTCATCTAGTATTTTGTGGTACATACTAAATCCTATTTCAGATATAAATCCACTTTGCTCTGCGCCCAGAAGATTTCCGGCACCACGTATATCCAAATCTCGCATGGCTACATTAAATCCAGACCCTAAGTCAGAAAATTCTTCTATCGCTTGTAGCCTTCGTTTGCCATCATCTGGTAGCGAGTGTACAGGCGGCGCCAATAGATAACAATAGGCTTTTACGTTGCTACGACCTACTCTACCCCGCATTTGATGTAGGTCAGACAACCCAAACATGTGGGCGTTGTTTATGATTATAGTATTGGCATTGGGTATATCGAGTCCACTTTCTATAATGGTAGTGGCCACTAGCACGTCATACTCACCTTCTATAAATTGCACCATTACCTGCTCTAAGTCGTCACCTTTCATTTGTCCGTGACCTACTATTACACGAGCGTGTGGCACCAGGTTGCGTATGCGTTGCGCTACTTCTCCAATGTCTTTTACCCGATTATGAATCATAAACGCTTGACCGCCACGGGCAATCTCATTGCTTATAGATTCTTGTATGATCTCATCGTTCCATACCTGCACCTCTGTTTGTACCGGCCTTCTGTTGGGCGGAGGTGTTTGAATAATACTCAAATCTCTAGCTCCCATGAGCGAAAAATGAAGCGTTCTAGGTATAGGCGTAGCGGTAAGGGTTAGCGTATCTACATTCGCCTTAAATTCTTTGAGTCTTTCTTTTGCACTCACCCCAAATTTCTGTTCCTCGTCTATAATCAATAGGCCTAAATCATGAAATTTGGTTTTTTTACTTAGTATCTTATGGGTACCTATTATGATGTCTACCTTACCTTCTTCCAGGCTCTTTAGCGTTTTTGCTTGTTGTGCGGCAGTTCTAAATCTATTGATATAATCTACATTACACGGGAAGTCTCGCAGTCTATCCCTAAAGGTATGGTAATGCTGCTGGGCTAAAATAGTGGTAGGCACTAAAATCGCAACTTGCTTACTGTCGGTTACCGCCTTAAAGGCTGCACGTACGGCTATCTCGGTTTTCCCAAATCCCACGTCTCCACAAATAAGGCGATCCATTGGGTTAGGACCTTCCATATCCTTTTTGAAATCTTCGGTGGCTTTGGCTTGATCTGGCGTGTCTTCGTATAAAAAACTAGCTTCTAGCTCTGTTTGCAGGTAGGTGTCTGGCGTAAACTGATACCCCTGTTCGGCTTTTCTCTTGGCATATAGTTTTATCAGGTCACGGGCAATGTCTTTGACTTGCGCTTTGGTTTTGCGTTTTAAATTACTCCACGCATCACTACCCAGCTTATTGATTTTGGGTTCGGTGCCGTCTTTTCCTTTGTACTTAGAAATTTTGTAAAGCGAGCCAATATTGACGTACAATAAATCGCCGTTTTTATATTCTATTCTCACGGCATCTTGCATTTTACCGCCCATTTCAAGACGTTGCAGACCTTTAAATTGACCAATGCCGTGGTCTATGTGCACGACGTAATCTCCTGGGTTAAGGTCTTGTAATTCTTTGAGAGAAATAGCACCCGAAGTAGAAACCGACTTACCCGATTTTGCAAGATAAAAACGATTAAATATTTGATGCTCGGTGTAGGCGGCTATTTTTAAATCGTGATCAATAAAACCCTCACTCAAGCTTTTGTAAACGGGCTGTATGGTGTAGCCAGATTCTAGGTCGTCAAAAATGCTCTCTAACCGCTCTATTTGCTTGGCACTTTCAGAGAAAATAAGCGTAGTGTATTTTTTAGCATCAAGAGATTTAAGCGTATCTATGAGTAGATTAAAATTTTTATTAACAGGAGGTTGCGGTACTTGATTAAACTTTAGCTTTATAGAAGGTCTAAAGAATGTCTGACTACTAAATTCGATAACTGGCTTTTTTTGAAGCTGGTTAGCAATGGATGCCTCGTCAAAATATAAATCAGTAGGATTGTGTTCGTCCGTGCTTTTTTCTTTTGCTTTTTCCCATCCTTTTTCAAGCTTGGCAAAAAGATAGGGTAGGTCATAAGCGCATACAATGGGGCGTTTGCCTAAGTATTCAAAAATGTCAGTGTGGCCGTTTTCTCTTCCGCTTTCTTGCACGTTAGGCACTACCGTAGCGCGCACCAGTTTACGAGTGCTCAGTTGACTAATAGGGTCAAACTCACGAATGCTTTCTATGGTACGACCATCTAATTCAAGTCTGAATGGCAAGTCGCTGGCGTATGAAAATAAATCAATAATACCGCCGCGTATAGAAAACTGACCGGGCTCATACACAAAGTCTTCTCTGTAAAAAGCGTATTCGTTTAAGATTTCAATCAAAAAATCCAGATCTACTTCTTCGCCTACTTTGAAGGTGATTTTACTTTTTTGAAAGGTTTCTTGCTGTACTATTTTTTCGACGAATGCTTCCGGGTACGTTACGACTATTTTTGCTTCATCTAAGTCTGAAAGTGCGTCTAATACGCTGGCTTTACTTTGTATTTTAGTGCTTTCGGGTATGGTAAGGTCAAAACTCCTACGGAAAGAATCCTTCCATAAAAAGACATAGTTATGGTCGGTAAATACCTGCAAATCGGTGTAAACGTATTCGGCGTGTTCTTGGTCATTGCATAAAATAAGTAAGCTTCTGTCGGTATGTTTTTGCAAGTGTGCAAAGAGGACAGATTTAAAGGAACCTATACTGTTTTGTATACCAAATCGGGTTTTACCGGCCGCGAGTTCCCGCTCCAATTCTTGTAAAATCGGATATTCATTAAATTGTTGTACGAATTCTCTACTGTTCATTAGAGGGCTGCGAAATTAACTTTTTAGTGGGCTCTGACTACAGAAAGAAGTGCATAATTTCGAGGGAGTTAGCGTGAAAAATAGCGCCTTCCTTTTTTACCTAAAAAAAGGATGTCAATCCAAACCGCTTTTCTATTTTTGCCATAACATAAAATTCATGTTAAAACATTCTTATCTAAGCAATGCAGATGTAGATGCTACCGAGCATTTATACCAACAATACAAAGCAGATAAATCATCCGTAGATGAAAGCTGGCAACGGTTTTTTGAAGGTTTTGACCTAGCTTACGGCGATCTAGGACTAAATGATGGAGAAGGGTCTTCTTCAGCGCAAGGACAGACGGAAGTTTCAGGTTGGATGCTCAAGGAAATAAATGTTCTTAATCTTATCAATAACGGATATCGTACACGTGGACATTTTTTTACCAAAACGAATCCAGTAAGAGAACGTAGAACTTACACGCCTGATCTGTCTATTGAGAACTTTGGTTTAGAGCAAGCTGATTTAGATAAGACCTTTAATGCAGGTGTAACGCTAGGCATTGGGCCAGCTAAACTTAAGGATATTATAGCACATTGCGAAGCAACGTATTGTCAAAGCATAGGGGTTGAGTACATGTACATGGCGGATCCTAAGCGCATAGAATGGTTACAAAGCCGCATGGAGCAGCGTAAAAATCAGCCTGATTTTACCATTGAACAGAAAAAATTAACTTTAGCAAAACTAAATAGAGCAGTTGCCTTTGAAAACTTCTTACATACTAAATATGTGGGTCAAAAACGATTTTCACTGGAAGGTTTAGAAACCTTAATACCCGCTTTAGATTCTATCATAGAATTGGGCGCTAGTCACGGTGTAGAAGAGTTTGTAATAGGTATGGCGCATAGAGGAAGACTAAATGTACTAGCCAACATTATGCAAAAAAGTTATGCTGAAATTTTTAATGAGTTTGAAGGTAAAGCATACGCAGATTCTATTTTTGAAGGCGATGTAAAATACCACTTAGGCTATACCAGTGAAATAGAAACAAGCTTAGGTAAAAAAGTAAAACTTAACCTGTGTCCAAACCCAAGTCATCTAGAAGCGGTAAATCCCGTAGTACAAGGAATTACTAGAGCTAAGCTAGATCGTAAATACGGAAATGATTTAAGTAAAATAACGCCTATTTTAATACATGGAGATGCGGCTATAGCAGGTCAAGGTATTGTGTATGAGGTGCTTCAAATGGCTGGTTTAGAATCTTACAATGTAGGCGGTATCGTGCACATTGTAACCAATAATCAGATTGGTTTCACGACGAATTACACAGACGGGAGAACATCTATTTACTGTACTGATGTTGCAAAGACAACCAAGTGCCCTGTTTTTCATGTAAACGGAGACGATGTAGAGGCACTTATTTATACCATGAAGCTGGCCCTAGAATTTAGACAAACCTTTAATACAGACGTGTTTGTAGATATTCTAGGCTACCGTAAATATGGACACAATGAGGGTGATGAGCCTAAGTTTACGCAACCTTCACTCTACAAAGCGATTGCTAAACACGCCAATCCACGTGAAATTTATGCCGAAAAATTGAGTGCGCAAGGAAGCATTGAAGCCAATTTGGCTAAAACAATGGAGCACGATTTTAAAGAACTTTTGCAAAAAGACTTAGAAGATGTGCGTGCAAATGTGCAACCTATAAATAACAACTTACCCAGGAATACATGGAGTAAATTAAAGTCAGGTACCAAAGAGGATTTTGAAAAGGCAGTTAAAACGGCTGTTAGCTCAAAAGAATTGCTTACAGTGGCTAAAGCAATAAGTGATATTCCGTCTAAATTTTTACCGATTAAAAAAGTAACCAAGCTCTACGAAGATCGCCAAAAAATGATAGAAGATGGTGTCTACGACTGGGCAATGGGTGAGCTTATGGCCTATGGAACACTGGTGCAAGAAGGTCATGCGGTGCGTGTAAGTGGTCAAGATGTGGAGCGTGGTACGTTCTCACACAGACATGCGGTGGTAAAAACAGAAGATGGAGACGAAGAATACGTTCCGTTAGATAATATTTCTGACAAACAAGCCAGATTTGAAATCTATAATTCGCTTTTATCGGAATATGCGGTACTTGGTTTTGAGTATGGCTATTCAATGACTTCTCCCAATGGATTAACTATTTGGGAAGCCCAGTTTGGTGATTTTAGTAACGGTTGCCAAGTGATGATAGACCAGTTTATTGCCAGTGGCGAAACAAAGTGGGGCAGATTTAGTGGTTTAACCATGTTATTGCCGCACGGATATGAAGGACAAGGACCAGAGCACAGTAGTGCCCGTTTAGAAAGATATTTACAGTTGTGTGCTGCGGCTAATATGCAGGTAATGAATATTACTACACCTGCCAATTTATTTCATGCATTTAGAAGACAAGTAAAAAGAGATTTCCGTAAGCCTCTGGTAATCATGAGTCCAAAGAGTTTACTTCGTCATCCATTGGCGGTAAGTAGGACGGAAGACTTTACTGAAGGAGCTTTTCAAGAGTTAATAGACGATAATTACGTTGATACAAAAAGTGTGAAACGTGTAAATCTGTGTACAGGTAAAATCTATTACGATTTGCTCGATAGACAGCAAACAGATAAGCGTAAAGATGTGGCAATTGTGCGCTTAGAACAAATTTACCCAATGCCAGAAACGCAGATGGAGGCATTGTTTAAAAAATATCCAAATGCGCAATTCTGTTGGGTACAAGAGGAGCCAAAGAACATGGGAGCATGGATGCATATATTGCGTTACGATTGGGCAAGAGGGTTTAAAGAAATCACCCGAAAAAGCAGTGCAAGTCCAGCTACTGGATATGCATCTGTGCACAAAAAAGAGCAAGAGACTATCGTAGCTGAAGCGTTTAACGTGTAGTTGCTAAAGGATACATTCAGGTAATTGGATGTAGACACTACGTTTATTTTTGGTAAACGATGATCTTCCGCTCTTACTTCACCTTAAATGCTGTGTGACAGTCAAAACACCAAGATTGCTTGGATACCAGCGGGAAGGGAAATCCTAAAAGAAGCGTTGAAAGTAATGCAAATGGACCTTTGAGCCTTGGTTCTCCTACATTCAAAGAGTTGCAATTTGGGCATTGAAATGCGTTGGTTTCCGATGTAGTTTCTGTAATTTGATCTGCATCTTCATCTTGTACGGAAGAATAATCCAACGCTAAAATTTCTTTTGCCTTATCCAAATCTTCGGCAAGTACGTGAAGTTTCACGCCGCCTAAAGCGTTTGAGTAAAAATTATTGGTTTGTATGGTTAGCTCATCCAGTATAATACTTTCAATGCCATGTGCATCTAACTTCCCCTTGGCTAGATGTGCCTCGTGGGGATACATAAAAGTGGCTAACTCAACTAAGTTCATTATACGTTTTTAGAGCTCATCCTCTTGGTTACGTTTTTTTACCATGGTAAGAATAGTTGCCAAGGCTACCGTGTCTCCGGTTTCGTCATAAACGTCTACTAAGAATTTCACAATTCCTTTTGCAACATCATCTTCTGATTTTTTTTCTTGGTTCACTTTTTCTTTCACAGTGAAACGCACACCTATAGTTGCTCCTGGATAAACGGGCTTGGTAAATCGGCATTCATCTAGTCCGTAGTTTAAAAGAACAGGGCCTTTTTTAGCGTCCACAAAAAGTCCTGCAGCTTTGCTTAGTACAAAATAACCATGAGCCACACGACCTTCAAAAGTGGTTCCTTCAAGAGAGGTTTCATCCATGTGCGCGTAAAAATTATCTCCACTCACATTGGCAAAGTTTACAATGTCTGCCACGGTAATAGTATGCTTAGCGGTAATTACCGTATCACCAATTTCTAGGTCTTCAAAATACTTACGGAACGGATGTACATCTTTTTCTTTATAAACTCCACCATACTGATAGCGTTGGGTTATTTCGGTAAGCATGCTTGGGTGTCCTTGTAAAGCGGTTCGTTGTAAGTAGTGCTTTACACTGCCTATTCCGCCTAGCTCTTCTCCTCCTCCAGCTCTTCCTGGTCCACCGTGCATAAGCTGTGGCATCGGAGATCCGTGACCGGTGCTTTCTGGTGCCGATGCTTCGTTCAATATTAAAATCCTTCCGTGATAAGAAGCGGCTTCAATGGCATATTCGGTGGCTATATGTACATTGGAAGTAGCAATAGTACTTACCAAAGATCCTTTCCCCATTTTAGCCAAGGTAATCGCTTCTTCAATACCATTGTAAGGCATAAGTGTACTTACAGGCCCAAAGCATTCAATATCATGACTGTCTGTATTGATAAGTGGGTTTTCATTTAGCATAAGAATAGGTGGCAGGAAAAATCCTTTGTTGGCATCTGCACCTATTACTTCAAATTTATCTAAGTCACCAAAAACAATGGGTGTTTTTTGGGACATTTCCAAAACACGGTTACGTACAACGTCTACTTGAGATTTATTGACAATAGCGCCCATGCGAACTTTTTCATTAGCAGGGTCACCAATGGTTGTTTGCGCTAAACTTTTTCCGAGTGCAATTTGCACATCTTCCAAGTAGTTTTCAGGAACCATTATTCGGCGAATAGCAGTACATTTTTGACCCGCTTTGGTGGTCATTTCCCGACGCACTTCTTTAATAAAAATATCAAAGTTTGCGGTGCCTGGAGCAGAATCTTCCCCAAGAATGGCTGCGTTCAAACTATCGGCTTCCATGTTAAATGGAATGGAATTTTCAATGATATGAGGTAAGCTTTTTAACATTCTACCTGTTGTAGCTGAACCGGTAAACGTAACTAAATCTTGTGATCCCAATGTGTCGAGAATTCCATGTCCTTTGCCGCAGTCCAGTTGGATTGCGCCTTCGGGTACTATGCCACTCGCTATAATGTCTTCTACCATGGCTTGTGTTAGGTACGAAGTAATTTCAGAAGGTTTTACAATAGCTGGAACGCCGGCTATCAGGTTGGCACTTAGCTTTTCGAGCATACCCCATATGGGGAAGTTAAATGCATTTATATGAACCACTACACCTTGCTTGGGGCTCATAATATGCTGGCCCACAAAAGTGTTATTCTTACTTATTTTGGCGGTATCTCCATCTACGTAAAACCGTTGATTACCTAGTTGACGTCGAAGACTTGCATAGGTAAAAAGGGTCCCAATTCCACCGTCTATATCTACCCAACTATCGCTTTTGGTAGCTCCAGAAAGGTAGCTAATTTGGTAGTACTTCTTTTTAAGACTATCTAAGTGTAAGGCTAATTTTTTAAGCATAAAACCACGCTCATAAAAAGTCATAGACCGAAGTGCTTTGCCGCCTATCCTGCGTGCATAGTCTGTCATGGCCTCATAATCTAATCCTTCACTGCTGGCAGTACTGATAAGATCTCCAGTTATGGCGTTGTATTGTTCAAATCCATAGCCTTTGTGTTCTACCCAACGTCCTTCGGCGTAGTTTTTTAGTTTCATAAAAATAAAATTTAGTACTCGACAAAGTTACACAAATCAAGCATTCACCACATTACCCACAATGCTATCTGTCTCTAATCTAAATTTCTTAACCTTGCACCATGTCTTATAAACTGTTGTGTACTGATATAGACGGTACACTGCTCAATGCCGAAAGAGAACTAGCTGCGGAAACCATTGCAGAGTTTAAACGAATAAAAGATACCTGTGAAATTATCTTAGCATCGTCTCGTATGCCAATGGCTATGAGGCATTTACAAGCAGAAGTAGATATTTTACATTTACCCATGATTGCGTATAATGGCGGCTTAGTGCTAGACGGAGACCAAGTCCTAAGCAGCACAGAAGTTAGTTTAAACGATGTAAGAAAAATTGTGGAGCTTAGCAAAAACACAGAGATTCATATTAGTATTTACCACCACGATGAGTGGTTTGTGCCTGCTATGGATTATTGGGCAAACAGGGAAGCTAACAACACCAAGGTAGTTCCTGTTGTACAGTCTCTAGAAGATACCTTATCCAATTACGCAAAGACAAATAAAGGTGCTCACAAAGTAATGTGCATGGGTCCGGCGGAGGAAATAGCTGTTTTATATGCTGGTTTAATAGAAGATTTGAATGATGATTTACATGTCTATAAGTCTAAGGATACATACTTAGAAATTGCGAGCAAAAAGATTTCTAAAAAGTCAGCTATTGCAACCCTCTTAGCGCATAAATACAAAGACCTAGATTGGGAGCATATCATCGCCTTTGGAGATAATTATAACGATATGGAAATGCTGGAAGCCGTGGGAATGGGAGTAGCAGTGGGCAATGCCAAAGAAGAAGTTTTGGCCTTAGCCAATTATATTACGGCTTCTAACAAGGAGCACGGAGTAGCGCTTGCCGTTAAAAAGCATTTCATAAGTTGATATAGCTCAGCACAGCATGTAGTAAAAAATGTAGATTTGCAACATCTTTAGAATCAAAAAAATGAATACAAATACCTTCGATCTTCCTAAAATATACGATGAAGCGCAAGATTTTATGCCTCTTTTAGGGACAGACTATATTGAGCTTTATGTAAGTAATAGTAAACAAGCTGCTCACTTTTACAAGACGGCTTTTGGTTTTCAAGATTTAGCGTATGCAGGTCTTGAAACCGGTTTAACCGACAGAGAAAGTTATGTCGTGGTGCAAGATAAAATTAAGCTGGTGTTAACCTCACCGTTAAAAAGTGGAACAGAAATAGGTAAGCACATTGAAGCTCACGGAGACGGGGTAAAGGTCGTTGCGCTATGGGTTCCTAATGCAACCAATGCGTATAACGAGGCTATAAAACGAGGTGCAAAACACTATATGGCTCCTGTAACGGAAGAAGATGAACACGGTAAAGTAGTTCGCTCGGGTATTTACACCTATGGCGAAACAGTTCATATTTTTGTAGAAAGAAGTGAATATAGTGGGGTTTTCTTGCCAGGATTTCGAGCCTGGAAATCTTCGTATCATCCTACTCACGTCGGGTTACAATATGTAGACCACATGGTGGGTAACGTAGAATTAGGTGAAATGATGACCTGGTGCAATTTTTATAGAGACGTACTTGGTTTTGCTCAAATAGTTTCCTTTGACGATAAAGATATTTCTACCGAATACACAGCTTTAATGAGTAAGGTGATGAGTAATGGAAATGGTAGAATTAAATTCCCTATCAATGAGCCAGCGGACGGTAAAAAGAAATCGCAAATTGAAGAGTATTTAGATTTTTATGAAGGCCCTGGCGTTCAGCACATTGCCGTAGCTACGGATGATATTATCGGCACAGTGAGAGAATTAATCTCACGCGGGATTGAATTTTTGCGCGTACCAGACACCTACTATGATGTGGTATTGGATAGAGTGGGGCATATAGACGAAGACATAGCACCGTTAAGAGAACTAGGTATTCTTGTAGATAGAGATGACGAAGGGTATTTGCTTCAAATATTTACTAAACCAATAGAGCCTCGTCCAACGATGTTTTTTGAGATAATACAGCGCAAAGGAGCCACTTCATTCGGTAAAGGAAATTTCCAAGCTCTTTTTGAAGCCATAGAACGTGAGCAAGAGTTAAGAGGCACGCTATAATTGAAAAACAATAAAAAAATATAATGTATCTGAATGGCTGAAAGAACTCTTTCGGCCATTTTTATTAATCATAAGAAATGAACAAAGAAATACAAGAAGCTGCGGGACTGTTGTGGGAAGCGCACAATCAAAAAAGTACCATACCTCCGGTTAGAGAATTGATTGGTACAGAAGATTTAAATGCGGCATATGCGGTACAAGAAATAAATATAAATCGCAGAAAAGCAAATGGCGAAGTCGTAACAGGCAAAAAAATAGGCTTAACCTCCTTTGCAGTTCAAGAACAATTAGGAGTAAATCAACCCGATTATGGTATTTTATTTAACACCATGGAGGTTAAGAACCATCAATTGGCTTTTTCGGAATTGGTGCAGCCCAAAGCAGAAGCAGAAATAGCATTTGTGATGGCAGAAGATTTGGATGGCGACATCAATATCAGTGATCTTATAGATGCCATAGAATATGCTACGGTAAGCATAGAAATAGTGGGGAGTAGAGTGGCCGATTGGAACATTAAAATTACAGACACCATTGCAGACAATGCGAGTGCAAGCCATTACATTTTAGGAACCTCTAAGGTAAGTTTGGATGATATTGATTTGGTAAATTGCCAGATGTCATTGACCAAAAATGGAACAATAGCTTCACAAGGAAGTGGGAAAGCATGTATGGACAATCCGCTTAATGCTGCCTTATGGTTAGCGCAAAAAATGGTAGAACAGGGCAATCCGTTAAAAAAAGGAGACATCTTGTTGTCAGGAGCGTTAGGGCCGATGGTGGTTATTGAAAAAGGAGATGAATTTGTGGCAAGTGTGGAAGGATTAGGAGAAGTAAGATTAGAGATAATTTAAGAGTTTTAACGTTGAAAAAAGTAGCAATAATAGGTAGCGGCAACATTGGGACAGACCTAATGATTAAGATAATGCGTACATCCAAAGTGCTCGAAATGGCTTGTTTTGTTGGAATTGATGCCGAATCTGACGGTTTAGCGCGTGCCAAACGAATGGGCGTGGAAATTTGCAGCACGGGGATTGACGGCTTACTAGAAATGCCGATATGGAATGACATTGAAGTAATTTTTGATGCGACAAGTGCGAAGGCGCATCTCTATAATTTTGACAAGATAAAGGCTTTCCCGAATAAGAAAGTAGTAGATCTGACTCCAGCGGCGATAGGACCATATGTGGTGCCTGCTGTATCGTTTGATGCTGATCTGAGTAAAAAACTAAACTTGGCTGTGAACCTAGATTCAGGTTTAAACTTTAATATGGTTACCTGCGGTGGTCAAGCCACAATTCCTATTGTAGCAGCGGTGAGTAGAGTGGCAAAAGTGCATTATGGAGAAATTGTAGCGAGTATTGCCAGTAAATCTGCTGGACCTGGTACACGCGCCAATATTGACGAGTTTACAGAAACAACGTCAGAAGCCATAGAAAAAGTAGGAGGCGCCACCAAAGGGAAAGCGATCATTATTTTGAACCCGGCAGAACCACCTTTGGTTATGCGTGATACGGTATTTACGCTTAGCGAGCAGGCAGATAGAGAAATGATTAGAAAAAGCATACACGAAATGGTAACAGAAGTACAAAAATATGTACCCGGTTACACCCTTCATCAAGAGGTACAATTTGATGATATACCCGAGGATAAACCGGTGTTTATTGAAGGAGTAGGTCTTAAAAGTGGACTTAAAACAACCGTGTTACTGCAAGTTATTGGCGCAGGCCATTACTTACCAGCCTACGCAGGAAATTTAGATATTATGACCAGCGCAGCATTAGCGGTGGGAGAGAAAATAGTAGGTGTGGCGAAATAATAGGAAGTTCAAATAGTTAAGATTTTATGCATAAAATTTACATACAAGACGTAACCCTAAGAGATGGCATGCACGCCATACGTCATCAATACGATAAAAAACAACTGAAAGAGCTTGCCATATCGCTCGACAGAGCAGGAGTAGATGCGATAGAAATAGCGCACGGAGATGGCTTAAGCGGTGGGAGTTTTAATTACGGATTTGGAGCACATACCGACTGGGAGTGGTTGGAAGGTGTAGCGGAGGAGTTAAACCATGCCATTCTTACTACCTTACTTTTACCCGGCATTGGGACTATTGAAGACCTAAAAAAAGCACATGCACTAGGGGTAAAATCAGTTCGTATTGCAACCCACTGTACAGAAGCCGATGTCAGTAAACAGCATATAGAAGCCGCCAAAAAACTAGGAATGGATGTAGGTGGGTTTTTGATGATGGCACACATGAATGAGCCCGTAAAACTTGCTCAGCAAGCCAAACTAATGGAAAGTTATGGAGCAGACTGTGTGTATGTTACAGATAGTGCAGGGGCCTTGCTTATGGATGATGTAGCTGATAGAATGAAGGCTTTTAAAGATGTGCT
>JAFMCI010000110.1 GCA_017857855.1 Bacteroidia bacterium | reverse complement strand
CCCTGATAACCAACAATAGAATAACGAACAATCATCATGACAACTTTTACCAAAACCGTATTTATATTCCTAATCAGCAACTTTGCGGCATCAGGTATTGGCGGTTTCTTAATGGGAGAGGGGCCAAGTGGAGATATAAATAAAGCACCATGGGCACTTATCATAGTGTGCTTTATTATTTAGATGATCTATTAGCTTTTCCCCTGCTTTTGTGAATGGTGAGAGGGTTCTTTGCAGTCCGTGACAAGGAAGACTTTAAAATATATCTGTTGACTTAATTCTGTTTTAAAATTATTTGTGTGGTCGATTGATTATTAGAGAAATAAACGACTACAAAATAGACCCCACTTTGCCATTCGACCGAGTTAATATGATTCATAAATCCCACATTTTTCTGTGTATACACCAACTGGCCCAGAGTATTAATTACATTTAATTTATCTATAAATTCGTTACTTTCTATAGTTAATTTATAGTGAATGGGATTCGGGAAAATTAGGATATTGTTTACAGTTTCATCTGGGGTTAAAATCTCAACATAAATATCCTCGCTACAGGCATTTTTAAAAATAGTCCCAGATTGATATCGATCGTAAGATGGTATAGATGCATCTCCCATCTTGTTAGGAGTGCCTAATTTAGCCCATTGTAAAAACGATACAAAGCGAGGTTTTTGATTGTATGCAAGACTCGGTTCATATAGGGTGTCTGTTCCATCTGGATAAACTTTTCCTTTATTATTGTTTCCATACAAAAAATGACCTATTCCTTGAATAGTGAAGTTGACTATGGAATAAGGAAAATTGATGTTCGGGATATCATTACCTACTATATTTTGATTTGGAGAATTATCTGCGCTGAAAAATATGCCAAATCCTTCAGCTCTATTTCTAAAAATCGTATTGTGCGGGCCGTTTGGACCGTGTGAATTGTCAATTATGATATTCTGACAAATATTTTGTTCAAATAAATTAGCATAAGGATAATTGCCATGCAATACCATATCTCCAGCAGCATTATTTGGAGCTGTATTCCAGAAGGGGTCAAATGAGTAGTTGTATGTAAATACATTTCCATTTGCGCCAGATTGTAGAATCATAGAATGTCGCAAATGATTGAATATGTTATTTTCTACCAGACATTCATTGGAAGTCGCTTGAAGCATTACCCCATAAGCTCTCCCATCTCCGCCATAATTAAAGCCATGGTGAAAGTATGATTTTGAGAAACTAAGATTACTAGAATGACTAGCTTGGATATGACTGAAGGTACAGTTCTCAGATTCTATTCCATTGACCCAACAATTTACCGCATAAGAAAAAGTAATATTGCTTGATTGTTCTGGAGCTGTACTGTCGATTCGGTGAATTTTCAAACATTCAATACCCACGTTTTCCGAAGGAATTATTTTAACAATCTTTGGTGATCGAGCTAAATCATAATTCATACGTAGTGGAGATTTGAGTAAAATAGTATTGGCTGTAATTTTTTGAATCTGCACTACTTGCCCTACCGTATTTAAAGCCCAAGAAGAGGTAACAAGGTCGCTATCGTTTTGTAGAATTTTAATCCAATCGCCTTCTGAAAAAAGATTAGAGTCATTAATTCTTAAAACAGAACTGTCTTTTGATGCAGAAGCGATGATTGAGCTAGTATCATTCAAAGAAGAAGAGCCCTCAATTATAATAGAATGCCCGCTGCCGTTAAGGCTCATAGTGAATAGGGTACTCTCTGCGCCTTGCCCTCTCAAAATAACATGGCTAGGTATCCGGATGGTTTTTGAAAAAAGAAAATTGCCTGCCGGAAAATTTAGAATAGCACCAGATTCAGGTACTGCATTGAGTATTGCGTTAATAACGGAATCATTAGGTGTTAGGCCACTTTTATCTAAGCCGTAATCGTTTAGGTTTATGCTCAAAAAACCTAATGTTGTCGTGTCTTTTAGCCCAGCTAAAGTCCAATTTACAGATCGAGAAGGATCTATAGTTTGCGAGGATCCCACTAAATACAAGAGAAGAAATACAATCGTAAAAATATGGTGCATAGATGAAATGTATGTTTTGTTCAAGGATAAAAGTTGAATTTTATTTTGATATGTATACTGTCTAAACATATTTCAAAATAGGTTGTATGCTCAGAGAATACTGATTTAACGCTCATTTAATGAGATCAAAGCTAATAAATAACGCTCTGATAGGTAAAATAAAATTAATGAGCACATTCGTAGTTTTTAAATAATTAAGTAAAAGATAATAAATGAGCTTATGAAAATAGAGATTTGTTATAAGGACTTATGGCAAAGTAGTTAATGTAAAAATGAATAGTTACCTTTATTTTAATAGCATCGTTGGTGTTGAAATCCTGTATCTAATAGAATTTACATCAAAGTCACTATGTTAACGAATTGATATTCTTGGATGTTTAATATTTTGATCCATAGTATATAAATCTTTTAAGGACGTAATGTTGATAGGGTGTGTTTTTTGTGCAGGAATATTCTCTGGTAACTTATCCTAATTTTCTAACTTCGTAATACTTAAAGCGAGATCATGACAACTTTTACCAAAAACATAATTATCTTCCTAATCATCAACTTTGCGG
>JAFMCI010000109.1 GCA_017857855.1 Bacteroidia bacterium | reverse complement strand
AGCTTTACACTCATTTGAGGTAGGCCTGCTACTTTTTCTACGCTAATATCTGCAGCGCCTTCCACGTGTTCAATTAGCTTCTTAATTTGCGCAGCCTTAGCAGAGAGTATATCTAAATCTTCACCAAAAATTTTGATAGCTAAATCCGATCTAGTCCCTGTTATGAGTTCATTAAAACGCATTTCAATGGGTTGCGTAAATTCAAACTCAACACCGGGAATAGCGATTAACTTGGCCTTAAATGCATCCGCTAGTTCATCTTTGGATGCTGCGGTAGTCCATGTTTTTTTCGGCTTTAGTTTAATAATCACATCACTTTCTTCCATACTCATGGGGTCTGTTGGGACTTCGGCAGCGCCTATCCGCGTTACCGTCTGTTCTACTTCAGGAAATGTTGCGAGTATTTTCTCAATTTGAGTGGTTATTTCGATGGTTTTACTCAAAGACGTTCCCGTTTTCAAAACAGGTTGAATCACAAAGTCGCCTTCGTCCAAGGTAGGTACAAATTCACCTCCCATTCTGCTAAACAATACGCCAGTCAATAGAAGCATAACCATTGCCGAAGTAAGTAAGGTTTTCTTGTGGCTCAAGCACCATACAAGAGCAGGTCTGTAGGCGTTTTCTATTGCGCGCATCATTCGTTTGTTAAATGAGTTTGGATTATCTTTCTCCGGCCTAAGTAATAGGGAAGAGGCAACAGGAACGTAGGTGAAACAGAGTATCATCGCTCCAATTAGTGCAAAGCAAAATGCCAGTGCCATGGGAACAAACATCTTTCCTTCAACCCCTGTTAGCGACAAAATAGGTAAAAACACAATGATGATAATGAGTTGCCCGAATATGGCAGAATTCATCATTTTACTAGCTCCTTTTGCGGTTATTTTGACGGTTTCTTCTCTGGCTTCGGCGGGTGCTAAAGTAGACAGATATGATCTTGATGCCGTTAATTTAAAAGCAATAAATTCGACAATAATAACGGCTCCGTCAATGATAATTCCGAAGTCAATCGCGCCTAAACTCATCAGGTTAGCATCTATCCCAAAGATGTACATTAAGGAGAGTGCAAAGAATAAACACAATGGAATAACCGAAGCCACCACTATACCACTGCGCCAGCTGCCCAGCATTAAGATCACAACAAAGAGGACGATGAGGAACCCCAAAATAAGATTTTCGGTTACGGTAAAGGTTGTTTTTGCGATAAGCTCACTTCGCTCTAATATTGGATTTATGAATACGCCTTCTGGTAAGGTTTTTTGCGTTTCGGCAACACGTGCTTTTACCGCATCCATTACCACATTGGCATTGGCGCCTTTTAGCATCATAATTTGGCCCATCACTTTCTCGCCTTCACCGTTAGCGGTAATTGCCCCAAAACGGGTAGAAACCCCTAATTGTACTTTTGCAATGTCGCGAACCAGCACAGGGGTCCCGTTTCGGTTGGTAACTACAATTTCCGCAATTTGGTCTATTTCCGTAATTAAGCCTTCTCCACGTATGAAATAACTCTCGTTATTGCGCTCGATATAACCACCACCTGTAACCGAGTTGTTTGATTCTAAGGCATGAAATACATCTGAAATACTCAGATTCATACTGTTGAGCTGGCCTGGAATAACCGCCACTTCGTATTGTTTTAGTTGACCTCCCCACGTATTTACTTCTACCACTCCAGGTATTCCTGATAGTTGGCGTTTTACTACCCAATCTTGCAACGTGCGCAACTCCATAATAGAATACTTATCTGCATATCCTGGTTTGGTATCTAGAATATATTGATAGATTTCTCCTAAACCAGTGGTAACCGGTCCCATAAAAGGCGTACCAAATCCAGCGGGAATTTTTTCAGAGGCACTTGCAATTTTTTCGGCAATAAGCTGGCGCGGTAAGTAGGTGCCTAAGTCTTCGTCGAAAACGATGGTTACTACCGACAACCCAAATTTAGAAACCGAGCGAATTTCTTCTACACCGGGCAAATTTGCCATTTCGAGCTCAACAGGCGCGGTAATAAATTGTTCTACATCGGCCGTTGATAGATTTTTGGACGTAGTAATGACCTGTACTTGATTATTGGTAATATCGGGCACAGCACCAATAGGTATTTGGGTTATGGAAAATATCCCAAATACGGTTATAAACAGAACTAAAAGTCCTATGATTAATTTATTGTTTAAAGAAAACTGAATGATCTTATCTAACATTATTTTTTTGATTTTTTAATACGTATAAAAGTGCTCAAGACTGATTTCGTCCTTTGGAAAAAGAGCTAATGTAAGCGAGAGGAATTATGCTGTAGGCGGGCCTCGAAACGATGTTTCGTTCCAAAAATACTCAGTAGGCGAATGCCAGTCTGATACTAAATAATACGCATTGGTACTGGATTGCTCTGGAAGGAGGGCTAAATCCGGAATCAAATAGGTGAGATGAGCGATCATAGGAGCAGAAAGCGTTACTTCAGATGTCTTCTCAAAATTTTCAAGATGATCGCCACCCATATCTAAGTGAAATGCCAGTTGTAAGTATTCCAAAACATTGCTAGCTGCTTGATGTTCAATGCTATGCTCCATATCCTCCATTTCGGAGTGATGCTGATGTGGCAAGGTATT
>JAFMCI010000108.1 GCA_017857855.1 Bacteroidia bacterium | reverse complement strand
TTCTCCCACCTTTTCCACATCTCTTGCTGCACTGTTTTTATAATATAACTTTGCCCAATTTTAAGAACGTATGCCTAAAGACTCCAGTATAAAACACGTCCTAATCATCGGTAGTGGACCCATCATCATCGGACAAGCATGTGAATTTGATTACAGCGGCAGCCAAGCAGCTCAAAGTTTGCGAGAAGAAGGAATAGAAGTTTCACTTATCAACTCGAATCCCGCGACGATAATGACAGATCCTTCTATGGCCGAGCATATTTACTTGCTTCCCATGACCATAGAAAGCATCGAACAAATACTTATAGAACAACCCTCTATTACACATGTGTTGCCAACCATGGGAGGTCAAACAGCGTTAAACCTAGCTATCGAAGCGGATGAAATCGGACTATGGGATAAGCACGATGTAAAAATAATTGGAGTCGATATTGCGGCTATCGAGAAAACAGAAAATCGTGATCTTTTTCGCTCGTTTATGATTGACCTTGGTATTCCCATAGCGACTTCAAGAATAGCAAACTCCTATCTTGAAGCGAAAGAAGTTGCCCAAACTATCGGTTATCCTTTGGTAATACGTCCATCTTTCACTATGGGTGGTTATGGTGGCGGTTTTGTGCACACTAAAGACGAATTTGATGAAGCGGTAAAACGAGGATTAGAAGCTTCTCCTACTCATGAAGTACTCGTAGAGCAAGCCGTTTTAGGTTGGAAGGAATACGAATTAGAATTATTACGTGATGGAAATAACAACATCGCAGTAATCTGTACCATCGAAAACTTTGATCCAA
The DNA here is from genome assembly GCA_017857855.1 of Bacteroidia bacterium. Classification (GTDB taxonomy): domain Bacteria; phylum Bacteroidota; class Bacteroidia; order NS11-12g; family UBA9320; genus UBA9320. The sequence continues at coordinate 1,816 of JAFMCI010000108.1, read as the reverse complement.
TGGGCATACATACTGGCGAGAGTATTACTGTCGCACCAGCCCTTACCTTAAGCGATACCTGTTTTCAGCAAATGCGCGATATGGCATTTGACATGATGCGAAACTTAGGGACTTTTGCCGGCGGCTGTAACGTACAGTTCTCAGTAAACCCAGAAAACGAAGACATAATCGCCATTGAAATTAACCCGCGCGTTTCTAGAAGCTCTGCGCTCGCTTCCAAAGCAACCGGTTATCCTATTGCCAAAATTGCGTCTAAACTAGCTTTAGGTTATTACCTAGACGAATTAAAAAACCCGGTTACCAAAACAACATCAGCATTCTTCGAGCCAAGTATAGACTACACCATCGTTAAAATACCACGTTGGGATTTTGCTAAATTTAAAGGTGCGGACACCACGCTAGGCTTACAAATGAAGTCCGTTGGCGAAGTAATGAGTATAGGTAGAAGCTTTCAGGAGGCTTTACAAAAAGCATGTCAATCCCTAGAAATCAAACGATTAGGTTTGGGTTCTGACGGATACGAGCTAAAAAATCTCGATCAAATATTACACAGTCTTGAAAATCCAAGCTGGGACAGGGTCTTCCATATAAAAGATGCGATGGCGCTTGGAGTGCCTATTACCAGTATTCAAAAAATTACGAAAATAGACCGTTGGTTCTTGGAGCAAATCTACGAACTGGTCAAAATGGATCGTGAAATAAAAAAATATACCCTTGATAATATTGATGCAGATGTATTGCGTCTTGCGAAGCAAAAAGGATTTGCAGATGCTCAAATTGCACATTTACTAGGCGGAGGCATTACCGACATGGACGTTCACGCCAAACGAACTGCTCTTGGCATACACAGGGTATATAAAATGGTGGATACATGTTCTGCCGAGTTTAGCTCGCCAACCAACTACATGTATTCCACTTTTGATGGAGAATGCGAAAGCAAGATATCCGATAAAAAGAAAATTATCGTAATTGGTTCTGGGCCTAACAGAATTGGACAAGGTATCGAATTTGACTACAGTTGCGTGCACGGCATTAAAGCCGCACAAGAATTGGGCTACGAAGCCATTATGGTGAATTGTAACCCTGAAACCGTAAGTACAGATTTTAACACCGCCGATAAATTATATTTTGAACCTATTTTCTGGGAGCATCTCTGGGATATCATTCAATTGGAGAAACCTGTTGGTGTTATTGTACAACTTGGCGGACAAACGGCACTTAAACTAAGTGAACGCATGAGAGATCACGGCGTACGTATTATCGGCACTTCTTTCGAAAACATGGATTTGGCCGAAGACCGAGGATCTTTCTCTAACTTATTAAAAGACTTAAATATTCCTTATCCAAGATTTGGTGTTGCCACTAACGCTTATGAAGCAGTACAAGTAGCCCATGAGGTAGGTTATCCTGTTTTAGTGCGTCCAAGCTATGTTTTGGGTGGACAAGGAATGAAAATAGTTATTAATGACGAAGATTTACAAAAAGCAGTTATCGATCTTTTGGGAGATTTGCCCGGCAATAAAGTTCTCATAGATCACTTCCTCGACCGAGCAGAAGAATCTGAAAGTGACAGTATTTGCGACGGTGACGAAGTATTAATGATTGGTATGATGGAGCATATTGAGCCAGCCGGAATTCACTCAGGAGATTCTTCAGCGGTATTGCCACCGTTTAGCTTATCAGCCAATGTACAAGCTAAAATGGAAGAATACACCAGAAAAATCGCTTTTGCAATGGATGTGCGGGGCTTGCTTAACATCCAATTTGCCGTAAAAGATGAAGAAGTATATGTGATAGAAGCAAACCCAAGAGCAAG
>JAFMCI010000050.1 GCA_017857855.1 Bacteroidia bacterium | reverse complement strand
TCAAATCTATGAAAGCTACCAATTTTCTGCGGCTTCCACTGCTTTTCTGACACTTCCGTGTTTTAAGAGAAGCTCCTGTGCAGTGAAATCATCTAACCCGGTTTGCTCCATTATCATTCGAGTACCTCGCAGTACAAGTTTCTTGTTGCTCAGCTGCATATCGACCATACTGTTGCCTTGTACGTGACCAAGCTTGATCATTAGGCTGGTGCTTATCATGTTTAGTATTAGTTTTTGGGCAGTACCACTTTTCATGCGTGTACTTCCGGTGACAAATTCAGGACCTACAACTGCTTCTATTTTATAATCTGCGATTTGGCCTATTTGGCTGTCTGTATTACACGCTATAGCACCGCAAGAAACGCTGTTAGCCACACATTGCTCCAATGCTCCTGTTACGTACGGTGCTCCGCCACTGGCACTTATACCTATTACAAAATCACGTTTACTAATGGAATGGGTTTGTAAGTCATACCAGCCTTGGAGCGGATCGTCCTCCGCATTTTCTACTGCTTGTCTTATCGCAGGATCGCCTCCGGCAATAATGCCAATTACGAGTCCTTGAGGCACTCCATATGTCGGAGGGCACTCACTTGCATCTACTATACCTAGCCGGCCGCTTGTGCCACTGCCCAAATAAAATAATCTGCCGCCATTCAGCATTTTAACATATGCTGCGTCTATCAAAGCTTGTATGCTAGCCAATTCTTGCTCAATGGCTAATGGAACCGTTTTGTCTTCTTGATTCATCCCTTGAAGAAGTTCCAAGGTTGATTTTTGATCTAAATCGTCGTGACGGCTAGATGATTCTGTAGTAAGCATGAATACGGCAAAGTTCCGTTAAATTATAGGAAAAAAAAATCACATTGGTGAATGTGATTTTTAGGTGCATTTAAAAGTAGACTCTAATTAAAGATATCCTTCATTTTGTCAAAAAAGCCGCGCTCTTTGCTTGGGTCAGGGATAAAATTCTCTGATTCAAGCAGCTGTTTCATCATAGCTTTTTCGTCATTACTTAGTTTTTTAGGGGTGAAAACATCTACGTAAATAAGCTGATCGCCGGTTGCATAACCATTGACGTCAGGTATTCCTTTGCCACGTAATCTGAGTACTTTTCCACTTGCCGTTCCTGGTTCAATTTTAATACGCGCTTTACCACTTACGGTTGGTACTTCTACATCGGCACCTAAAACCGCTTGCGGGAAGCTAATATGAAGGTTATAAACAATATTATTTCCATCTCGCTCAAGACTCTCGTGTTTTGCTTCTTCTACCAATACGATGAGGTCGCCTGCTACACCTCCTGGCATTTCATTACCACGACCTTGCACATTGAGTTGCATGCCGTCTGCCACTCCTGCAGGAATTTGAATAGATGTGGTAACTTCTTCGGTTATTAAACCCATTGCATCAGCTCCGGCAGGAACATTTTTTATCTTTTTACCCATTCCTCTACACGTAGGGCAGGGGCTTGCGGTCTGCATTTGACCTAAGAAGGTGTTTTGAACACGAGTTACTTGACCGCGACCACCACAAGTAGCGCAATTGTCAAATGTCACACCTTTGGCAACAACCTTCTTTTTGTACTTTATTTTCTTTTCTACGCCACTGGTAACGTCTTCTAAACTTAGTTTTAACTTGATACGAATGTTAGAACCAACAGCCTGTCTGCCGCCGCTTCTTCCACCTCCGCCACCGCCAAAAAAGCTTTCAAATGGACTGCCGCCACGACCACCAAAAACATCTCCAAAATGACTAAAAATATCATCCATGTTCATACCTCCTCCGCCAAAGCCACCTTGACCGTCTACTCCAGCATGTCCATATTGGTCGTAACGTTGTTTTTTTTCGACGTTACTTAGTATTTCATAAGCTTCGGCAGCTTCTTTGAATTTATCTTCGGCCGCTTTATCACCCGGGTTTTTATCTGGGTGAAATTGAATGGCTTTTTTACGATATGCCTTTTTTATTTCTTCAGCACTCGCACTTTTGGTTACTCCTAGTATGTCGTAAAAATCTCTTTTAGCCATTATTGTCCTACTACTACTTTAGCGTATCTTATTACTTTGTCATTCAGCATGTAGCCTTTTTCAACCTCATCCACTACCTTACCAATTTGTTTTTTATTGGGTGCGGGTATACGGGTAATGGCTTCATGTATTTCTGGATCAAAATCTTGATCTATAGATTTGAATGATTTAAGTCCCTTAGATTCTAACGTGCTTTTAAATTTATTAAAGACCAAATCGACACCTTGACGAATGGTTTTCACATCCCCTTTTTTATCCATATTTTGTAAGGCACGTTCAAAATCATCCATGATAGGAACAAGGTCTGTCATAATATCTTGTCCAGCGGTTTTAAATAATTCAATACGCTCTTTAGAGGTGCGTTTTCGGTAATTATCAAACTCAGAATAAAGTCTTAAATATTTATCATTAAGCTCAATAATTTTCTCTTCAGCTGTTGGTTCTTGGGGTTCAACGGTATCATTTTCAGATTTTTGCGTTGTCTCTTCTGTAGTATTTTCTACTATTTCTTCTTGCTCTTTGTTCTCTTCTGACATCATTCTAAATGTGCTTGTGCGCTTTACGGTTTTGCAAAAGTATTGCCACATCCTATTGTGTCAGATTGACACCAATTAGTCTGCCAAATATGCGGCAAGGGTTTTTTCAAGATCGTGTCCCATTATGTTTTTAGCCATGATGGTCCCGGCAGAGTCAATAAGTAGGTTATGGGGCAAAAAACGAAAATTGTATAACTCAACTACTGGACTGTCCCATTTTTTAAAATCAGATACATGAGCACTCCAATTCATTCTATCGTTTTTAATAGCCTTTTGCCAAATAGACGAGTCGGAATCTAAGCTCACACTGTACACTTCAAATCCGTTCCCAATTTTAAAGGTAGCGTCTTTAAATTGAGCATAAGTCTTACGAATGTGTTGATTTTCGATGCGGCAGGGGTTGCACCAACTTGCCCAAAAATCAATGAGGACCACTTTGCCTTTCAAGCTGCTCAGTTTAGTTAGTTTACCTTCGCTATTTCTCAGTTCAATATCAGGAGCTTTCTCTCCAATGGCGGGATGAATGACGTTAAAGTTTGATTTAAATGCAGTGATTATCACCAAAAGTAAAGTAATGCCAAATACATTTAAGGTTTTCATTTTTTAAGATCGCGTAATTCTTGCTCCTATGGCATTTAAACGGGTTTCTATGTCTTGATATCCTCTATCTATTTGCTCAATATTATGAATTGTACTTTTCCCTTCTGCACTCATAGCGGCGATGAGTAAGGAAACTCCAGCTCTAATATCTGGAGATGACATAGTGGTTGCTTTTAAGGGAATTCTTCTGTCTAGTCCCATTACAGTAGCTCTATGCGGGTCACATAATATTATTTGCGCTCCCATATCGATTAGATTATCTACAAAAAATAAGCGACTCTCAAACATTTTTTGGTGTATGAGTACATTCCCTTTCGCTTGTGTGCACATTACGAGTATTACACTAAGTAAATCTGGAGATAAACCAGGCCATGTTGCATCTGAGATTGTCATCATGCTTCCGTCAATAAAACTATCTATTTCATAATGTTTATTTTCTGGTATTATGATATCGTCGTCTTTGATTATAAATTGAACGCCAAGTTTTTTGAATACTTTAGGGATAATACCTAATTGATCTACTCTGCATTTTTCAATGGTTATTTCTGATTGGGTTAGTGCAGCCAAACTAATAAAAGAGCCTATCTCTATCATGTCTGGGAGTATGGTATGAGCACATCCTGCCAGTTCGCTAACGCCTTCAATAACCAATAAGTTACTGCCTACTCCAGAGATTTTACCTCCCATGGAGTTTATCATCTTGCATAACTGTTGCAAGTAAGGTTCACAGGCGGCATTATAGATGGTGGTGGTACCTTTAGCCATCACGGCTGCCATCAGAATATTGGCTGTGCCTGTTACAGAAGCTTCTTCCAATAGCATATAAGAGCCACGTAGGTTTTTACCTTCAACCTTATAAAATCCGGTATCTTTATTGTAGATAAACTCTGCTCCTAGGCTTTCAAAACCTATAAAGTGAGTGTCTAGTCTTCGTCTACCTATTTTATCGCCACCCGGACTTGGGATGTATCCGATACCGAAGCGAGCTAACAATGGACCAATAATCATTATAGATCCACGTATTGCAGCACCCTTCGTTTTAAATTCATCGGTGTGAAAATAGTCCAGATCTATTTCATCTGCTTTAAAAACCCAATTTCCTTTAGCCTTGTGTTCTACTTTTACGCCCAGACCTTTGAGTAGCTCAATCATTCTGAGGATATCTCTAATTTCAGGGATATTGTGCAATTCCACTTCGTCTGCAGTTAATAAGACTGCAGCAAGTATTTGTAATGCTTCATTTTTAGCTCCTTGAGGAGTGAGTGTGCCTTTTAATTTGTGGCCACCTTCTATGGTAAAAGTTCCCATTTATCTTTTTTTGTATTTTGGGTTGAACGGTTTCTTCTTATTTTTATTATTCTTATTTCTATTGTTGGTGTAGGAGGACTTTTTAACAATAGTCTCAAGGTGTATATCGAGTGAGTCTGCACTTATTTGTAACATTCCGTTAGATAAATCTGCCAGATGTTGAATAACTTGAGTAGGGGTAAGGTCTTCTTCATTCCATGCTTTAGACGAATTAACCATGAATGATGCGATGTAGTTAATGTACATCTTTTTCAAATCACCTTCTTCCATATCTTTAGCTCCGTCAATCATGTCAATGAGATTGCGACCATAATATCGGTATTTACTCAAAACGTCTTTGTAACCAAGATGCTCAGGCTTAACTGCTTTTGCTGCTGGCTGAGGAGTAGGGAAATCATTATCTATATCAAGCTCGTAGTCAGCTATTTCGTGCATGTGGTCCCAAACAGTCTGTTCGTAATTTGTTTGGTTTTTTAATTCTGGATTAAGGTTGACCATTACTCTAAAAACAGTATGAGCTAACACATTTCTTTTATCGCGATCTTTCTCCAGTTTAAGGTGTGCAACCATTTCTTGCACTCCTCGGCCGTATTCCGTTAGCTTTATTTGTTCTTGTTGTGTATTGTAAGTTAAATCCATATACTGGTAGCAAAGATAAAGATGAAGGAACAAGATTACGATTTTATATAGTGTTGTTTTCCACTTCTTAACAATTGAATATAATTATCCTGTTCAGAAAGTAGTCAACCAGTTACTAAATTGGGTTTAAAAAAAAAATCGTATTGTGAACTTGAAATTACTTGTATGTTATTGAAATGTTATTATATCTTGCGGCTTTATTTCTAAAAGCTAAGTTTATGAAGAAACAATTAATCAAATTTCTAGGGGTTAGTGCGTTGCTGCTTTTTGCAGTAGTAGCACACGCTCAAACTCGATCTGTTACCGGGATGGTTACAGATTCAAAATCGCAGCCTATTACTGGGGCGGTGATTAAGGAAAAAGGAACAACTAATGGAGCCATATCTGGCACCGATGGTCGTTTCAGTATCAAAATAACCACGGCAGCACCTGTTCTCCAAGTTAGTTTTATCGGCATGGCAGATCAAGATGTTACCCTTGGTGCTTCCAACAGTATTACCATTAAGATGGAGACTGGTGATCAAGATTTAGGAGCAGTAGTAGTTACTGCACAAGGTATTGTGCGTAGCAAGCGCTCTCTTGGTTATTCGGTAGCGTCTGTTAAGTCTGTTGATATTAACGAAACAGGCTTGGGTTCACCAATTAATGGATTGCAAGGAAAAATAGCTGGTGTTCAAATCAGTGCAGCTTCAAGTGATCCAGGGGCGTCTACTAGAATCTTTATTCGTGGTATTCATTCGATTTCTCAGGGAACTCAGCCATTAATTGTTGTAGACGGTGTGCCGATTGCAAATAATTCTACCAATTCAACTTCTTTAAATGGAGGATTTGACTTTGGTAATGGCTTGAACACAATTAATCCAAACGATATTGAAAGTATGGAAGTACTTAAAAGTAGTGCTGCTACAGCTCTATACGGTTCTCGAGGTGCAAATGGTGTTATAATGATTACCACAAAGAATGGGTCTAACTCATCAGCAAAGAAGGGGCTTGGAGTAGAGTACAATGGATCTGCTACTTTTAGCAGTGTTCTTAGAATGCCAGAATTCCAAAATCAATTTGGTCAAGGTTGGGACAACAATCACTGGTTAGACGAGAATGGTTCTTGGGGACCAGAGTTTGACGGTAGAGACCGCGTATACGGAAGAGTAGTTGATAATTCTCAACTATTGGCTCCTTATTCAGCATTAGATAATAATGTTAAAGATTTCTTCGAAAGAGGAGTAACTCTTAACAATAGTGTTGGGGTTTCTGGTAATAATGGTGCTAGCAGTTTTTATGCTTCTTTTTCTAATGTAAACGCAGACGGAATTTATCCTGGAGCGGTTGATATCAATAATAGAAATACCATATCATTAAAGGCTCAGACTAAAAAGGATAAGCTTTCGGTTTCTGGAGGTGTAAATGTTTCGATGACTGAAGGTAAATTTGTGCCTACAGGACAAGGAGGACAAGGAACTTATAATAACATGATGCAAACTCCAAGAAATATGAGTATTGTGGACATGTTAAACTATAATGATAAATTCTACAATCCAGAAGATTATTTTACTGCTTATGGTGTTACTAATCCTTATTATGTTCTGAATGAAAATGGTAATGATTTTAATGGTCGTAAAATTTATGGTAATATTCAGACTACTTATGATATTAAGGAAAACATTAAAGTTTTATATAGACTAGGATATGACTTTAATACCAACAATATACATAACCACAGAGCTATTCTTTTACCACAAGGTGTAAATGGAGGTTCTGTAGATGATCCTGGATTTGTCTCTGAACAAGCTTCTGGAACACAAGAGTTTAATAATGATGCATTAATTACATGGAAGAAAGAAATCAATCCACTAGTTTCTTTTGATCTTTCAGGAGGTATGAACATAAACAGTAGATCTTCTAATAGTTTATTTACTTCTGTAGATGCATTAGATATTCCTGGATTCTATAACGTTCAGAATAGTCCAAACGCACCTACAATAGCGGAGTCAAATACGCTAAGAAGACAAGTGAACTTTTTTGGACTTGCTAACTTAGGTTACAAAGACATGGCTTTCTTGAATGTTTCACTTAGAAGAGATCAGTCGTCAACTTTACCTGTTGAAAATAGCTCATATTACTATCCTTCTGCAAACTTAAGTTACGTAATTTCGGATGGTCTTAAGCTTCCTAAATTCATAGATTTTGCCAAAGTAAGACTTGGTTACGGGGTTACAGCAAATGACGCTCCATTATATTCTTTTGACAGATACTACAGTCAGTCTAGTATTTATATGCCGTTTAGAACGATTAACTTCCCGCTTGATGGAGTTAACTCTTTCGGTATAGATAATAACTTATCAAATCCAACCTTAGCAGTAGAAAGAAATAAGGAGTGGGAGTTAGGATTAGATTTAAGAGCTATTGATTCACGATTAGGTATAGACCTTACAGTTTATAGTAGATTAACGGACAATATGATTTTATTTCAAGCAGTTGCTCCTTCAGCGGGAGGAACTCGTCAAATATCAAACTTTGCTGATATAACCAATAAGGGTATAGAGATCGTTGGGTCATACAAAATTCTTAAAAATGAGAAAGGATTAAACTGGGATGTATATGCAAACTTTTCTAAGAACTTGAATGAGGTTGTTGGACTAGAAGAAGATATATCTTTGGGTGGTTTATCAACAGTTGCTTTTATGGCTAAGAATGGTAATCCAATTGGAGTATTTGAAGGTAGTGTTCCTGAAACTTCTCCAACTGGCCAGGTTGTAGTGGATGCAAATGGTGTACCTGTAGCTTCCACACAAAAAGCGGATTACGGTAACTCGCAAATAGGTTATATGTTGGGTGCAGGCACTAGATTGCGTTATAAGGCGTTTAATCTAAATTTGTTATTTGATGCTCGAAAAGGAGGATTAATGTTCTCTAGAACAGCAGATATATTGCATTTTACAGGAAACTCAGTAACCACTAGTTATAATGATAGAAAGCCATTTATTGTGCCAAATTCTGTTGTGAAAATAGATAATGGTGATGGTACTTTTACTTACGAAGAGAATACTACTGCAGTAGATCCTGCGCATATGGATGATTACCATAGAGCGGATGCATTTGATCGATCTAACGTGATTGATAAATCATTTGTTAAACTTAGAGAACTTGCTCTAACTTATAACTTGCCTAGCAAGACTATGGAGAAAATGCCATTTGAAGGTATGTCAATAAGTCTTATAGGTAGAAATTTAATACTTTGGACTCCTGTTGATAATCAGTACATAGATCCAGAGGTGACCACTTTTGGTAACGGTATTGGTGCAGAATATGGAGAGTTTAGTGCAAGCCCTACAACAAGATCATATGGTTTTGCTTTAAGATTCACACTTTAATAATAATAGTAATAAAAACATGAAGAATATATATAAAATGATTTTTGTTGCACTATTAGCTTCGACCTATGGTTGCGAAAAGTTTTTAGATGTTAACGAGAATGAAGATAAAGTAAGAGCTGTTTCTATGCAGCTATCGCTTCCAGGTGCTCAAGCATCGATGGCAGCCACTTTCGGTGGTTCATTCCATAATTTAGGTGGATTCTGGTCTCAGTATTATACGCAAAGTCCAGACGCAGGTCAGTATGAGGATTTTGATGCTTACGTTGTTTCAACTGATTTTTTCGATGGTGAATGGTCAGAAGTATACACAGGTGCACTAGTAAATTTGCGAAACATTAAAAATGAAGCCAATGCAAGTGGAGCTACAAGTTATGCTTTAGTGGCAACATTATGTGAAGCATATACCTTTCAAATGCTTTCAGATTTATACGATAAGATACCGTATTCTGAAGCGCTAGCTGGAGGTGACAATACAAAACCTAAGTTTGATAACGGAGAGGATGTATACAAGGCGTTAATCGCTGAAATAGATGCCTCGGTAGCAGCGTATGAAGCAAATCCTTCTGCGGATGATCTATCCTCTGCGGATATGATTTTTAATGGTGACATGTCTCAGTGGATTGGTTTTGCAAATACTTTGAAGCTTAAAATGTATATGAGACAATCATATACAGCGAGCCCTAAAGGCACAGAGATAATGGCCCTTCTTTCAGAAGATAATTTTATTACGTCTGATGCAGCTTTTTCATCATGGACTTCTGAGCAAGGCAAACGTAATCCTTACTTTGAGGTACAAGTTGATAGATTAGGTGATGTTAATGGAAGAGCTAGTAATACTTTACTTAGTTATCTTTTGGATTCAGAAGACCCTCGTGTAGATGAAATATATACTCCTGGATCATCAGGCCACAAGGCTAAGCCACAAGGTGATTACGCAAATAGAGATATTCCTAATGGAGAATTATCTAAACCCTTGATTACTGCGCTTACACCGGTATACTTTATGACCATGTCTGAATTACATTTCTTGAAAGCAGAAGCTTTAGTTAGATACTCTGGTGCTTCAGGTGCTCAAGGCGAGTATGAGGCTGGTATAGATGCTTCTTTTGCATCTCACGGTTTAGGAGATGGCTCAAGTTTATATGCTTCTGGTGGTGCATATGAATGGAATGACGCTGGATCAGAGGAAGATAAAATCGGTCAGATAATGATGCAGAAATGGGTTTCAATGGCCAATCAGCAAAATTTAGAGGCATTCTTTGAAATGAATAGAACTCAGTATCCGCCATTATCTTCGGCTGCAAAAGGTACAGAAGGTGCAATTGGAGAGCGAACCTTATCTTATGCTTCTACGCTCACGGGCTATAATACACCTCGTAGACTAGATGTGCCGGATGTAGAGGTTTCTAGAAATGCAAAAGCTCCTGCTTCAACAGGAATTGCCGCCAAAGTTTGGTGGGATAGAAAGTAAAAATAAATAAAAGTAAAAAATCATGAAAAAAAATAAATTAATAATTTTAGGGCTAGCACTCTTTATTTTTTCTGCTTGCGAAAAAGAAACAACAGCAGGATTATCAAAAGTGACTAATTATCCCTTGATAGAGGTTAGTGGTGCACCTGTTGTTTTTGTTGCAGAAGGCGGATCATTTACAGATCCAGGAGTATCTGCTACAGAGAATGGAGCGACTATACCAGTTGAAACAACAGCAAATGGTGTTTACAGAGGGGGATCTACTTTAGATGTTTCAAGAGCAGATCGTTATGATATCACCTACACAGCTACTAATGTTGATGGTTTTGACGGTACATCAAACAGACGTGTATATGTAGTTAAAACAGGAGATATGGTTAAGAGTATCGAAGGACTATACACATCTAAAATTGTAAGAAATGGAGCATTGAAATTTTCAAATCTTAAATATGTTCTTGTTTGGAAAAATGATGATGGAACGTATGAGTTCTCATGTGGTTTTGGCGGTTATTATGAAATCGGAACAAATTACGGTTTAGGCTACAAAAGCGGCGGATGTAAAGTTACAGCTAATGATATAGCTGCTAATGATTTTACAATAACTGACTTCAGCAATGATGGTTTTGGTGGCAAAGTCACTGACGCAACATTAACTGTAGACCCAGCAAGTAAAAAGATGGTTTTAACATCAGAGTGGTCTTTTGGCTATTCTTTTGAGGTAGAATTAACACAAGTCGAACTTTAAAAAATAGAATTGTATGAAAAGTAAATATATAATCTTTGGCATAATGGCAATATCAGCGATTTCTTGCCAAAAAGAGTATGAGACAGAATTATTGAATGGCAGTGATCTAGCAGGTGAGTGGTACGTAGAAACAGGGATTGACGGAGAAGTTTTCGCTTCTCTTGGACATCAATTGATCAGTACCTACAATACTGCAGCCGAAGACGGCTCAATTTGGTTGGATGATCATGGACATATATGGCCGATGAAAGGAAAAATAAGTGCAGCTCCGGGTGCAACTAGTTTTTCTGGCACCTTTGAAAATCTAGAGGCTCCTATGTATTCTTATGACACATTAGATGTTATTAGAGATGAGAGCATCGACCCTATCGATTCTGTAACTCAGAATCTTGAAGGTTACTATACCATCAATGTTAAAGAAGGTAAAGTAATATCGGGGGCAGGTCATTCGAAAACGGGTGTAATGGTTGATAGTATATACATAAGAGCTGAGTTTGGAGATGATCCAGGAACAGATTATGAATTTGCTGGTCACAGAAGAACGGGATTCTTAGAGGACGACTATTAATACTTTGTTAGGTAGTTATTCTGCCTGATAAAAATAAAAACAGAAGGGGGCTTTGCATTTGCAAAGCCCCCTCTTTTTATGATTTAATTTCTTAATGAATAACTATACTCAGCTAATTAAAATTTAATACACACATTCTTTGGTTCTGTGAAGAAATTTAAGGCTTCCCAGCCGCCTTCTCTACCTACACCGCTATTTTTCATACCACCAAATGGCGTGCGTAAGTCTCTGAGTAACCAGCAATTTACCCATACTATCCCGCTCTTTATTTTATCTGCTACATGATGAGCCGTACTTAGGTTAGAGGTCCAAATGGTTGCTGCAAGACCATATTCTGTTGAATTAGCCAGTTCTAGAGCCTCCTCAATGGTGTCAAAAGGTTGGATGGTGACTATAGGCCCAAAAATTTCTTCTTGATTTGTTCTGCATTGTTGATCTAACCCTTCGATAATCGTAGGGGCGATAAACCAACCATCCTTATTGTCGTCTGCCAAAGAAATGGGTATACCCCCAGTTAATATTTTTCCTCCTTCAGACTTAGCTATTTCAATATAACTTAAAATTTTGTCAAAATGTGGCTTACTCACTATGGCTCCTAGCTGGCTATCCTCATTCAACGGGTTGCCTATTCTCATATTCCCAACTTGCTCCACAAATGCATTTTTAAACTTTTCGTAAATGCCACGTTGCACTAAAATTCTAGATCCGCATAAACATATTTGTCCTTGATTTTCAAACGAACTGTGTACGGTAGTTTTTAGCGCTTTCTCAAAATCACAATCATCAAAAATGATATTGGGATTTTTGCCTCCTAATTCAAGGCTCATTTTTTTGAATTTTGGTGCTACAATTTTAGCAATATGAGCCCCAGTAGAAGTCCCCCCTGTGAAGGAAACGAGGTCAATTTCATTGCTAGAAATGATAGCGTTGCCGGTCGTAGCACCTAAACCGTGTACGATATTCAAAACGCCAGCTGGAAGTCCAATCTCCACACAAATTTCGGAAAGTAAATAGGCCGTCATGGGCGTGATTTCTGAAGGCTTTGCAACCACCGTATTTCCTGCAGCTAGCGCTGGCGCTATTTTCCATGAGAATAAGTAAAGTGGGAGATTCCACGGAGAAATACAAGCCGCCACACCGACAGGCTTACGCAATGTATAATTGATAATACCATCTCCGGTACGATGACTTTCTGAGGCATAATGCATAATAGCTGTGGCATAAAACTTAAAATTGTCTCGTGCTCTGGGGATATCTACTGATTTTGCCAGAGAAAGAGGCTTTCCGTTGTCTATGCTTTCTGCCAATGCAAGCTCATCCATTCGAGATTCTATTGCGTTAGCTATTTTATCTAGCCAACTAGCTCTTTTAGCATTGGGTAATGAAGACCAGCTGTCAAATGCCTCACGGGCACTTTTAATAGCGAATTGAACATCTTCGTCACCTGAATTAGGTATAAGGGAATATACGCTACCCGTCGCAGGATTGTAATTGTCAATGTATTGATTGCTGGCAGGAGCACTTAATTTACCGTTTATATAATTGGCTATTTTCTTCATTTAGGTAGAGCAAAAATAAGAAACCTTAGTTTATGCTAGATTGTTTCAGAATTAATACTTTTGCAGCTCTATTGACTATCGTCTTAATTTAAAAATCAAATCCACCATATTCCACAATAAGTATTTCTAGATGAATTTATTTGTTTCTAACATTGACTTTAAGATAACCGAAGAAGAATTACAAGAACTTTTTTCAGAATTTGGAGAAGTTAAGTCTGTTAAAATTTTAAAAGATATGACAGATCAAAAGCCAAAGGGTTTCGGTTTTGTAATGATGGCTAGCAATTACGCGGGACAAAAGGCGATCTTAAAAATGGACAAGCGTAAGGTTAACGACAGACCGCTGTCTGTACAAGAAGCTAGGCCTAAGCCCGGTCAAGAGCCAGAAAAGAAAGATCGTACCTTACGACCACGTAAGAGTAAAAACATATAAGTAAGTTCTCCTGCACTCGTATTTTACGATATTTTTGACAAAATCATTTAATTTAGAAAGGTGTAAATGTTTGTTTATCAGCGCATTCATTTTTATTTATCCTTGAATTAATTTGTAGGCATTTACGTACTTTTACCATCTAATTTTCTTTGAAGTTGAAATCGAAAGAACTGATAAGCGTATGGTATGAGAAATCACCATCTTGGCTCAAACAAGGCGTAACTGCAACTGTAACTTATTGGAATAAGTTGTGGTCATTTTCTTTATTTAATTATCAAGAGTTCAAAGGGTTAAGTACTTGGAAGAAAGTGCTGAGTATGGGATATACGCTATTCCTGTGTATTTTCTTTTTTCTCTTTAGTTTAGAAACTAATTTTCTTTGGCTTTACGGAAAAATGCCAGGGATAAACGATGTGCGTAATCCTCCTATGCCGCTGGTGTCTGAAGTATATACCGCTGATGGGGTTTTAATGGGTACTTACTATGTTGAAAAAAGGACGCCGGTTACCTTTGAAGAGATTGATAGTAATACCGTGAATGCCTTAGTTGCCACTGAAGATGTCAGATTTTACTTGCACCACGGATTAGACATTTATGGTATTATGTCTGCCGCTGCATCTACGGTTTCGGGTTCTAAGCGGGGAGGAAGTACAATTACCAATCAGCTCGCAAAAAATTTATATAACACTAGAGGTCACCGAAAAGGTGGTATTTTAGGGTTTATACCCGGAGTAAGAACAATTATCGCCAAAATAAAGGAATGGAGTACCGCTTTTAAGTTGGAGTTTTTCTTTAGCAAACAAGAGATACTCACATTCTACTTTAA
>JAFMCI010000107.1 GCA_017857855.1 Bacteroidia bacterium | reverse complement strand
CAAGCAACGATGATGATTCTATCTAAGTTTTTTATTTTACTTGCATATTCCTCTAAGCTTCGCATAGCGAAAGTTAAATTAACAGGATCAAATCGTCCACGCATAGAATCGTAGATAGATTTCGGCTGCTCAAAAATTTCTTTAAGCATAAAATGCTCATAACCTCCTTTTTCTAAAACGTCAAGGCTAATTTCTAGCTGCTGCATAAATGCCGATTTGTGAACATTGTCAATAGTTTTAATGGTCATCTCACCATCGTGTATAGAAACAATTTCATTGTCATCAATGTAGGTTACGGTCTTGGTGTATTCCACGATTGGAGTGGCGTCACTTGCTAAGAAAAACTCTCCCTTAGTATCGCTTATTCCTACTACAAGTGGACTTCCCTTACGTGCAGCAATTAATGTGTTTGGATCATTTTTACTCAATAAAACAATAGCATATGCCCCAATTACTTCGTTTAAAGCTAATCGTACTGCCTCTAACAAATCAACTTTTTCGTTGTTCTTTATTTCTTCAATAAGGTGAATGAGTACTTCCGTATCCGTGTCACTTTTAAAGGTGTGTCCGCGTTGTACAAGTACTTTTTTAAGTGTGGCGTAATTCTCAATAATTCCGTTATGAATTAAAGCAATATCACCACTTTGCGATAAGTGTGGGTGTGCATTAGCAGTGTTTGGTTCACCATGGGTAGCCCAACGGGTGTGTCCTATCCCTCTTGTTCCTGTAATATCTTGGCCCGCAGCGGTAGCTTCTAGCTCAGAAACCTTTCCTTTATTCTTATATACCTTAAGATCACCGTCTAAAAGGGCAATTCCTGCACTGTCATACCCTCTATATTCAAGTCGTTGTAATCCTTTAATTAAGAAGTCATAGGCCTGATTTGGTCCGTAATAAGCTACAATTCCACACATATGTTTGGTTTTTCTTTAATGTCTAATTTATCAGTAATGAATGTTTTATAATATCTACTCAGTGGTAATTAAGTTATGTTGGTCTTAAAGATTAAATGTTGCTTTTAAATCTGTCACTACATTTAATTCTTCCCAAGGGAAAAGTTTAACTTCCACTTTTATGATGTTTCCACCGCCATCTGTAAAGGTCTTAGTTACTGTCTCAGTTGTTCGTCCCATGTGACCATAAGCCGCAGTTTCTGAGTATATTGGAGTACGTAAATTGAATCGTTGTTCAATAAAGTAAGGTCTCATGTCAAACTTAGGCATGGTCAATAACACCTCAGCAATTTCGCCATCGGTCATGTTTACTTTAGAAGTTCCATAGGTGTTTACATATAATCCCATTGGTTTGGCTACTCCAATTGCGTAGGCTACCTGCACTAAAACTTCATCTGCAACTCCTGCAGCTACTAAGTTTTTGGCAATATGTCTCGTCGCATAAGCTGCGCTTCTATCTACTTTGCTCGGATCTTTACCAGAGAATGCGCCTCCACCATGTGCACCTTTTCCGCCATACGTGTCAACTATAATTTTACGTCCGGTTAATCCTGTGTCGCCATGTGGTCCACCTATAACAAATATGCCAGTTGGATTAACGTGATACGTAATCTCATTGGTAAAAAGTGATTGGGTTTCAGCTGGCAATAAAGCTTTTACTCTTGGGATTAATATAGAAATAACGTCGGCTTTAATTTTAGCAAGCATTACTTCTTCTGAGTCAAAATCGTCGTGTTGAGTTGAGATAACAATAGAGTCAATAGCTATTGGTTTGTTATTATCGTCGTACTTTATGGTTACTTGAGACTTACTATCTGGTCTTAAGTATTTGATTTCATTGTTTTCGCGTCTAAGCTCTGCGAGTTCTTTCAGTAAGATATGGCTAAGCTCAAGCGGAAGTGGCATAAAGCTCTCCGTTTCGTTGGTTGCATACCCAAACATCATTCCTTGATCTCCAGCTCCCTGTTCTTCCGGGTTTTTACGCTCTACACCTTGATTAATGTCTGGCGACTGCTCGTGTATGGCACTAAATACACCACAAGAGTTGCCATCAAACATGTACTCACTTTTGGTATAACCAATTTTATTGATGGTTTCGCGTGCTATTTTTTGAACATCTAAATAGGTATTTGATTTCACTTCTCCAGCTAATACAACTTGACCTGTAGTTACTAAAGTTTCGCACGCTACTTTACTGCTGGGATCAAATGCTAAAAAGTGATCTATAAGCGCATCAGATATTTGGTCTGCTACTTTATCTGGATGTCCTTCTGAAACGGACTCTGAAGTGAAGAAATATGCCATAAGTGTTTTGTCGGTTTTTTAACACGGCAAAAGTAACCATTAGGACTTAATTATTTAAACCATCGGGCTGTTAATTAATACTCCCACAAATCATGTTCAAGTACGTATAAATCGTTTCTAATTTCCTCACTTTCGAGCAAAGCTGCTTCGCCGTTATCTCTATACTCTTCAAGTTGATTTATGTCTGCATCATACACGTTACTCCGCTTGACAATATGACTCGCAAAGTTTCTGGTTTCAAACCATTGGTCATAGCTAAGTCGAGAGGCGTCATTGCGTCTGTTAAATACTTCTTGCTGAGCAAGTATGGGTCTCAAATCGTCCATTTTTACCCAAAACAATGCAGCTTCACCAAGTTCTAATCCTGTTTCACTTAACATAGTGTACAAGGGCGCTATAGCTATAATAGTCGGT
>JAFMCI010000106.1 GCA_017857855.1 Bacteroidia bacterium | reverse complement strand
TAGGTTCACTATTCCGCTTTTTTGTTTGACCGTAATCCCCCGTTATATCTTGGATATACTCGATAAACACATTTTTATTTTGGGTTCGATAAAGCATATTTTTAACATCCACGAATATTCCCTTCGGGTAGAGTGATTTTATCATTATTTTCTTTCCAAGCAAATCTTGCTTATCCCACATTACCAATAGGTTACTTAAATTTTCTACCGCGTTTACTACTAATTTTTCAGGGTTCGATAATTGAAAGACACCTTTTGCCATTTCTTCCTGTAATGGTCTTAAGTTTTGCTGGATTTCTGATAGTACACGCGTATATATTTCCTCTGATATTTTTCCTAGTGCGTAGTTGGATTCTACAGTCTTAATTTGATCCTTATACTCTTTTACTTGTGCAGTAATAGTTTGTTGATCCTTATGATGATTCTCCTTTTCCATATCTAGGGTTAGTAGGAAGTTCTTTGTTATTGGGATAATAAACCTAGGCTCTAATTGTAAATCTGTTAAGGTACTGACCCAATCTTGATGTACTTTAGTTGCACTAATGTTTTGCTTACAACCGTGGGTGTTACACTTGTAATACCATAGTTTTTTGGCTCTGACTAAGTATGCAGTCAAATTAGCTTCACATTTAGCACATTTGAGATGACCCTTAAGGGGAACCTCAGGTATATTAGTTTTATTGACCTTTTTTCTATCTGTAAATCGTGCATTTAAAAGATCATTTAGGGCTAAAAACTCCTTTTGGGTAATAATTCCCTGATGGTTGCCAACCACAACCTCTCCGTTTAAAGCGGTGTGTGACATATATCCGCAGTAAAATACATTTCTAGCAATGATAGAAAGCTGTTTGTTGGTCACCTCAAATCCGCGTGATTTAAACCAATAACTAAGTTCCTTGAAGCTAATGTCTGTTTTTAACTTTTTGCGCAATCCGCGAGCTAGTAAAAGCCCTTTATTATTAATAACAATCTGCCTTTTTCCATTGATTTTTACCGAATCATATCCCAATGGCGGTTTCGTCGGCCAATCTCCATTGGTAAGCATTTGCCGAATACCGGCCATACACTTTTCTCTTCGCTGCTGATTATCATACTGCGCAAAAATAAACTGTATGTTCTGCTGTAATTCACCAGCTGAGGTGCTAGCATCCACAGGTTGTGTGACTGAGACTACCTGTACATTGTTAGATTTTAATTGATCTGTGATGTATACGGCATTGGCTCCGGATCTAGAAAATCGGTCAAAGGAATACACCAGAATTAATCCAATCTTATTTTTCTTGACGTAGTCCATCATCTCCTTAAACTCAATCCGCTCGTCTGTTTTAGCAGATTCATAAGTTCCTCCGAAACTTTTCACTATCTCGATACCCGTCTTTTGTGCATACATGAGTATCTGGTTTGCTTGGGTAGTTAAACTTTGGTTATTATCGGCTTGCTCCTTGGTGGAGACTCTAGTATAGGCAACTGCTGTTTTGGATTGAAATAGGGAAGTGGTCTTCCCTTTTCCAAATGCATTTAGTTTATCGCTCATATCTGTACTATTTTTTTGTTTTATGTTTATTGGGTTTCTAATTACTGCTTATGTATGGTGTGAAGGAGGTCTGTCATGACTTGAATAAATTGTAATGCCTCCTCAAGTTCAGCTTGAGTAAGCTCTTCAAATCCTTGATACGTGCTAAGCTCCTCCAGGGTAATTCCTTGAGATGATTTCTTTTGCATAATCTAATGAGATTGTGCCGCAGAGCAGTTCTTCTGTTCCTCGTTAGCCAGTAATTATGTAGGCTTGGGTTATTCAATGCCTGTATCATTTGTTGTATATTCGTTTACGGTTCTGGTATTCATATTGAACGGTCTTACCATCGTTGGACTTCATAGTTAAAGCAACATGCTTTTTGCCTAAGAATTGATTCATTACATGTTCCATATCTTCTTGCTTTATGTTCTTAGACCATGTATAAGTGATATCTTGATATGCTTCGCTTGGGTCAAAGGAGATAGTTAGTTCCCTTAGGTTATTGACTCTCATGGATTGAATAACCTCCGATTCTACACTATTTAATAGCCCCAGTTGATGTGCGCGTGGTATGTGCTGAGGTTCTGTCATCAGCATATATAGATATCTCTTTAAAGAAATAATCACTACAGGTCCTGAATAGATAGGATTCAAGGAATAACTATCGCTTTGGATATCTGCT
Organism: Bacteroidia bacterium; assembly: GCA_017857855.1. GTDB lineage: Bacteria > Bacteroidota > Bacteroidia > NS11-12g > UBA9320 > UBA9320. The sequence continues at coordinate 484 of JAFMCI010000106.1, read as the reverse complement.
CTTATGTAATCCACATTCCCATCCTTGTCAATCGTAATTTTATCATCGGATTGATTGATGAGAACGTTGACCACTAATCCAAAGAAATAACTGATAGAAACATCTAAAAAAGGAGCTAATTGTTCGTTATCTTTACCCGTAACTAAAAAATCCTTAAACTGAATTATTTCTTCTTCTGAAAGAAATCTATTTAAGTTACTTAAAGTTTCGTCACTAACATCACCATGCTCATCATAGTAAATATCTCGTAAATGAACTTGCTGGAAAAGTTGATCCTTAACCTTAGCTATTCGATCAAGGGGTATACCTAAATCTCGTAGGTCTTTGATAATTTGTATCCAAAAAAACTCAAAGAAATTCAGACGTACCCATTGTCTACCGTCATCCTTTGGAATAACGTTGTTAAGTTTCCAATTGGAGAATACCCTGGAAGTAACTCCTAAATCAGATATTTTAAAACGTTCCTCTCCAAGGATTTCAACAA
>JAFMCI010000049.1 GCA_017857855.1 Bacteroidia bacterium | reverse complement strand
CAAAGGTCTCTTGTAAAGTTTTTTTCAAAGCGGATATTGGTCCACCAGGTTACATCTAGGTTTCTTTTCAGAATTTCCAACGCTACTTCACGCATAAGTGCCGGCGGAGCTGCTTCATCTACAAAATGGAAACCACGTTCATTGGTTTGCGCTAGTATCGCTTCCATTCGGTCTACCAAAATAGAGGCAGCGATAGGTTCATAATGACCAATGTAGTCTAATGAAATATCGCAAAAAGTGCACTTACCCCAATAGCATCCGTGAGCCATCGTAAGCTTATTCCAGCGGCCATCACTCCATAAGCTGTGCATCGGATTAGCAACTTCTATTACGCTAATGTAGTGCGTAAGCAGTAAGTCAGAGTAGTCGGGTGTGCCCAGTTCTGCTTGCTTGTAATCTTTACGCAGCGAAAAGTTATTGTAAAGTACTTCGCCGCTTTCTCTCAAAAAAGTGCGTTTGAAAAGAAAGTCTTTGGTCTCACTTTTAGATTTTACAAAGGAGTGCAGCAGTTCTATGGGTAATTCGCCATCGTCAAGCGTAATGAAATCAAAATAATCAAAAACCTTAGGCTCGTTTATACTTCGTAATTCGGTATTGGCAAATCCGCCACCCATCGCTATTTTTATGCTTGGATAAGCTTCTTTAATATACTGCGCACAGCGAAACGCACTAAATAAATTGCCCGGAAAAGGAGCAGAGATGCATACTAATTTGGGTTGGTGCTCCGTCACTTTTTGTGCCAATATACCGAGCGAAATCTTATCAATATACGAAAGCTCATAGCTAAGTTCTTCGTGCAATTCGTCAAATGAATTAGCGCTTTTGCCCAGTTGTTCTGCATATCTACTAACCCCAAAATTAGCGTCTACATTTTCTTGTATAAAATCAGTTAAATCTTCGATATATAGGGTGGCAAGGTGTTTGGCTTTGTCTGCCATTCCCATATTTCCAAAGGCCCATTCCATGTAGTCGTTTTCTATAAACCGACTCGCTTCTGGCAAGTAGTTTTCGGTGCAAATTTGACGAGCTAAGGTAGGGTTATGTCCTTGTAAAAAGGAAATTACCGAATCAATGGTATGAATATACTTGCCTTGTAAAGCAAAGATGCGTTTTGCATTTTCACTCTCTATGCTTTGTTGCTGTTCTGCAAAGTCAAAAATTTCTTGTAGTCCTTTTTTGGAAAATAGAGCTAAGATTACTTCAATACCTAAGTCCATTTGAAAGGCAGATATTCCTTTCGTATTAAGAAATCCTTTGAGATACGCAGTAGCCGGATAAGGTGTATTAAGCTGTGTAAAAGGAGGCGTTATGAGCAGAAGGTCTTTCAGAAGTGCGAAGATAAAGTGGTTATACTTTAAATTGTCACTTTAATCCGAACGATGTAAGTTAAGAAAGTTGGCTACTAATAATCACCAAATGTCTTGGCTCAACCTCAAATTCGTGTCTGTTTTGCTCAGAATTACATTCATCACATAAAGGTACAATGTACCAATTGTTGCTACGCTTACCATCAGGAGGTAGCACGTGACCTCCAACGCTAGAAGGGTTATCGCAATCTTTATTTTTGCAAACAGTGACGGTTCTACCGTAATTTGTAGTCCAATAGGATAACCAAGAATTATGTCCTTTGGGTAATGATCTAGGCCCGCTTGGTCCCCATCGTAGGTTTTTGACTTTCATCCGATGCAAAGGTATCTTTACAGACTTTACAGAGCTAGTTTTTTCATAACAAAATGATAATTATTTAGTTAAAACTGTATAATTATCAGGAATTTACGTCTCTTGGGTATAAATGCCTTCGAGATTAGGCATATTGGTCACTTCTCTAAGTCTCCGATTGCTGTGTTTAGGGTTTAGCGTCTCGAGACGTAAACGGAATCGGCATCGTGTTTGGCATCTTTTACGGCGTTCATGCTCTCGTTAGGAATAGCAACCGATAAAATGTATTGCATTAACTTCCATTCGCCATTACTGTTTTCTAAGGTACCAGAGCCTCGGCAAGTGCCCATATGCGTATCTAGAATCTCATAAAACCATGCGGTATTATTTTCTGCGTTAAGCTGAACAGTGCGATGCACTGTTTTAAAATCCCATGTTGTTTTTTTGTCGAAATACGGTTTACAAAATGAGGCAAATTCATCGCGTTTCCAGTTTTCTGTAGCATCAGTACCAATGTAGCGACACGTGCTGTCCATAAATCCAATATAGCCATCAAGATTTGACTCGGCTGCGTCCTTATGCCACTTATTCATAAGCGAGTTAAGACTTTCAACTAGGTCAGATTTACTAGGATTTTGTACTGGATTAGTGCAACTGATGAATAACGACAATGCAAGAATGTATTTCATCCTACAAGTATCGCAAAATTTAGCTAAAAACTAGCTTTGTGAATGTGTAACTAGGGAAGAGTGACTACCTAAATATCAAAGACCCAAATAAGAAATAAGATAACCAATAATTGAGCTCCAAAAAGAATAGCACCGAAAACCAATCCTTTTTTTCCTGAAGAGAATAAGGTTTTAAAACTGACTTTCAAGCCAATACCTGCCATAGCTATAGCCAATAAAAAGTTACTCCCGTGCTTTGTATAGCTTAATACATCAGGAGAAAAATGGATAAAAGAGCCCAGTATGGAAACAGCGATAAAAGTGATTAAATACCAAGGTAGACGAAGTTTTGTTTTTATCCCAGAATCATCCGCAGTAGACGTAAAATATCCAAAAATAAGTAGGGCAGGAGTGAGCATCGCTACCCTTCCCAGTTTGATGGTAACGGCCATTTCGCCAATAGACTCACTCATGGCAAATCCTGCTCCTGCTACATTTCCTACCGAATGAAGGCTAGCGCCTAGTAACAAACTATTTTGTATATCGGTAAGCCAACCCGTAGTTAAAAAAGGAATAACAATCATACCCAACAGGCCATATAAATTGACCACTGCCATTGCGATTCCCATGTCGCTTTTATCTCGGCTAACACTTGGCGCTAATGCAGCAATGGCTGCAGAACCACAAATAGCGGTACCAAAACCCACCAATAGTCCAGCGCTGCTCGGGCATGACATCTTTTTACTTAAAAATAGCGTAGCCCAAAGCACGACAACAATGGTGATAATAATAATTAGAATAGTTTGCCAGCCTAGCTTTAAAAAACTGCCGTAGTCAATGCCAAAGGCCATTAGTACAATGGCTATTTCTAAAAATAAGCCACTTACTACTTTAACACCTGGATCAAATGTATCTGAAAGCGCTAGCGTGTTCCCTACTATAACACCAACAATGAGTGACAGCAGAATACTATTTACACCCGACCAATTAGCCATAAGTATAGCTACTAGTGCTATACTTATGGCTAGAAAAATGCCTTTGAGTGTAGGTGTAAGCGCAGAAAACTTCAATGTAAATTACTAATTTTTTAACTTTCCGCTGTAGTTATTTATACCACCTTCTAAGTTGTATACTTTGGAGAAACCATGACTGGCCATAAAAGATGCTGCTTTTGCACTTCTGCCACCGCTTCTGCAGTAAACAACATAGGTTTTTGAGGTATCTAATTTTTGAACTTCCGTTTGAAAGGATGCTGATGTATAGTCAACAAAAGCGGTTGCTTGTGGAATGAAACCTTCTTGAATTTCACTTGGAGTTCGCACATCAATAACAACTACGTTTTTTTCAGTAGCTTTTGCGTTGAGCTCGTCTTGTTTTAATGTTTTAACGTTACTAGACTGCCCACATGCAGCAAGCGTAATTGCCATAAAGGCAGTAAGGATTACCTGTTTTAATTTTATCATGATGCGAAGCTCTGAATTTAATTCAAAAGCATTGGTAACTAGAGTATCATAACTACTAGAGTAATTCTTTTAAGGTAGAGATTGTAAAATCTATCTCTTCTTTGGTCGTAAATTTACTGAAGGAAAATCGTACAGCAGATCTGTCTGCAGGATGCTTTATCCCATTTAATACATGACTTTCGTTTACAGCGCCACTGTTACAAGCAGAACCTCCACTAGCACAGATACCATTCATGTCCAGTTGAAAAAGTAAGGTTGAGGCATTATCCGTAGGAGGCAAGGATACATTTAGAACGGTATATAATCCTCCTTTTTTACTCGTGTCGCCATTAAAACATACACCAGGTATTTGAGTTAAAAGTTGTTCCATAAAATACGCTTTGAGGCGGTAAACGGTTTCTATCTTTACGTCAATATTCCTATAAGCAACTTCAAGTGCTTTGGCTAATCCAGCGATACCGGTCACATTTTCTGTACCAGCGCGCATAGAACTCTCTTGTCCGCCACCGGTTACGATGGGGCGTATTCTTAACGATTTGTTCTTGTATAGAAACCCAACTCCTTTAGGTCCATGAAACTTATGGGCAGAGCATGCAAGAAAGTCGATGTCCAATTCTTGTAAATCAATCGTGTAATGACCGACGGTCTGCACCGTATCTGTATGAAAATAACAGTGGTTAGCGCGTGCTATTTTGCTAATTGCAGGCACGTCATTTAATGTTCCTAGCTCATTGTTGGCGTGCATAAGAGAAATTAAGCTGTTGGGGTAAAGAGACGCAAGTTTTTGTAAGTCATCCAAATCTGCGCGTCCATATTGGTCTAGCTTTACAAAGTGAAGCTCTACTTTTCCTTTGTTTTTTAATTCCTTAGCGGTGTCTATTACTGCTTTGTGTTCTATCTCACTGGTTATGATGTGCTTTACATCTAAATCATTTACAGCACATCGCAAAGCCATATTATCGGCTTCGGTACCACTTCCTGTAAATATTAATTCATTGCTAGCGCAGTTAAGCAATTTTGCAATGTCCTTACGAGCCATTTCTACTACTGCTCTCGCTTTTCTGCCTTGAGAATGTATTGCAGAAGCGTTACCATAACATTCGTGCATTACTTGGGTCATTTTCTCAATGACTTGTACATCCATAGGAGTGGTAGCAGCGTTATCTAAATATACTTGCATCTTAATTTTGCTGGTGCAAAGTAAACGAATAAATGGAAGAGACTATAATCGAGCTATACAAGTTTTAAATTTCGATAACTCAAAAAAATAGGGTTCACTTAATTTAAGTAATGTATATAGGCTCATGAGCAAACATTCACTACCTTTGGAAAACACAAAAAAACATACATATGAAATTAAATAAATCAATTTTGAGCCTAGTTGTCTTGGGCATTTTAATACTAAGTTCTTGTTCAAAAGCAAGGTATGGATCTCTAACAAGAAGCACCAAGGTCAAACACATCGTACACTCGCCTGTAAAGGATGTACACCTAAAACAACAGGTGGAGAATTCAAAGACACAAAATGTAGTTATAAACGACTTAAATTTAACTGAACCAAGTGGGCAAGCTTTCGTCGAAAAGGGCTCAACGATTAATTTGCCACAGACTAAAGTAAATGAATCTAGGTTGTTGGCCAAAAACGCAGATGCTGAATTAAAGGTAGTTCCAGCAAAACATAAAGCGGGTTTGCCTAAAGCATTACTTAGCCAGAAGCCATTAAATCAGTTGAAAAAGATGAACGATCACTTTGCCAAAAAAATAGAATCTCAACAAATGAGTAAAGGCAGTGACGTAGGAAATGTACTTTATATCCTAGCGATTATTTTGTTGGTGTTACTGATTTTAGCGCTGTTTTCTAAATTTGGTGGATTGCTAGTAAGCTTAGTGGGTTTAGCTTTATTGGTGTTACTTATATACATCGTTATACAAATGATATAGTCCACCAAATAATTGCTCAAAAAAAATGCTGACACTTTAAAATGTCAGCATTTTTTTTTAAGTAGTGTGTGTCGATTATCTCGCTCTTTCTACATACTCACCCGTACGTGTATCTACTTTTATTTTTTCTCCGGTATTTACGAATAACGGAACACTTACGATTGCGCCAGTTTCCAGAGTCGCAGGCTTGAGTGGGTTATTTGCCGTATCTCCTTTTAATCCAGGTTCTGAGTAGGTGATTTCTAATACAACATGATTTGGAGCATCTGCCATAATGGGGTTACCTTCATCAAAATATACGCCCAGCATCATTTCTTCTTTTAGAAATTTCATTTGATCTCCCATCATAGATTCAGGAATAGTAACTTGCTCGAATGATTCCATGTTCATAAGAACTAAGTTCGTTCCTTCTTTGTATAGGTATTGCATTTCAATTAAATCAACACGCACGTCATCGATGTTTTCACCGCTTCTGTATCTGTTTTCTATCGATTTTCCAGTAATTGCATTTTTCATTTTTACCTGATAAAAAGCTCCACCCTTGCCAGGCATGGTGTGCTGGTAATCTACTACTTGGCATAATTGACCGTTGTAGCGTAAAAACATTCCTCTTGATAAATCTTGTGTTGTTGCCATTAGGGCGCAAATATATTGTTTATACAGTTAACTAAAAATGTTCATATATTGTGTCTTTCATCAACGGCTTATTCAACTACATTTGCTTTGCATTTAGTCAAGGGAAGCGAGGCGTAACTCCTCCACTGTACCCGCAGCTGTAATGTTCCGCATTAAAGATTGGTAAATCTAAAAACCACTGTTCACACAAAAGAATGGGAAGGAAGCCAATCCAGGAACGAAGTCAGAAGACCTACTAAAAGCAATATACTCAATGGCTTTCGGGAAGAAAAGCAATAAGAGCCAGCAGTTTTGTATACTGACTTTTATATGTATTCCATAGTTGTTGATTTTTTTTAAAAAAGAAAAAATCAAAAAATGCGCACAGCACTTGCTGTCATATCGTTAACGGTCTCAAGCACACTCTGCGTTGCTCAGGTTGCTTTGGATAGTCTAAAAACAGAGCAATTGGACTCCGTAAGTGTGAGTACGCTTGCCTTGCGAATATCTCCTGAATATACCAGCGCTCTCCTTTTTGCACAAATCTCCAAATCAAACCCAAGTCAAAATATGGGTCAAATGCTGCAACGAAATGCCGGTATTTACATAAGAAGTAATGGTTCTTCTGGCCTTAATACATTGTCCTACAAAGGATTAGGTAGCATGCAAAGTCCGCTGGTTATCAATGGAGCAAATATGCAAAGTAGCATGAACGGTATTATGGATTTGAGTTTGATTGATGCTATTCACTTTGATCAAGTATCCATCGGTGATAGTGATTACGATCAAAATGGTGCACAAAATATGGGGAGTGCCCTAGCACTCAAAACCAATTCTTCTTTACCCCAACTAAAAGTTACCGCAGAAGTTAGTAGTCAACAAGACAAAATTTTATCTGCGCTATATGCCAATCATACCAAACAATGGGAATACCGTGTTTCGGCTTTGGCTGCGGAGTCTCCCAACAGAGTTAACTTAAATCATTATGGTATAGATAGTTTTCAAGCGAATACAGACTATAAAAAAATAAGTTTGATGCAGTCGGTATCGCTCCATCTTAACCAAAAAGGTAGTTGGGAGAATACTATTTATCTTCAGGCATCTGACAGGGCTATGCCGCCGCGCATTGGAGAAGTTAACTTTAGTCGTCAAGAAGATTTAAATCTAATGATGACCAATGGTTTTAGGCAGAATCTAGCCAAAAAATGGGAGGTAATCGTGCATAATCAACTATGGAAAGAGCAGATTAACTACCATGACGATAAACGAAAGGAATCATACCTTAGCGATGTTATAAATATCAATACTACGGCTTCAGGTATTAAAAAATGGGGTGACAAAACGGTGTTGAAACTGGTGCTCGGAAATGAAAATGCCTATTATACTTCGGCGGTAATCACGAATAATGCGCAATGGAATAGGTTACGACTGGCAAGTGAATTCTCTAAACAACTTAAGAAAATATCGCTATCAGCTCATCAGCAAGTATTGACCAATGCCCAAAAAATATACTACACCGGAGGTTTGAGCGGTAAGTTTAAGGCTTCAGAGGCCCGGCACATCGGGTTTAGTCTGAATAAAGTAGTGAGACTCCCTACACTCAACGAGCTGTTTTGGTATCAACCTGGTTATGCATTAGGTAATCCAGATTTAAAACCAGAGAAAGGATACAAAGCAGATTTGGAGTTACGATATAATCCCTATGCACTAAGCATTAAATTAAATCCATTTTTGGGTGTTTTTCAAAACTGGATAAACTGGAGTGGTTATCCTGAAATTAAACCTGAAAATATTCAATCGGTCATAAGCAGGGGATTCGTTTTAAACGTTACCTACCGTAAGGTTATACATCGCAGTACTTTTGCCTTAATGTCTAACGTGAATTGGACCAAGTCGACGTATTATTTGGATAATAAGACTGACGCAAGACACGGTATGCAAATACTATTTACGCCTCAGCTTACATCTAACCTAATGTTGAGTTTCCAGCGATCTAACTTCGGATTACACATCAATGAGCAATTTGTAAGTGCTACTTTCTACACAAGCGATAATTCGGCAAGTCTTGATCCCTATTTCTTGACAGAAGCAGGTGGATATTACCAACTGCGCCAGTGGAGAATAGGATTGCTCACCTCCAATATGCTCAATACGCCGTATTACACGCAGCCAAGAACGCCGTTGCCAGGTAGAACGCTTAAAATAAACATCAATTATACTATACCCCTAAAATCATGGAAAGAAAAATATTAGCCTTACTTGCACTTATTGCAACCTCGTTCACCTTTGCGCAGTTTCCCCATACGCGTGTATATTCTACGTTTGATAATTTGCCTCTAACCCAGTCAGATACCTTTAATAATGGTGCAGATAGAAGTAGTGGCTTTACCCATTATGGTCGTTTTTTTAATAATGAATATGATACGACTTGGGCCAGCTGGAGTGGTTGGGCGTTGAGTAATAGAACGGATGCTACCACTGCCGGTTATGAAAATCAATTTAGCGCAATTCCAGGTCATGGCGTTAGTTATACCTCTAATTATATGATATCTACTGGAAACGGAGCCTACATCAAATTAGACTCTGCGGGGGAGATTTCTGGAGCTTATTTCACCAATACAACCTATGCCTATTACGATATGAAAAATGGTAGTGGCTTTAGTAAGCAATTTGGAGGAGTTTCAGGCAACGACGCAGACTACTTTAAACTCATTATTAAAGGCTTTTTGTCTGGAAGTGAAGTGAGTTCGGTTGATTTTTACCTTGCAGATTTTAGAAATGCAGATAATTCAAAAGATTATATAATTGATGATTGGACGTATGTTGATTTTAATAATGATGGCCTCAACGACGTTTTAGTAGACAGTATATCGTTTAGTTATGAGAGCTCTGACGTAGGTCAATTTGGTATGAACACGCCTGCTTATTTTGGGATGGATGATTTTAATAGTATTTCAGATTTTTATGCGGATGGTATAGATTTTCCGACACTGCCTGAGGATACGTATGATAATGGTGCAGATGGTGCCGGAGGATTTAAGGTAAGTCATTTGTTCTATCCTAATACCTATAATGCCGATTGGCAATCATGGGAAGGTTGGAGTATAAGTACCCAATATGACGATACTACTGTAGGATATGAAAATCAATATTCATCTGTAACGCCGATAATGTATTCTACAGGGAATTGGATAAACCATAATTTCCATTTTGTGAATAGTGGGATTACTAATGAAATAAGAACGCCTTACAAACTTAATGGGTTTGAAGAAAATATTTATGGTCTTACAAGAATACCCACCGCAGTTCAGTTTGGAATTACCAATGCTACCTATGCTTATTTGGATATGTTAAACGGAAGTTCCTTCAGTAAAAAGTTTGGAGGTTTGGATGGCAATGATCCTGATTATTTTAGGCTTTTAATCAATAGCGTAAATAATAAAAATGAAGTGGTGTTTCAGGATACCGTTTATCTAGCAGATTTCAGATTTTTGGACAACACGAAGGACTTTATTTTAAAAGAGTGGGAATATGCAGAAATTAGACCTTGTGATAAGATTACGTTTGAATTGCAATCCAGTGACGTTGGTTTCTTTGGTATGAATACGCCAGCATATTTCTGTATGCAACTATGGCAACACATTGTTGGAATAGAAAATAGGGAGGAAAAAGCGAACGTCCAACTTTATCCTAATCCAGTGTTGAGTGACATGAGCATAATGGCGGACGATAGAATAGAAACTGTTGCCGTTTTTAGCTTGGATGGAAAACAATTAGATCTAGCAAGTAGTCAAATCTCTACTAAACGTGTTGATATAAATACCCAAAACCTTGTTCCTGGTATTTACGTTGTGCGCGTGCAAACAGAAAAAGGAATAACCACTAAGAAATTTATAAAACAATGAGAATCATTGCACTAGCATTTCTATTCTCTGGTACATTGGGTTTTGCGCAGTTCGATCCTGCTGGAGGTGAGGCCGGTAGTAGGTCTGTGCACAAAGATGCCAATAGCATTGTTGCCTGGGCAAGTGGAGCTGTGCTACAACTCGGGTATCTTCAAGTAAATGACACCGCGCTGGGCAAACCAACCGTAGGTGATGTATCAAGTGCGTTGGGTCCTTTTAATGGAGATATAGTAAGCTTGGGTGATGGCGGTGTGATTACACTTTCGTTTGATAATCCGATACTAAATAATGAAGGATTTGATTTTGCTGTTTTTGAAAATGGTTTTAAAGTAGGTTTGAGTTACTACTTAGAGTTAGCCCATGTTGAAGTGAGCGAAGACGGCGTAAATTTTATTCGTTTTCCTAGTGAGAGCCTTACCGATACAGGTTTCCAAACCGATAATTTCGGCTATATAGAACCTGAAAAAATCTATAACCTAGCTGGCAAGCATCAAGCGCCTTATGGCACCTTATTCGATTTGCAAGAAGTCGGATTAAACCAAATAAATTATGTAAGACTGATAGATGTAATAGGCAGTGTAAACGATAGTTTTGGCACGCGAGATAGCAAAGGAAGACTGATAAACGATCCGTTTCCTTCCCCGTTTCCAAGCTGTGGATTTGATTTGGATGCCGTAGCAGTGGTCAACGGAACGCTATTAAAACGAGAAGAACTGACGCTAAATCAAGTTAAGATATATCCCAGTTTAGCCTACTGCAATGAATCTATAAAAATAGAAAATTTAGAAGGTTTTACAGCCTATGTTTACAATGAACAAGGTGATTTGATAAACGAAACGCAATCATCTGAAGTATCGTTTGCCCAAGCAGGTCTGTATCTTATACAGGTAAAGGTAGGACAGAAAACATTCACCCAAAAGGTAGTGGTTAGGTAAGATATGAGCGCACAACTAATCGTTAAAAATTGCCTTAAAGTACTATTAATATCCGGGATAGCGTGGTTGCCAAGCTGTAAAGATAAAACGCCAGATCCTGTTCTTATTATTAGAGATACTACTGCCAATAGCCGAGAAGTACTCATTGCAAATCAAGGAAATTTTGGTTGGGGGGAAGGAACGCTTTCATTGTATGAAGCATATAGCAAAACGGTACAAAACGATATCTATAAAAGCATTAACAAAGAGTCACTAGGGAACGTATTCCAGTCTGTGAGTCGTGTTGGTGAAAATTACTATTTTGTTATCAATAATTCTGGGAAAATAGTGGTTACAGACATCAACTTTACCAAAAAAGTAGAGATAAACGGGTTCAATTCTCCTCGGTATTTGTACGAAGTGCAACCAGGTAAAGCCTACGTTACTGATTTATATGCCAAGGCGATAGCTATTGTGAATTTAACCACGAATACCATTACGGGTAGTATTCCTACGGGTACGTTTACAGACAAAGGGGTTCTTCGGGATGGCATTTTTTGGTGTACAGCTCCAGATGCAGACAAGATTTATGGTATAAATGTGCTCACAGATGCCTTGGTGGATAGTTTTTCTACGGGTGTAAACCCAGATGGAATCGTAGTTGACAAGAATAATTACATTAGAATACTGTGCAAAGGAGGAGGCGCAATCAATGAATTTCCTATACTAATGTCATTTACGGAGGCTAATGGACAAAAATATCCGGTAGGTTATACATTAAGTCCAATTCCCACAGGTTTGGTTTATAACTCAAATCTAGATATACTTTATTTTTGCACCGAAAAAGGTATTTGGAGAGGTACAGGTGATGTGCAAACAGGCACTGCTCAATTATGGATAGAAGCCAAGGGAGCAATCTTTTATGCGATAGGTATTGATCCTAAAAACGGGGATATTTATGTGTCAGATGTAAAAGATTTTGTTTCGAAAAGTACCGTTAAACGGTATTCATCCGATGGTATTCTTTTGGACGAGTTTACCGTTGGAATTATCGCAGGCGATTTCTTTTTTCCGTAGGTTTATCTCGGTACGATTATCTTCGCAGCTGTGTTAAAGTTTAAAGACATTTTTAAATTAGCCCGTCCTTACCGATTACAACTGCAACTTTTCTTTGGTTTCAATGTATTTGCGGCTCTTTTTAATGTAGTGAGCATTGGTGTTATTATCCCTTTCTTAAAGGTTATTTTTAAGGAGAATATTAATGACCTTACACCGGTAGAACTTACGTCCAACACAGAAACATGGCTTGCCTATTTTGATTATCAAACCAGTGTGAAAATTGCAGAATGGGGTCAGTCTCAAACGCTTATTTATTTTTCAATAGGGTTGGTATTGGCTTTTTTGCTCAAGAATTTATTTGTCTATCTTTCGTTTTACAACCTCGCCTTTATTCGAAGTGCGGTGGTTCGTGATATTAGAGAACGGCTTTATAACCACATACTTAGATTACCCATCGGTTATTTTAACAAAGAAAAAAGAGGCGACACACTTTCGCGTTTTACCAATGACGTAAAAGAAGTAGAATGGAGTTTATTAGGCGTTATTGAGCTGTATTTTAAACATCCCATAGCGATTCTTATACCGCTTGTTACTATGTTTATTATGAGTTATCAGCTCACCCTTTTTGTGCTAATTGTATTGCCTGTAAGTGGCTATTTGATTAGCAGAATTGGTAAAAAGCTCAAAGCAGCTGCGCAGGCAGGACAAGAAAAACTGGCCGATGTACTCTCGCATTTAGAAGAAAGCTTACACGGCATTAAAATCATCAAAGCCTTTGGTGCTATCAAAGAAAAAGAGAGCGGGTTTAAAAAACAAAATGATGATCACTTCCGCTTGATGGTAAAGGTAAACAGAAAAGAATTGTTGGCGTCTCCCTTAAGTGAGTTTATGAGCAGTATTGTAATTGCGAGTTTATTGATATACACCGGAACGCTTATCTTAAATAAGGATTCAGCGCTTACAGGCTCGTTTCTAATTGCATATATTGCCATTTTTAGTCAACTTATTCCTCCCGCTAAAGGGGTTACAGAAGCTTTTTTTAGACTCAAAAAAGGAGCAGCTTCTTTGGATAGAATCAATGACGTGTTGATGGCTGAAACCGAAAAAGATACCAACGGTGTTCCTGCTCCCTTATTTTCAAATGAGATAAAGCTTAGTAACGTAAACTTCGGGTATGGAGACGGTCCTTTGGTGCTCAAGGATATCAATCTTACCATTAAAAAAGGGGAGAGGGTAGCCTTGGTGGGTTCAAGTGGCGGAGGTAAATCTACCTTAGCCGATTTAATTCCACGGTTTCATGAGCTCAAAAGTGGTTCAATTACCATCGATGGGCAAGATATTGCGGCAATGGACCTAAAATTATTGCGCAAGATGATGGGCATTGTAACACAAGATGCCATTCTTTTTAACGACACAGCGGCCAATAATATCAAAATGGGCGATCCGTATATAAGCGGTGATCAATTAATGAATGCAGCTAAAGTAGCCAATGCACATCAATTTATCCGTGAAATGCCCGATAGTTATAACACCAACTTGGGCGAAAAAGGCAGTAACCTGAGTGGAGGCCAACGTCAGCGAATGAGTATAGCGCGTGCCGTGGTTTCTGAACCTCCTATTTTGATCTTGGATGAAGCAACCAGTGCCCTAGACACCGAAAGTGAGAAAATGGTTCAAGAAGCATTAGAACAAGTGATGCAAAATCGCACAAGCATTGTGATAGCGCACAGGCTTAGTACCATACAAAGTGCAAATAAAATAGTGGTCCTAGACAAAGGTCAAATCACTGAACAAGGTACACATGCAGAACTAATGGCAAGCGGTGGTATTTATAAAAAATTGGTGGATTTGCAGACGTTTGATTGATGTTTGCTAATGCCTTTTTAGTAATATGCCTTTTGTGTAACACGTAATTATTTAACACAATTGTATGAACACGCCTCAGAGGCGTGTTCATACAATGAGGCGTGTTCCTACAATGGCGCAAAATCATTTTTATTAGGGGTTTAGAATAAATTCAATTACTCATTGCAATTGAAAATTGACATTGCTATTTAAAATCATAAATTTGCCCCAATAATAAAAACCAATTATGAGTCACAACATCAAACCAGGAGTTGCCACAGGAGACGAGGTACAAGCCATCTTTCAACACGCTAAAGCAAATAATTACGCATTGCCAGCCGTGAACGTAACGAGCAGCAGTACCGTAAATGCCGTAATGGAAACCGCCGCAAAATTAAATGCACCGGTTATCATTCAGTTTAGCAATGGTGGAGCTCAGTTTTTTGCAGGTAAAGGTTTGAGTAACGCCAATGAGCAATCT
>JAFMCI010000105.1 GCA_017857855.1 Bacteroidia bacterium | reverse complement strand
ATAATATGCTCTAGTTCAGCGATTGTTACCCGGCGTTGTTCCATACTGTCTCTGAACCTAAGTGTTACCGAATTATCCGTTAAACTATCATGATCTACCGTAATACATAGTGGTGTACCAATGGCATCTTGTCTTCTATAACGTTTGCCAATTGCATCTTTTTCTTCATAAAAGCAATTAAACTCTAAGCTCAAATCTTTCATTATTTTCTTAGCAATTTCAGGTAAGCCATCTTTTTTCGTTAGTGGTAAAATAGCACATTGGTAAGGCGCTAAAGCTGCAGGTAATTTTAATACTGTTCTGCTATTCCCTTCTCCCAAATCTTCTTCTTGCAATGAATTACTCATGAGTACTAAGAACATTCTGTCTAAGCCTATACTGGTTTCCACCACATACGGCACGTAGCTCTCATTCGTCTCATTATCAAAATATTGGAGTTTTTTACCTGTAAATTCTTCATGTTGCTTTAGGTCAAAATCAGTACGAGAATGGATACCTTCAACCTCTTTGAATCCAAACGGGAAATCATATTCTATATCCACCGCAGCATTAGCATAGTGCGCCAATTTTACGTGGTCGTGATATCTGTATTTAACGGCATCCGTACCTAAATTCTTGTGCCACTTTAGTCTGTGTTCTTTCCAATACGCATACCATTCCATTTCAGTACCAGGACGCACAAAAAATTGCATTTCCATTTGCTCAAATTCTTTCATACGCATGATGAATTGACGCGCAACTATCTCATTTCTAAACGCTTTTCCGGTTTGTGCTATTCCAAACGGGATTTTCATTCTTCCTGTTTTTTGCACGTTTAGGTAGTTAACAAAAATCCCTTGAGCTGTTTCGGGTCTCAAGTAAATTTGACTTTCGCCATCGGTAGCACTCATCTGTGTGCTATACATTAAATTAAACTGACGTACATCTGTCCAATTCTTAGTGCCACTTAAGGGGCAAGCTATCCCCAATTCAATAATCAGATCTCTAACTTTGTCCAGCTGACCACTTTCCAATCCGTCCTTTAACTTAGCGTCAATTTCTGCAATAGTTGCATTGTTACGAGCTATATTAGGATTAGTGGCTACAAACTGTGCCTCATCAAAAGCATCACCAAACCTTGCTTTAGCTTTATCTATTTCCTTTTTATTTTTAACCCTATATTTTTCTTGATATTCCTCTATCAAAACATCTGCTCGATAACGTTTTTTTGAGTCTTTATTATCAATCATGGGGTCACTAAAACCATCTACGTGACCACTGGCTTTCCATACCTTAGGAGCCATAAAGATTGATGCATCTATTCCTACGATATTTTCGTGCAACTGCACCATACTCTTCCACCAGTACTCACGTATATTTTTCTTAAGCTCTACTCCATTTTGACCATAGTCGTAAACGGCAGCAAGGCCATCATATATTTCACTACTTGGAAAAACAAATCCGTACTCTTTACAGTGGGAAATGACGTTTTTAAAATGCTCTTCGGACATATCTAATAAGTTATTGCAAAATTATCTATCAAAAATTGATAGCCTAACATAAATACACTTTGATTCCGTAAATATGCGTACAGAACACATTTCAATATCAATCTCATCATTTTTGAAGACAAGAAATAAGATCCAACTGCAACTCAGAATTGCAATCATCTATTTTTAAGAATAAAAGTTTTCTTTTGCTAGATTGAAATTAGTAAAAACAGATTTCTTAAAAAATGCGGGCACGCTATTTAGCGGTTCGTTTATAGCGCAAGCCATTGCTTTTGGAGCAATGATTTTTTTAGGCAGACTGTATAGTCCTGTTCAATTTGGTGAGTTTGAAGTGGTATTTAAACTAAGTGCTGTTATCATAGCGATTGCAGGCCTAAGGTATGAACTCGCCATAGTAGTTGAAGACAGTACTGCGCAGGCACAAGAAGTTACCCGACTTACTTTATTGATAAACGCAGTAATCAGTCTATGCCTAGTTATATGCATCGCGCTGTTTAAAAACCAAATCGCAGGTTTACTCAAGCTAGATAACGTAGATCTAATATATTCTGTCCCCTTCATAGTTTGGCTTAGCAGCAGCACAGAAACGATAATAGGATGGCATAATAGAAACAAAGAATATGCAACTATTTCAACCAATCGGGTAGTGACTTCCTCAAGCAGCGTTGTTTACAAACTAAGTCACCCCTATCTTATGGCAGGATGGAACGGACTGCTTACTGGACATATTCTGGGACAAGTCATTTCACTAGTTCAAATCTCTCGAAAACTACCATTTAAGTTGTTTGAAACTACTCGCCAAAAACTAACCACCATTTTTAAGAAATACAAATCACTGGCCTTGCTAAGCTCACCAGCTGCGCTCATCAATATTCTGGCTACTAGTATGCCTACTTTCTTCATTACTATTTATGACAGCACAGAAGCTACCGGACATTTTGCCAATGCCTATAAGCTAACCTATTTGCCCCTCGGGATGATAGCTGCCGCCTTAGGACAAGTTTTCTTTGAACGCATATCACGGATTAAAAATAAACAGGAAGAGACATCTCAAATGGCACATCAGCTTTTTAATTTGATGTTTGCTATTGCTATAATTCCAATCGTGATACTGGTTGTATGGGGAGACAACATAGCCCCATTTATACTCGGAGCTCAATGGACAGAAGCAGGAAAATATATTCAAATCACCATACTATTTTACTTTTCTATGTACTTAACCACTTCGTTTTCAAGCGCATTAGTTATTTAC
>JAFMCI010000012.1 GCA_017857855.1 Bacteroidia bacterium | reverse complement strand
TAAACCTAAGATACTTAGGAGGTGGAGCCGTAGGTACGTCTAATGACTCAAGACCGCCAAGCGACGGATATGTCAAAAATTGGCTACATTTTGGAATTGTAACTGCGGGTTTTTCTTATGATTTTTAGTTGACCTTGAATTTAACGGGAAATAACAAGCCAAAGAATCAAGAAATTGGTTTTGTGATTGCATAGTCCCTGTCGAAAGAGTAAATCGTGCGATCATCGCTCAAGCAGCGAAGGCTATTGTAGAAGTGAGTTATTAGAAACGCGCTAATAGAGACAATAGCAAAATTAGCTATACTTGCGTTATGAAACGCATAGAGATTGCAGCCATTTTGGGTGTGCTTACTGGATTTATTTTTAAAGTAGTTCATTGGCCATTCGCTAGTGAGATACTTATTGTAGCAGTCAGTGTACTTTGTATCATTGATATTTTCGGATCGGTGTTACTCTATCAAGGTATTGGTCTTCGTAAGTGGTTAAAAGATAAAACAGTCCTTAAGAAAGATCTATTTAAAAGCATTGTCTTTCGCCTTTGCGGAGTGTCGCTTGCACTTATTTGGACGGGCTTATTGTTTTCGATTAATATATGGGCAGGCGCAGATCAATTTATCTCCTATGGACTTTTAGGGGCACTAATTGCCTTGGGTATAGTTCTGCAAAAAATTAACACAAAGGATAAATCGTATTATGAGGCTTTAGGTAGATTGGTTCCTATGATCATCCTTGCTTTATTATTTTATCTAAAACCTCATATTTGGATAGACTATTACTACGAGCAATCTCTCACAGTTACCCTTTTATTGTCAAAAACGATTGGTTTTGGAGATTTGCTGCTTCTTCCAAAAATATAATGGAAGTACACGTAATCGTCAGGTTGCATTCTATTAAAACAGCCTATTAGCGTTTGTGAGTATGAATTTCCTTTTATCTCAAAAGACAATATGAATAAAAGTAGAATGTACTTGTTCACTTTTCTAAGATATAAAAATTGAAGCTTGAGTTTGTATTTGAGTTTGAACTTGACACATTACCTTTGCCCTATGATCAGTTGGACTACAGTAAAACAATACGAAGACATTACCTACAAAAAATGCAATGGCGTAGCACGTATAGCCTTCAATAGGCCTGATGTACGAAATGCCTTTCGTCCTAAAACTACCAGTGAATTGCTAGATGCTTTTCACGATGCACAAGAAGATTTAAGTATAGGAGTGGTTTTATTAAGTGCCGAAGGACCAAGCAGCAAAGATGGGGTTTATAGTTTTTGTAGCGGTGGCGATCAAAAAGCACGTGGGCATAAAGGTTATGTCGGAGAAGACAATTACCACAGACTTAATATTTTGGATGTGCAACGCTTGATTCGCTTTATGCCCAAAGTGGTAATAGCAGTTGTGCCAGGATGGGCTGTAGGCGGTGGGCATAGTTTGCACGTGGTTTGTGATTTGACACTAGCAAGCAAGGAGCATGCTATTTTTAAACAAACAGATGCTGATGTTACTAGTTTTGACGGTGGATATGGTTCTGCATATTTAGCCAAAATGGTAGGACAGAAAAAAGCGCGTGAGATATTCTTCTTAGGTAGGAATTATAACGCTCAAGAGGCGTTTGATATGGGAATGGTAAATGCGGTAATTCCTCACTCAGAGTTAGAAGATACAGCGTATCAATGGGCTCAAGAAATTTTAGAAAAATCGCCAACTAGTATAAAAATGTTAAAGTTTGCCATGAATCTAACCGACGATGGCATGGTAGGCCAACAAGTATTTGCAGGAGAAGCTACACGATTAGCCTACATGACTGACGAGGCTAAAGAAGGCCGTGATGCTTTTTTGGAGAAACGTAAACCTAATTTTAAGAAAGAGTACTTACCGTAGGGATTAGACATTTAGATCTTTAGAGTAGGCCGTGAATTACCAGGTAGCTCTAATCTAACTTTTCAAAATAGTAACTAGTTCACTCGCTTGCCTTACACCACTTTCGCGCCAAACTTGTTTTCCTTGTTTGAAAACCATTAAAGTAGGAACTCCTTGTACGTGATATGTGCTGGCCAAAGATTGATTTTTATCTACGTCGATTTTAACAATTTTGACTTTTTCACCTAGTTCTTTCTTCACTTGTTCTAGAATTGGGACCATCATTTTACATGGGCCACACCATTCTGCACTAAAATCTACCAAAACAGGCACACCTCCACTTATTATTTCCTTAAAACTTGCCATTGATTTTAAATTTGCTTCTTAGATTTTTAGACGAAACGCCTGCTGTTCTAAATTTTTGTCGGGATGGCGGGATTCGAACCCACGGTCTCACGCCCCCCAGACGTGCACTTTAGCCGGACTAAGCTACATCCCGATGTTTTTAATATAAGAAACAATAAAAAAATTATTCTCTTATTTAGTGTGCAAATCTATGTCAAATAGTGTAAACGTAAATTTCTTTTTTCAAATAAGCATATAAATATTGAAGTGCCTTGATAATTTCTTGTTATCGATTTTTTCTTGTTTTTCACCAAGCTTATTTGCCTTTTTACGCAGAAAAATGTTGGTGTAATGTGTGCTTACCCCGTAAAAAGTGATAATAAAGGGGTGTTATGAGCTGTTTAAAGCTCTATTTTCACATTTAATAAAAAAATAATACACTTGAAAATCAATGTGTTACGACAAATTATTGGTAAAATAGACATATTTTGTTTAAAACATAAATGAATGAGTAACAAGATATTAGCCAAAAATACATATTTGCACTATTATTACATTTAAACACAAACCAAAATGAAACAACTTAGAAATGCATTAGTTTTAGTAGTAGCTGTTGCAGCTATCACACTTACTTCTTGTTCTCAATCTGACAATGGTGCTGCAGAAGCAGCAGCGGCAGCAACTGCAGATTCTCTTGCAGCAGCAGCAACTGCAGATTCTATGGCAGCAGCTGAAGCAGCGGCTATGCCAGCTGATACTACAGCAACTGCAGATTCAACTGCTACTGTAGCTGAATAATTCAGTCTCAAAAAAAATTAAAACGTTCCCATTATTTTGGGAACGTTTTTTTTTGCCTAGATCAACTAGGCTTTACTAAAATTATAGCGGATATTGCGAATCTTTTATGCTATCAAATACTGTTTTTTCTTTTTTAAAAGAGCTAGCCGCCAATAACACGCGCGAATGGTTTACCCTGCACAAAAAAAACTATGATGTCTCAAGAAGTCAGGTTTTAGCATTGATAAAAGAAGTCCATCGTCAGTTAGATGAGGTTGATAAAATTGAGAATTCAAAGATTTTTAGAATTAATCGTGATGTACGCTTTAGCAGTAATAAATCGCCATATAAAACAAACTTTAGTGGCTATTATACCCGATTAGGAGACTCTAGGCGAGGAAGTTATTATCTAAGTATTCAACCGGGGAATCAAACCGTAGTTGGAGGCGGATTTTATGACCCCTCAAAAGAGGATTTATTCAGAATTCGAAAGGAATTTGAACTAGATGAGTCGATCATTACTAAAATCACCACTGATAAAACATTTAAACTGTATTTTGACCAGCTAAGAGGAGAGAGAGTGGCGACAGCTCCGCGTGACTTTGACAAAGAGCATCCTCATATTAAATGGATTCAAATGAAGCAGTTCTATGCATTTAGAAGTTTCACAGACGAAGAAGTGATGGACCCGACTTTCCCTCAAGAAGTGATGAAGACTTTTATGGTAATAAGACCTTTTTTTGACTATATGAGTGATATATTAACAACAGACTTAAATGGGGAGTCTATACTAAAGTAGAAAATTACCATAAAACCCAGGACCTATTACTAGTTCTTAAAAGAGAACATTTACCTTCATCATCCAATTAAAACCAGCCATAGGATACACATAATTAAAATCCTGTCTTTCACCACCTAAATATCCACTAAATGTATATCCATTTGGGGCATAAAATTGGTTAAGAACATTATTTAGGTAAAGTCCAACATTAATATTTTTAGTACCTTTTAATTGTGCAGAAGTGTAGTTAATGCTGAAATCCAAATTGGTGAAGGCATCCAAGCTTCTCAGATCATTTTGCGTGTTGTCCAAATATTGTTTACTGACATATTTGCCACTTGCATTTAACGTAAAAAATGTGTTCGCTTTATAGCTCAAAAGAGCTGCAGCAATGGTGTTCGGAGAGAAGGCTATATCGGTATTTATAAATTGCTCACTAATTTGTACTGGCCAATTATCCCAGTCATCTGTAAACTGAGTAAAGTTTTGAATTTTATTTTCTGAAAGTGTAACGTTACCTCCGCCTTGTAATTTTTTAGTAATAGGGTATTGAAAATCAATTTCTATACCGCTACGGTAGCTATTTTTTACATTGGTGCGAATGGCTTGTCCCACATCATTCACTGCTCCTGTAAGGACTAATTGGTTAGTATACTGCATGGTGTATAAATTTACATTCAGCTGCTTTCTTTTGTTAGCATATCTATATCCTACTTCTACATTTTCCATAGTTTCATGAAGTGGCCTGATACTGCTTTTATTGTCTCTAAAATCATCGCGAACCGGTTCTCTGTTACCTACGGCAAATACGCCATAAAAGGCATTGTTTTTAAGGAGGTAGGTGAGACCTATTTTAGGATTAAAGAATAGAAAATTCACTTCTTGTGGGGCAAGGTTTAGACTATCGTCCAAGCCTTCAAATTGATAATTTACCGTACGATATTGTAAGTCGATATAAGGAATTAAGTTATTATAGTTGTAAGATTGACGGACGTAGAAGTTGCCATCTATTTTGGTCGCTTGGTTATCATAATAAATAGTATTAATGGCTTCATAACCCGTGAATTGGGTGGCGATCGCTTCTCCAAAATGACGACCATTGTAGCTGCTCAACCCACCTCCTATAATCGTTTCAAATTTATTTCGATTATACGTCACATTAGCTATAGTTCCCACTAGCGTATTGTCTAACCATCTTCTGCGTATCACATCACCTAAAAAGGAAGTGTCGCCGGTAGGTTGCACGCTTCCAATGCCGTAATCAGAAAGTGTTTCTTGTGCTTTAAATTGCTCAAAGTACCCTTTACCTGTGGTTAAATACGCCGCCGTATTCAGCTTTAAAAAGCTGCTGAAGGCATGGTCAAAGAAAAACTGATAGTGATTTTGTGTGTAGCGATCTACTTCATTTTCGTAGGTGTAATAATTATAGGTTTTACTATTACTTTCTTGTAAATTTTGAAGATCAGTTCCAACTATATAAAGTTGATTTATATATCTGTTTTCTCCTGCTATATCTCCCTTATAAACCGGCTGAGGTATTCCCCACCACGCTTGATAAGTGCGTTCGCTTCCAATCAGTATATTGGTTTTAAAAACAGATTTATCCCAATATTTAGCAGCAACCAAGTTAGCAGATTTTAAATCTGAACTTGCTCGGTCTATGTAGCCATCACTTTGTATTAAGCTGCCTCTGAGTTGAAATGCCCAATTATTTTTTAATCTTCCTGTATTATGCAGCAGAGAGATTCTTTGGGTATTAAAACTACCTACTCCAAAGCTTGTTTGCGTAGAGGATTCTTTGGGTAACTCATTTGTGCGAATATTTACACTTGCACCAAAAGCGGCGGATCCATTTGTGCTTGTGCCCACTCCTCGTTGTATCTGTACGCTTTCAGTGGAGGTAGCGAGATCTGGCATATTTACCCAGTACATTCCTTGGCTTTCGGCATCGTTTATAGGTATTCCATTCACAGTAATATTTACGCGCGTAGGATCAATGCCACGTATACGAATTCCAGTATAACCCACGCCATTTCCAGCGTCTGAAGATATGACGGTACTTGGCGTCATATTAAGTAAAAATGGGAAGTCTTTACTTTGATCCATCATTTCTATTTCTTCCTTTTTGATATTGGTAAATGTGGATGGGGTAGTATTTTTTGCACGTACGGTCGTAATGACTGCCGCATCTAAAAATGCCATATCGGGTAATAAAAAGAAAATCTTCTCGGGACCGTTTTGTGCATTAACATAGACCACGCAAGAATCAACGAATGTTTTATATCCTACATGGGTTATTGCTGCTTGGTACTTTCCCGATGGAATATTTTCTATGTAGATGGAGCCATTTTCGGTAGAGTAGGCGGTAAATGTTTTTTGCTTGTTACTTAACCTAATAAATGCAGAAGCTATAGGCTCATAGCTACTTGCATTTTTTAGTTGAGCATTGAAGGTGTTTTGCCCAGAGCATATCATGGTAGATATCACAAATAGTGAGAGTAAAGAAGCTACCTGGCGGCTTATACTTGATTGTTTTTTCATTCCTGTGTTTTATTTTAAAATTACAGGAGTGTTGAGAGATACCTTACTATCTTTTATTCCCTACGGCAGCATTATCTGCATCAGGTTTCGTTCGCAGAAGCGAATCGTGGGTATCATCTCAGCAATGCAGAAATTATGGTCTGCAAAGCACCCCTTTGTTGGAGCAAATGTATATGAACAAGTTGTTTTTTAGCTATTACAGTAAAAAGATATTTTTGGGTATGCAGTAACCTAAGCATAGATAGATTCCATAATAGCGTTTTAGGGATACAATACTGTTACACTTGGTTCTCTTTTGCAAAAACTAATACCTTTGCACCCATTTAAAAACGTATTTAATCATGCCAAAAATAATCTATACCAAGACCGACGAAGCTCCAATGTTAGCTACATTTTCTTTTTTACCCATTGTACAAGCATTTACGAGTGCGGCAGGGGTGAAGGTGGAAACAAGAGATATTTCACTTGCGGGTCGTGTTTTGAGTCAGTTTCCTGAATATTTGGAACCTGAGCAACGTGTGGGTGATCATTTGGCAGAACTGGGAGAATTAGCTACTAAACCGGAAGCCAATATTATTAAGCTTCCTAATATATCAGCATCTGTTCCTCAGCTTAAAGATACCATCCTAGAATTACAGGCCAAAGGATACAAAATCCCTAACTATCCAGATAATCCGGTAACAGATGAAGAAAAAGAAATAGCTGTGCGATACGGCAGGACAAAGGGTAGCGCAGTAAATCCTGTGTTACGTGAGGGTAATTCAGATCGTAGAGCTCCAAAAGCAGTAAAAAATTACGCAAAGAAAAACCCACATCGTATGGGTAAGTGGTTTGCAGATAGCAAAACCAAAGTAAGCACGATGCAGCATGGTGATTTCAGAAACAACGAAACATCGGTAACGATTGCAGAACCAACTACTTACACTATTGTACATACAGACGAGGTTGGGAATCTTACAGAATTAAAAAGCGCAAGTAAATTATTGGCTGGCGAGATTATAGATGCAACTTTTACAAGTAAGAAAGCGTTGCTTTCATTCTTACAAGGTACTATTGAAGATACCAAGAAAGACGGAACGCTCTATTCATTGCACATGAAAGCGACGATGATGAAGGTTTCAGATCCTATCATATTTGGGCATGCCGTTCGCGTTTATTTTGATGAGTTATACCAAAAACACGAAGCTGTTTTCGAGCAGTTGGGCGTTAATTTGAGTAATGGTTTTGGAAACTTACTAGCCAAGTTAGATGAGCTAGAATCTACCAAAAAAGAGGAAATACTTTCAGATATAGCAGATGTAATGGAAAAGCAGCCTGATTTAAGTATGGTGAATAGCGATAAGGGAATTACAAATCTTCACGTACCTAGTGATGTGATTATAGATGCGAGTATGCCTGCCATGATTCGAAACGGTGGCAGGGTGTGGGATTATGCAGGCAAAGAACGAGATACCAATGCCGTTATTCCAGACAGCAGTTATGCATCTGTATTTAGTGCGACCATTGATTTTTGTAAAGCGAATGGTGCTTTTGATCCTACTACTATGGGCACAGTGCCTAACGTAGGATTAATGGCGCAAAAAGCAGAAGAGTATGGCAGTCATGATAAGACCTTTGAAATAGAAAAAGAAGGTAAAGTAGACGTAATAGATAGTAATGGCAACATTTTATTAAGCCATAAGGTGGAGGCTGGAGATATTTGGCGCATGTGTCAGGTAAAAGATGCACCTATTCAAGACTGGGTTAAATTGGCGGTAAATAGAGCAAAGGCTACAGGATCACCTATTGTGTTTTGGCTTGATGAAGAAAGAGCGCATGATGCAGAGGTTATCAAAAAAGTAAATATGTATCTAAAAGATTACGATACTACCGGATGCGAAATACTGATTATGAGCCCAGAGAAAGCTACTCATTATACGTTAGAAAGAGTAAAAAACGGGTTAGAAACAATCTCTGTAACGGGAAATGTGTTAAGGGATTATTTAACAGATCTATTCCCCATACTAGAGTTAGGTACCAGTGCTAAAATGCTAAGTATAGTGCCGCTCATGAATGGTGGTGGATTGTTTGAAACAGGTGCTGGAGGAAGCGCACCAAAGCATGTGGAGCAATTGGTAGACGAAAACTATTTACGATGGGATTCATTGGGTGAGTTTTTGGCTTTAGCCGTAAGTTTAGAGCATTTAAGCGAGCGTTATGATAATCCGAAAGCTAAGGTTTTGGCAGACGCATTAGATGCTGCAACAGAAAAGTTTTTAGAAAATGATAAATCTCCTGCACGAGCTGTTGGAGGAATAGATAATAGAGGGTCTCATTTTTATTTAGCTATGTATTGGGCAGAAGCTTTGGCTAACCAAGATGCAGACGCTGAGTTACGTGCTAAGTTTGGACCTATAGCAGAACTTTTAGGCAGTAATGAAGCTCGAATTAATGAAGAATTGATTGCGGTACAAGGAAAGCCAGCAGATATTGGAGGGTACTACTTGCCAGACGAGGCTAAAACAAGCCGTATAATGCGTCCATCAGAAACCTTAAATGGTATTTTAGGTGGATTAGCGAAAGCCTAAAATTACGAAGTTTAAGCGTTCAATTCATTTTTTCTTTATTTATTCCCTAACATCGCAGGTACAGCTTGCGTATATAGGAGTACACAACCATCAAATATGAATTATAGATTACTTACCTTTTTATTTTCTTTTTTTTCACTTAGTTATTCGTTTTCACAAACTACAGTTTCACCACTTATCTTAAGCAATCAAGTATGGACTGCAGCGGGAAGCCCCTATTCTCTGCCACAAAACACTTATATTGATACAGGAGTTACCGTCACAGTTATGCCCGGTGCAGAAATTATCGGAGCAGGAGGTTATACCACATTGTATATTGACGGAGCATTCAACATCCTCGGCAAGGCAGATTCTATTGTGCATGTCTCAGGGTTGATCATTAACTATAAACAAAAAAGTGGCATTCGCTACGCAGCTAAAGGTGGAGAAGCAATTATACGATATGCTGATGTAGAAGGTACCGGTGTAGCCAACAAAATATTTGACATACAAAGCACCAATTTTAGAATAGAAAATTCGAGAGTTTATAATGGATACTATAGCATATATGCCTACAACATTGGTTACGATAAGTCTAATCTAACTATTTTAAATTGTGAAATAGAAGGTGTAAAAGGCACGTCATATCACCAAGGAACTGCAATATATCTTTCAGGAGATTCTTTAAAAACGGTCATGCTGAATAGCTCTGTTAGCTACGCCCGGGGTTTGCAAATTACAGGTATATTCTATGCTAAAGGAAACACTTTTAAATACTTAGACGAAATCAGATTTGGACAACGTGGGGATTTAGACCTCTTATGTAATGATTTTATTGATATCAAATATGGTATTTTGGTGGGCTTCTATGGTCAAATCCAAAACACGTTTAATTTCAAAAACAATAATTTAGACTCTGTTGGTTATGACGCTACGCGATCCTATTCTGCAGCACTGTGCCTTGAGCGATATACCGCTAATTACATCGATCCGATATTAAATATTCATTATAATAATTTCGATAATACGCCTAAAAAAGTACGCATTGCGGGTTCAAATCCTAACCCTACAAGCAGTACAAGGATCGATCTGACCTCCAACTATTGGGGTACGACAGATACCTTAGCAATAAATGCAAGCATTTCTGACTACCAGGATAATTTTAATATTTATGGACGGGTAGATTATGCTAACTTACTTAGTTCGCCTTCTACAGGATGTCCTTATAACGAGCAATGCCCAACTCCTAATTTCTCGCTTACACGAGAGTATGCGCAAATCTACCTAACAGATTCTACCAATGCAGACTCAACAATTGTTCGTATATGGAGTTTTGGGGACGGGGCAAAAGATACAACCAATGGCAATTCGTTGGATCATGAGTACACGTATAGCGGGGACTTTACTGTTTGTTTATATGTCTTAGATGCCTATGGTCGAGTTTGTGATTCACTGTGTAAAACAGTAACTATTCCGGCGCTGTTTAACTGTAATGCATCCTATTATATAGCAGTAGACACAAATATAGCATATACGATGTATGTGGTAGATAATAGTACCAACACTACTCCTTCAACACAGTATATATGGGATTTTGGAGATGGAAATATAAGTTCATCTGCAAAGCCAACTCACGAGTATGCGGCCTTTGGAAAGTACGAACTTTGCTTAACAATTATTGATCTTGATAATTCTTGTTACAGTCAGTTTTGTGATTCTATTGGCATGAATTCTAAGGGTGAAGTTCTTAAAAAAGACGGGTTTACAGTTAATATCCTGTCACAGGAAGAGTTAGGAGTTTCGAGCATTGAAAAAACTACTAACGTGGTGCTGTATCCTAACCCTACCAATGGTATCGTAACGGTTGCTTTAACGAATATAATCAATGCACCGATAGAGATTAAAGTATTAAATGCGTATGGTCAAGAGGTGCTTGGGAGTAAAGACGGGATAAGCACTTCTAATTCGCACATCCAACTTGACATGAACGGATTTAAACATGGAATCTATTTTGTGCAGATATCAATGGGAGACAAAATGACAACCAAAAAGTTGTTTTTATCCAAATAATCAAAAATTTAAGTAGGCAGGCACATCATGTGTCTTCTAATTTGTTTTGCAAATAGACGAAATTATAGCAGGCTGTATTCGCAAAGATAGGAGGTCTCAGAATGCATTATATAAGGCATTCTATCCACTGTTACATAATATTGCGAGTCGGTATTCTGCAAGCCAAAATCAGATTAGTCACCTTATAAATACCTCATTTTTTAAGGTGCTTAAAAGTATTAATAACTATGATAGCCAATTTGCCTTGGCCACATGGATACGAAATATTGCGATAAATACCAGCATAGATGAATATCGAAAAAACGCCAGTTATGAACGCAAAATAGTTGTCACGGAGGACCTAGATGAAGATGAAAATCTTGTTTTGAATGAGGGGGAACAGAATTTAGAAGAAAGTGACGTGCTAGAACTTCTTCATCGATTACCTGCCATTAACAAAAATGTACTGAATCTTTTTGTGATAGATGGGTATTCGCATAAAGAAATTGCAAAACTGTTAAAAATATCTGAAGGAGTAAGTAGATGGCACCTCAATAGAGCTAGGAGAATGATGAAAACCTTATTAGAAGAAAGACAACGAAATGAGAATTTTAAAAGAAGCTTAATAAAATGAGTCAGAAGAATACGTTAGATGATTTTTTAAAAGAGAAACTGGGCAAACCAACAGTTCCCTATTCTTCAGCGGATTGGGATAGAATGGAAGAATTGTTAGAGGATGATCACAAAGGCGTATTGGTCTTTTGGCTATTCCGAACCGGGATAGCAGTTGCGCTTATAGTATTATGTGTCTTATCCTACAGTGTTCTTAAAAAAGGGAATAAACCTCATCTGTTTTCTAAGGGGCAAAATACAAGTGCATCAAGCATCATTAAGGAATCTCCAAAATGGGAGGAAGCTTTCGCTCAAAAAAGAGCAAAGAATTTATCTCAGACATCTCGTCGTAAAAATGAGAATATTATTTTCGGCAAAAGCCAAATCTTCCCCAAACGGAATCCATACACGCAAATTAAAGGTAAGAATAAATTGTATTCTGAACCTTGGATGCTCGATAATTTAGATTTTATGGACTCCGAGATAATGCAGCAAACAGAGGTTTTCACTCAACTCGTAGAAAATGAAAAATCCGATTTAAAAATGGTTATTAATTGGCAGGATGCGAAATGGATGAATCTTGTAAACGAAATGAAAGTAGACACCACTTGGAATATACCTGAAAAAGTGGATGATGAAGATTCGTTATGGAGTGCAATCGTATTAACACCTCACAAACCTCCAGTGCACTATTTTATGAGTGTTTACGCAGGGAATTTTGCTTACGCCAAACAAAAAGTATCAAGTGAATTGTATCATATTCAGACCGACGAGATTCCTTTTAGGGTTACCAATTACGGTTTAGATTTTGGTGTACAGCTAGGGGATTGGGCGCTCAAATTAGGACTAGGACAAACCGTAATACGAGAAAATACCAATTATAAATCGTTTACATATGCTACTACGTACGATACTTCTTATGCTATCATAAAACGTACTTATACGACGACTCCTTCGGGAAATAACATATCATTAATCAAAAAAGAAATTAAAGCTACAACCGATTCGTCAGTCTTTACAGCCTGCAAGGATTGCGAAACCCGCATAAGCTATGTTAATGTTCCGTTAGTGGTTCAATATCAAAAATCATTCAATCGATTTAAGTTGTTTGGAGAGCTGGGGTTTACCACTTCATTTTTGCAAAATCAAAAAGGTCTTTATACCATAAATCAAGGGAATGTGGATGGTCAAATCGTATACGAAGTAGGTTTGCTATCTGCTGATTATCTTACTAACGTACTCTATCAACCACACGTGTCAACAGGAGCGAAATTTACCATGTTCAACAATATAAATGTGTTTACGCTATATAATTATACCATATCACTAAACTCTATAATGAAAAGTTACGATCAGAAACTTATCACGCATGGTCTAAAGTTTGGGATAGAATATAAATTTTAGATGGCGCAGTTAACTTAAGAGTGTAACGCCCGATTGCCGGTAGCCGCTAGTGCAGCTTCTTTGGTTACTTCACTGGTAGTAGGATGGGCATGGCAAATACGTGCAATATCTTCTGCACTTGCACGAAACTCCATCGCAACGGCGATTTCAGAAATCATATCGGCAACACGTGGTCCTATCATATGGGCACCAATTACTTCATCCGTCTCTGCATCGGCTAGTATTTTTACAAAACCATCAGTATCCATGCCCGCAACAGCACGACCATTGGCTCTAAATGGAAATTGACCTACTTTGTATTTTATTCCTGAAGCTTTAAGTTGCTCTTCTGTTTGGCCGATTCCTGCAATCTCAGGCCAGGTATATACTACGCCTGGGATAAGATTATAATTGATATGGGGTTTTTGTCCAGCTAATATTTCTGCAACCATCACGCCTTCTTCTTCTGCTTTGTGGGCAAGCATAGCACCTTTTACCACATCACCTATGGCGTAGATAGTCGGAACATTGGTTTGTAAGTGATCGTTGGTTTCTATTCTTCCTTTGTCATCCAGTTTAACTCCTGCTTTGTCTGCAGCTAGTCCATCTGTATACGGACGTCTACCTACCGATACCAAACAATAGTCAGCTTCTAACGCTATATCCCCTTTTTTGCCTTCTGCTTTTACCGTAACCACTTTACCTTTGGTAGTTACGGATGTAACTTTATGACCCAGGTATAAGTTCATACCTTGTTTTTTTAAGATACGACCCATTTCTTTACCTAAGCCAGCATCCATGGTAGAGATTACACTGTCGGCATATTCTACTACGCTCACTTCAGCGCCTAACCTATGGTACACAGAACCGAGTTCTAAACCAATTACACCGCCGCCTATTACCACTAGGTGTTTAGGTATTTCGGTTAAGGTTAAGGCTTCAGTAGAAGATATTACGCGTTTTTTATCGATCTCCATTCCTGGAAAGCTAGTTGGCTTACTTCCGGTCGCGATTACAATATTTTTAGCAGAGATAGTTTCTTTCTTTTCGCCGTCTATTTGGATAGTATTGGCATCTACAAATGATCCCATTCCTAAGTACACATCAACCTTATTTTTTTTCATAAGGAAATCAACGCCTTTCGTCATTTGGTCTACCACGCCTTGCTTACGGGCAATCATTTGCTTAAAATCTATTTTAGGCGTTCCGATGCTAATACCGTGATCGGCAAACTTATGTACCGCATCATGATATTGGTGAGAGCTATCTAGCAACGCTTTACTAGGAATACAACCTACGTTCAGGCATGTGCCTCCAAGGGTTGCGTATTTTTCGATGATAGCGGTTTTAAGTCCTAACTGTGCACATCGAATAGCGCATACATATCCACCTGGCCCACTTCCTATTATTGCTACGTCGTAATTATTCATTTTGTTAAAATATTTCTTCTTGTTGTTCTACTCTTAATCCAGCAGATACTATGTTTGGAACAGACTCCAATCGCATATCTTGACTTATGGAAACGGTATATTTTCCCTTTTGGGTTAAAAATTTTCTATGAAAAACGGGTATTCTAAAGGTGATAACATCTCCCAATCCTGAACCTAACCATTTGCCAGATTTCTCTGCAAGTTGAAGGGGTACGTTATATTCTTTTGAACTACTGTCTGGAAAAGTAATGTTCATTTTTACATGAAAATTAGCGTAAGGGTAATCGCCGTTTATTCTCAAATTGGCTGATAGTTGGTGATAGTGTCCGGGTTCCAATACTTCAAACGAATCGGTGATAACGTCTTTGTATTCCCAGCCTGAAACAGGGAGTGTATGATATTCATCTACCAATACATCTTCGTTGCACCCAGCAAATAAAAACGCGGTGATGGCTAGTATGAAAAGGTATTTTTTCAAGAGTAAGGCAAAGGTAGAAAAATAACCATACTGAAGCATTCAAATTTATCAGTATGTAAAACTAGACTGTCACGTCGCTTTAACATTATTTAAGTGTGTATCTTATTATCTCTAATGCATCCAAAAAGGTCACAGTATGTTCATTTTCTAATAAAAAACATTCCATTTCCCGTTTACCTTTATAACTTGTGCCGTATTAATCAGCTATGCTAAAAAAAATCATCTTCATCGCTTTTACTATTTTCCTAAGTGTTTCCTCTTTTGCTTTAGATGAGATAAAATCAGATATTAAAAAAGTAACCGTTTTTTTAAATGGAGCCCAGGTAACTCGTTCATTTACTTCTAAATTATCTGGGGGTACACAAACCCTGCGTATCACAGAATTATCTCCGTACTTAGATGCTAAAACCATACAAGTAAAAGGCAACGGAGAGTTTACCATTTTATCTATTCGCCATCAAATGAACTACATGGACGAGAAAGAATTGTCCGGTGATTTAAAGAAAATATCAGACAGCCTAAACTACTATCAAGAGCAATCTAAACTGGTAGATATCGAGCTAAACACGCTGAGTCAAAGTGAACAATTTTTACAAATAAATAGAAGCATAAAGGGCCAAAACGACAATTTAGATGCGGCTACTTTTCGTGCCGTACATCAGTTTTATTATGATGAATTGCTACTTATTGCTAAAAAAAGAAATAAGCACAGCTACCAAAAAGCAGATATTAGCTCGGCTATGAGCAAATTTAGAAATCAATTGGATGCCATAAATAGTAAGTTAACTCAAAATACAAGCGAAATACTTCTGGAACTCCAAGCAAATAAATCTACTAGTGGCCAATTTGAATTGAGCTACTTGGTTAATCATGCCAGCTGGTATCCGAGCTACGATATACGCGTACAAACGATAAATGACCCACTCACCCTTATATATAAAGCAAATGTTCAGCAAAATACCGGGGAGGATTGGGATGGTGTAAGTCTTACCTTTAGTAATGCAAATCCATATCAAAGTGGGGATTTGCCTGTGCTAACACCCTACTATCTAAACTATGTGGCTGCCGGCTATAATCCAAACCCATACAAGGCTAACGCTACTCAAAATTCGTACAACTTAAGCAACTATATAAGCAGCAATGCCTCGCAATCATCTGGCAGAGTAACCGATGCAAACGGAGCGGCAATTGCCTATGCCACTATAAAGGTACAAGGAACGTCAATTGGCACAATTACCGACGAAAATGGCAATTGGGCCATCACCTTGCCTCAAGGTAAAAATCAGCTTTTTGTGAGCAGCATTGGTTTCGGAGATAAGTACCAAGCCGTAAGTGCAAGTGCAGGGAATAACATTGTGCTTACCAATACACAAAATATCGCTCAAATTCAGATTAACATGGATGCAAATCGTTCTTTATTGGAGTCGGATGATATTCAATATTCTGCATCAGCACCCTCGCAAAGCTATACTTGGGCACAAACGGAGGGATTGGTAAATACAGGCTACAACCGTTTTTCACTTACCGCACCTCGTAAAGATAAACAAGTATATGTTTCTAAGCCTATTGCTGTAATGCCTTTGGAAAATCAAACTAGCTTAGAAATAACACTCGATATACCTTTTACGATAAAAAGCGATGGTAAGCAGAAGGTGGTTTCGATAAATGAAGCTAAGGTCCCAGCGTATTACGAGTACAGAAGTGTTCCAAAATTAGAGAAAGCAGCATTTTTAATAGCCCGAGTTGCTGACTGGAGTGAGTATAATCTACTCGAAGGTGAAGCAAATTTATATTTTGAAAGCACCTATATTGGGAAGTCGATTTTAGATGTACGTTTTCTGTCAGACACGCTAAATATATCATTGGGTAGAGATAAAAATGTGCTTATTAGCCGACAAAAAGTAAAGTCGCAAACCAGTAGAGAATTCATCGGGAAAGAGACCATAGAAAAACGACAGTTTGAAATAAAAGTAAGGAATAATAAACAACAACCTATTAACTTAATTGTGTACGATCAAGTGCCTGTAAGCAGCATGCCAAAAGACATAGAGGTACTGTTAAAGGATAAAAACGGGGCAATTCATGCGGAGCAAACAGGCGAACTTAAATGGGAGTTAACTATAGATTCACAAAAAACTACTGAGCTTAACTTTAAATATCAAGTGAAGTTTCCCAAAGGACAAACAATTAATTTAGAATAAGAGTTAAAGTCGCATTAAGTCACACAACTGCTAAAGTATCCCCTCTTGATTAGTTACTAATAATGCTAAAATATGATTTGCAGGAGTTGCTCAAAAACAGTTTAGATGCATAAGTTTGTAAAGCCAATGCGAAATTTCATTTTTAGTATACTAGTTGCACTTAGTGTTTCTGCTGTTGGACAAGATTTAGAGGCTATCATAAAAGGCGAAAAGGCTGCCTATTTGGCTAAACAAAATTTTAAGTCTAAGCGCAGCGGTCAATCGTACGACATTACCTATCACAAATTAAAACTAAAGATTGATCCTGCTGTACGTTTTATAAAAGGGAGTGTATACTCTGAATTAGTAGCTTTAGAAAGTAATTTTAACACGTTTTCGTTTGATTTGGATGTGCGAATGACCGTAGATTCTGTAATCTATGAGAACAAATCCATATCGTTTTCTCATAGAAACGACGAAGTTTCTGTAACCATCCCTAATCAAAACAAAGGGAATAAAATAGCGATAGAGATATACTATCAAGGTGACCCGAGTAAGAACGAGCAATTCGGTTTTAACTTTGATTATACGCAAGATGGGCCTATCGCCTGGACATTATCAGAGCCTTATGGATCTTACGGCTGGTGGCCATGTAAGCAGCAGCTTACAGATAAAATAGATTCGATGGACTTTGAGTATACCATTCCAAAAGGCAATAAAGCCGCGGGACAAGGGATGTTGCAAAGGGTAGATACGTTGTCAGACAGCAGTTTGGTTTACCATTGGAAACACCGCTATCCGATTTCAACCTATTTGGTTTCAGTTACCGTTACCAATTATTATGAGCAAAGTTTTTATATACCGCTAAGTGGTGGCGATAGTGTTTATCACTTAGATTACTTGTATCCATCCTATAAACCTGCTGCAGACACCCTTAGCTTAGCCATACACGGAATGATGCGCGCGTTTGATAGTTTGTTTGGTGATTATCCTTTCAAAAAGGAAAAGTATGGGCATGCTCAGTTTGCAAGAGGTGGAGGTATGGAGCATCAAACCATGAGCTCCATGAGTAACCTAGGTTTTGACCTTATGGCGCATGAGCTGGCGCATCAATGGTTTGGAGATAAGATAACCTGCGGTAGTTGGGCAGACTTATGGCTAAACGAGGGCTGGGCAACCTATGCCAATGGAATTGCTCGAGAAATGGTACAAGGGAAGCCACAATTTATTGACTTTTTAAAAACGTGCAATGAGAGAATTACCCGAAATACAGATGGTGCCGTTTTTGCCTACGATACCAATAACGTGAACAATCTGTTTTTTGGAGATATGCGTTACCGTAAAGGGGCAAAAGTATTGCATCTGTTGCGCTGGGAGCTTGGCGACGATGTGTTTTTTAACGCAACGCGGAATTATATGGCAAATGCTGCATTGTGCTATGGTTTTGCTCACACGATAGATTTTAAAGAAGCACTGGAACTAGAATCAGGTCAAGATTTAACCGATTTTTTTGATCGTTATATTTACAAAGAAGGCTGGCCCACCATAACTACAGAGTGGCATAGGCTACCCGCGGGTAAAGTAACGCTCGCTATAAGTCAAGTTACTTCACATCCTTCGGTATCTTTTTTCCCACTTAAAATAGAGTACCGTGCGAAAGGGGAAAATAGGGATACCCTGTTTATAGTAGACCATTCCGTGGGTAATCAAAACGCAATTGTAGACTTGGGTTTTAAGGTGGAGGAACTCTATTTTGATCCTAATTTCTGGCTTATCTCCAAGGATATAATGGTTGAAGGATTACATCTAGATCTTACAGGCATAACGTTATTTCCTAATCCAACTTACCGAGAGTTGAACATTTATGTAGAAGACGAAAAGGTAAATGAACTATTTATTTACGACGTGCAAGGTCGCCTAATACTTGCGGAACAGATTAACACGCCCGCAAATAATATAATTCCAATAGACGTGTCTTCCTTGGCAAACGGCCTATACACTATTAAAGTTAATACTGAAGATAAGTCACTCTTAAGCAAGTTTATTAAATCTGCTCTTCCGTAAGGTTAAAATAATGAGGATCTTTAACGTCCAATCCTAAGCAGTAAGATCTTATTTTAAAATGGCATTAACGAGTTCTTCACTCATCGGAGTAACACCTGAATCGTAGTGTGCTATCAATTTTCCGTTTTCATCTAGAAGGAATTTATTGAAATTCCATCCCACTTTGTAATCATCAATTCCGTTATAAACTTTAGAGGTTAACCATTCATATATCGCATGTTGATCCTTTCCTTTCACGTCTATTTTTGTAGTTAGCGGAAAAGTGACTCCGTAATTTTTTTGACAAAAACTAGCAATATCTTCTTTGCCACCTGGTTCTTGTCCCATAAATTGATTACAAGGAAAACCAATGATTTGTACTTTGTCCCCGTGTTCGGTATAAAGTTTTTGTAAACCTTCGTATTGTGGAGTATAGCCACATTTTGATGCCACGTTTACAATCAGTATTTTTTTGCCTTTATAGTCTGCCA
The DNA here is from genome assembly GCA_017857855.1 of Bacteroidia bacterium. Taxonomy (GTDB): domain Bacteria; phylum Bacteroidota; class Bacteroidia; order NS11-12g; family UBA9320; genus UBA9320. Next base: position 35,144 of record JAFMCI010000012.1, on the reverse strand, counting down.
TATTGATAGCGCCATTTTCATCTAGCGTTGCTATCGAAAAGTCATAGAAGCTTTTGCTTTGGGTTGTGGTATTTTGTGTGCTCATAGAGGTTTGGTTATTGGTATTATTTTTTTTAGTAGATGTACAGCTTGAAGCCCATATCACTAAAGCTATAAGAAGTGTATTTTTCATAGTGTTTAAACAATAGTAATACCTCAAAGTTTTTAGATTATGCAGAATTAAACGAACTATATGCACTTAAAGTGGTTTATAAGACTAACATGAGTGAAGATAAAGAGATAAAGCAGTATTATACGGGGGAGGCAAAGTTTTCACCTATACCATTATCTGTATCGTCACCCGTTATTAATCCTGAAAATAAAGGTAAAATAAAAGCTTCTGCCGTAGAAGCTATGCAAAAACATGCAGAGCAGCAAATGACTATGCTGCGCAAGCAAGCGGATGTTATTATGAATCAGGTACGCGAAATCGAAGCTCGTTTGGAAGTCTCTTATGGGATATATGAAGCGGAGATGAAATTCACGCCTAAAATACATGAGGTATATCACCTTTATGAGAAGAATGGAACTAAAATTCTTTCTTTTATTTCTCCCGATGAGTGGGGTGAGCGAATGCCATACGATTCGTTTATTGCATCTGTACTGTTACTTCCAGATAAGACTTGGGAAGTAAAAATACGCAATGATGAAGGTGGATTACAGATTATTTAGTTACCTCTTCTAAAATGCCCAGATAATTGACATATCTACTAGGGCTTATTTCGCCGTTGTGCAACGCTTCAACTACTTTACACTCTGGTTCTTCCGTATGCACACAGTCATTAAATTTACAACCGGCTAGCAGTGCACGCATTTCTGGAAAATAGTGTGAAACCAAGCTTGGTTGCATATCTACCATACCAAAATCTTTAATACCAGGAGTGTCTATTATGCGATAACCATTGGCTCCTACAAACATTTGTGCAAATGTGGTAGTGTGTCGTCCTTTATCATACGAGGTAGAAACGGCACTAACTTTTTGATTGCTATCCGGCAAAAGAGCATTGATCAAAGTAGATTTTCCTACACCAGAATTGCCTGCAAGCAGCACGCATTTGTCCGCCACTAAGTTTTTTATTTTAGCGATGTCTGCATCGTCCAAAAAACTGACATTATAAATGTCATAACCTATTGTGGGGTACAATTCCATCAACATTTCGCGATGAGATTCAGCTTTTTTGGAGTTTAAATCTTTTTTATTAAGGAGTATGGAAATGGGAATATGATATGCTTCGGCAGAGGCCAAAAAACGATCAATAAAACCCATTGGAGTATGTGGTTTTGCGGGTGATATAATTAGAAAGGCGTGATCAATATTAGCGGCAATTATTTGAAACTGTTTACTCAGGTTATGAGATTTTCGTACAATACAATTATGCCTCTCGCATACTTCACGTATACTGTATTCTTCTTCTACAAAGTCAAGTAATACTTCATCACCAACTACTACTGGGTTTGTGCTTTTTAAGTTGAGCGTTCTTATTTTGCCTCTCAAACGGGCATCCACTTCGGAGCCATCCGTAAGCAATACTTTATACCAGCTGCCGGTAGATTTGCTTACGATTCCTTTCATTTATAAAATTTGAGAAACAACTTCTTTAGTAGCACTAGAAAAACTCATGGTATAAAAGTGCAAAGCGGGTACCTCTAAGGATTTTAGTTCTTTACACTGTTGAATACACCACTCTATACCTATTTGGCGCGCAGCAGTATCATCTTTAGCCTTCTCTAATTCACTGGCCAATGGCTCAGGAATATCCATGTTAAAAATTTTCGGCAATGCACGTAGCTGTCCTTTGGTGGTAATCGGTTTTATACCAGGAATAATCGGAACCATAATTCCTGCAGCTCTGCACATAGCTACGTAATCAATATATTTTTGATTATCAAAAAACATTTGAGTAGTAATGAAAGCAGCACCAGCATCTACTTTTCTCTTTAGAAATTTAAGATCACTCACCATATTAGCTGCGTCACTATGTTTTTCGGGATATCCTGCAGCTCCTATACAGAAGTTAGTTTCCGTAACATTTTGTAATTCTTGATCTTGGTACACGCCATTATTCATATCTGCTATTTGACGAATAAGGTCTAGTGCATTGCTATTCCCGTTTTTTTCAGGAACAAAGTTTCGCTCGTTTTTTAGGTTATCACCTCTGAGCGCTAGTACGTTTTCAATGCCTAAAAAGGCAAGATCTATCAAAGCATTTTCGGTTTCATCTTTACTAAAACCACCGCAAATAAGATGGGGAACTGCTTCTACTTTATACTTATTCATTATAGCCGCACAGATAGCAACTGTTCCAGGTCGCTTCTTAGTGCTTATTTTATCGTAACCTCCGTCTTTTCGTGGTCTTTCTATAAATTCTTCGCGATGATAGGTAACGTCTATAAAAGCAGGATTAAACTCCATCAATGGATCTATTCCCTGATATAGCGAGTCTATACTCTTTCCTTTGAGTGGCGGTAAAACTTCAAACGAGAATAGCGTTTTACCTGGCTTGATATATTCAGTTAATTTCATTTTAAAAGCAACGTTTAGCAGTAAAAGTTGTTCGGTATTATTTTAGAATTCGCGTAAAAGGTATAGTGGTAAGCACTTTTTCCGGCGCTCCTTCAGGGACTCCTTCTTTTTTGTATTCACCAGATTTCATATCTAAGTCTGCTAATATGTCAGTAAGAAAACAAACCATTTTAGCTTCATGGCGTCCAGGTTTAGCTCTTTTGCTATCTGCAGTATACTTACTTTGTGCAGTTGCACTCAAAACAGGGAAGGAATTATCATAATATATTGTAGACTCACTTGAGGATTCTAGATTATTTTGGATGGTAAATGTGTTGATTTTTTTTGGTATAATGAGTTTAGAAATAGTGGTAAATGCGGGTGATGACCCAATGCCACTTAAAGTCAATATCTGGTGGTTAGAATCTAAATTAGTGAATTCATCTATACTCAGTATATAATTAAGTGTGAAAGACTTTGCTAAAGAGCTGTTAAGTAGATGACTAGCGCCAATCTTATTGTTTTCATAACCTGTAAAGCTGGCAAAAACGTAGTCGTTATGCCCAAATTTTTTAGGATTGCTTTTGATCTCGTTGGCAAGCGCAAGGAAACTTGCGACACTTCTGGAATTATTTCTTAGGTCTTCGTATGTAGTGTATGTATTATCGTGATGCGTTGTGATTAACACTGTTGTTTTGGCATTATTGTTAATCTTTCCAATTACATTTTGAGTCATTTCACTGATGAGCATTATATCCACATTTAGATCTACAATAGGATCTGTCATATCGCTTAAATCTTGAGTTACAAAAAGTATAGGAATATTGCTGTTTTCAAGGACTTTAGCTAGCTTTCCTTGAGGGATAAAATTAGCGTCGGAGGAATAAAATAGGATGGCTTTAGCTCCCCTGCCTTTTGCATAGGCAACTCTATCTTCTAGTGCTTCCCAAGCAGAATATCTGACTGCACTTTTTTGATCAGCGGGCAATGCTAAGTTTATAATAACAGCTTTACCAGCAACATCTTTACCCGTGTAATCGGCACGATCTAGTCCTGGATCTTCAATTCCGAATGCTACATTAACAGCCGGACCAACGTATTTGCCATTATTGGATGATTGGCTGATAGGGTAAAAATTAGAAAACAAGGTAAAAACTCTGCCACTTATCGTCAACATAGTTTTGGGTTGTGCCATTCTCAGCGTCGGAACATTTATGGTTTGAAGATACGCAGGTGATTGCAGGCTATCTAAACCTATTTTGGCGAATTGTTCTGCAAGATAAATAGCTGTATGAAGCTCGTCAGCAGAACCCATTTTGCGTTCATTTAGTCCTTCTTTATTTAAGGATTTCATGTCACGATTTATTTTTTTAGCAACTTTATTTCTGCCCCAAAAAGACCCTTGTGCTTGACTTTGTTGTGTGCTGATAATAAGTAAAACTAAAATGCTTAGTACGCTGATGTGTTTTTTCATAAGATACCTATAACGGTTTTGATGATGACTATTAAAATTAAAATGGCAAATATAATTTTCAATTTTTTGGCAGAAAGCTTTTGTGCTAAAGAAACACCTGCTGGCGCTGCAAATAACAATCCTCCTACAATGGGAAGAAAAATAGTGGGAAGTATATACCCTAATTGATAACTGGCTACCTGGGCTTGCGGAGTGGCAATGCCATAACTAATGAGTAGCGGTATCATCATAAGAGGAATAACGCCAATAGATATCGCAGCAGCAACAGTTATTTTGAGCTTGTTGTATTGGGTAAAAAGTGGGACCATAATTATGCCACCACCTAAGCCTGATAATGCGGATATTGTTCCCGCTAAAAATCCCGATAGACTGAAATGAATCAGTTGCACGGTTTCTAGTTCCTTGGGCGCGTAACTTTTGGTGTACAAAAACCGGTAGAGCATAAAGGCTAGCAAAATAATAAAAAATAGGGAAAAGGATTCTTTAGTGTACCAAGAACCATGATTAATAAAGTAACTAATGAGCAAACTACAGGGAATAGCAGTAAGAGCCGTAAGCAATATAGCTTTCGGATAAAACGATTTTAGGGTATATTGCTTATAGCTGCTAATAGCTCCAGCAAAAAATGTAGCCGCAAAGGAGTTAGCTAAAATATACTTGATAAGCTCATGGTCGTTTATGCCCATAGCACCAATAACCGAGGCAAGTACAGGCACAAAAATAATACCTCCGCCAACGCCCAGTAGGCCGCTTATGAAACCACCAAGCACACCAAAACCAATAAGGGCAAGAATTAAAGAAAGATCCAATTAGTTAACTATTAGTAAATTGTTGTACGCATTGCTATTGTTTAAGATGCTTTTGGCTTTAGCCCACTCCACATCATCATCAAACCCAACCTCGACCTTGCCTTTTTCAAAATAGTAGCGTTTTACTATTTCATATTCGAGTAATTCTTTTAGCTCCGTTTTGTGGTTTTCAAGATCGGATTGTTTAGTGCTTTCTAGTGCTTTTTTGAGTTTTGTGAGTTCTTCTTCTAATAAGGAGAAGTATTTTTCTTCCTTCGCTTGTTTCTCTAGTTTCTCCAAATCTCTTTCAGTCTGCGTTGTATAGCTGTACTCTTTATCGGCAATAAATTGCTTGAATTCATTAAATACATCGTCAGATACGCTATATTTTAGAGGTTCATCTATACTGTCATGAGTGCTTCTAAATTGGTTTGCAAACTTAAATAGCAAATCATTTTTAATAAGCGCTTGTGCTAACTTCGAATACCTCGTTTCTTCCACTGGTACATCGGGCTGTATACCCTCTCCATCAATAACTTTTCGACCATTTTTGGTGTAAAAATCTTTCTTAACGCTATCCGCTACTGCTATTGCTTTACCATTTACTTTATTGCCATAATCTAAACGCTGAATTAGTCTACCACTGGGTATATAATATTTAGCCGTAGTAACTTTCATAGAGGTATTGTAGTTAAGGCTCATGGTAGTTTGTACTAGTCCTTTTCCAAATGAATTTTGGCCTATGAGCACTGCTCTGTCAAAGTCTTGTAGAGCGCCAGAAACAATCTCACTTGCCGAAGCGGAGTTGTTATTAATAAGTATTACTAGAGGTATTTCAGTATCTACTGGTGAATTGAGGGTTTTGTATGTTCTGTTATCTTCTTCAAATTTCCCTCTAGTGATCACTATAGTTGCACCCTTTGGCACGAATATATTTACAATATTAACGGCTTCGTGTAGCAGTCCACCTCCATTATTTCGTAAATCCAATACTATTTTAGTGGCTCCTTTACTTTTCAAATCAAGTAGTGCATCCTGTACCTCTTTCCCTGCATTTGGTGTAAATCCAGCAAGTTTAATGAATCCAATATGGTTTTCTATAATACCATGATAGGGTACGTTTTTGACTTTAATAGTCTCTCTCGTTATGGTTTTTTCTAATATGCCAGAACCTATGCGCTCAATTTTTAAATTAAAGCTAGTTCCTGCTTTCCCTTTTAAAAATTCAGTAACCTCATCGGTTTTTTTACCTTTCATGCTTTGGCCGTCTACTTCTAGAATCTTGTCTCCAGGTAACAAACCTGCCTTTTGTGCGGGGAAATCATCTAATGGAGATTCTATATAGATATAATCATCTATTCTTCGTATGCTAGAGCCAATTCCGGCAAATGTGCCCGTTACCTGATATCGGTATTCTTCGGCTTCGGCTTCGCTATAAAAATTAGTATATGGATCGAGAGATGCTAGCATTCCGTTAATGGCAGCACGTATAAGTTCTCCAGGCTTTACATCGTCCACATAACTAGTGTTTACTTGCTTATATACATCTGCAAATATTTCAAGATTTTTCGATATTTCAAAGTAGTCGTCGGCCTTAAAAGCGACTAACCCTAAACCGCCGAACAAGAGTATAATTATATATTTTTTCAAAACCTAGAGTACTATGAGCAAAAGTAACGAAATATCACGGTAGTGCGTTATTCGTCAATGAGATCATGTAAAGAAATGCAGTGCTCTTCTCAGGGCACTGGATCGTGGCCATGTTTGCCACTCCAAGGGTGACAACTTAGTATTCTTAATATTGCCAAGTAAGCTCCTTTTATAGGGCCGTGTTTTTGCAATGCTTGTGCAGCATAAGCACTGCAAGTTGGAGTATATCTGCATGAAGAAGGCAAGAAAGGAGAGATAAATTTCTGGTAAATCCGAATAGGTATAAGAAGGATAATGACCAATATGCTACTTATACCTTTTAATAAACGTATCATACTCTAGATTTTTTATGCATTTTAGTTATCCAGCTGTGTTAGTGCCTCGGGAGTTAGTAATAAAGAAAGTTGATGGGTTGAATGATCAATATCACTGACTAAACAAGATATCACTTCTTTATCTTTCAGATTTTGAAAATATAACTCGAGTTGTTGCATGCTAACTTTTTCATGAAGAATGTTGTCCATATGCAGCTCGCTATTGAAGTGATCGTACCCTTTCAGCAGGGTTTCTGTTCCTTCTTTGTGCACTGTAACTGGTATAGTGTTGCCAATTAAATTATGTGGTTTATGTCTGTACCAATGTGTGTATTTGGATGGTTGGCACATGGCTAGTATACCATCTTCAAGATGCTCTAGAAAACAAAGAGTAATCTCGTCTCCAACTTTCGCAAGTGTGAAGTCATGCTGATTCCAGAAGTCAGAAAGAATCACTTGTCCATATTGTGAGCCATTTTTAAACCGTGAATCTAAGCCTGCCTCTACCAGCATACCCTCAGTCTCTTTTTCAAGAATTACACATTTGTATGACTGACCGGGAGTGTAATTTTTTGAAGTGAATGTTTGATTTTTTGCAGACAAGCTCAGCATCATGCTTTTGTCATCGCTTGAGAGTATTTCAGAAGCGTATGCCTTTTGAATAAGATAAGGCGCTACAGTGATCCAGTGTTTTTCATTCTTGTACGCCCACGGCATCTTGTCAAACGCAATGACTCCTTTTATGCGTTGTATTTTAGCCTTAAAACCTTCAGGAGTAAGTTTATAAATTTTAGCCCAGCGTATGTCGTTATAAGAATTACTAGTTATTCTCTTGTAAGTTGATTTTAAACCATCTGTGTATGCTGACATGTGTATGCTGTTATTTTATTTTCTTAATTAATTCATCAATAGCTAGATGAACGGATTTATCGATAATAGCACTAGAAATATGTTTATCAGACAGGTATAGTAGGCCAATTGCGTATTGGCTATCGTCAACAATTGCCTCATAAATACGTTCTTTGTGAAGCCTGTAAGATTCTGAAATCTGTCTTTTTATACGGTGTCTGTCCACCGCTTTCTTGAATTTACGTTTCCCAACAGATATCATTACTTGACATTTGAAAGGGGTAATAAGTTCTGTTTTGTAATATGCCAAAAGAATGGGTGACTTAAAAACACTTTCACCTTTTTTCTTAAAAATAGCATCAATAGTAGCCTTGTGACAAAGCTTTTCGTGCTTATGAAATGAATTAGAAGTGCCCATAATTAAAACCTATGGGTGCAAAGTAATTACTTTTTGTGACGTGGCTCGTCAGAAACAGTAAGTTTCTTACGTCCTTTTTTACGACGTGCAGCAAGTACTTTTCTACCATTTTTACTAGCCATTCTCTCTCTGAAACCGTGTTTGTTTCTTCTTTTTCTTCTGCTTGGTTGGAATGTTCTTTTACTCATCGTTGTATATTTTTAAGACTCGTCGTCGTATTTTTCTTTAAGGCTTGCAAAAGTAATATTTTTAACAAATAATACTACTTCCTTTATTTATTTTATTTTAGGACTATAAATTTAACTCTGCCATCAAGGTTTTAGTGCCCTATCATCAATGCCTCTATCTCTTCTACCTCAATAGGCATACCTGCTTCATCCATCATATCTACAGGACCATTTTCGGTTATTAGTATTTGATTTTCTATGCGTACTCCTATGCCTTCTTCAGGTATATAAATGCCTGGTTCACAGCTAAAAACCATACCCGCGTGCATAGGTTCGTAACGCATTCCGCTGTCGTGTACGTCAATGCCCAAGAAATGACTGGTGCCGTGCATAAAGTATTTCTTTAAAGCAGGCCATGCCGGATCTTGATTTTTGATGTCTTCATCGGTAAGCAATCCTAAACCTTTCAGTTCTTCTTGCATAAGTAATTCTACTTCTTTTTGATATTCCATGAGCATAGTGCCAGTGACTAGCTTAGCTCTAGCCGCTTTCATAACACGAAGTACTGCATTATATACTTCTTTTTGACGTAGCGAAAATTTTCCGTTAGCGGGTAAACATCTGGTCATATCGCTTGCATAATTGGCATAGTCTACACCGCAGTCTACCAAGATTAAATCACCATCATTTACCTCATCTTTATTTTCAATATAATGAAGCGTGCAGGCATTTTTGCCAGAAGCTATGATAGGTTCAAAACTGAAACCGTTAGCTCTATTACTCAAAAAAGTATGAGCCAGATTAGCTTCTATCTGGTATTCTCCCATTCCTGGTTTGGTAGTTTCTAGAATACGTAGTAGTCCTTTTTTTGATATTTGCACAGCTTCACGCATCACTTCTAGTTCATATTCTGTCTTAGTGCCACGAAGTCTTTGTAATATTTTACCCGCACGATTGTAGGTGTGCAAAGGGTATAGTGCCATTATTTCCTTGGCAAAGTCTAATGCTTTGGTTGGTGATTTCGGGCTAAAACGATCATTTTCATTTAGCGGGAGGTAGACGTTATCCGCCATATTAATTACTTGGCGAAGTTGCTGCATGTAGTCGTTATTCCAAAACACATTCTCGATACCGCTAGTTGCGGTTGCGTCTTCTTTGGTGTATTTGTAGCCGTCCCAAACTGCTATTTTCTCGTTGGTTTCTACCAAGAAAAGACATTCTCTATATGCTGGTATGGGACAATCTGGAAACAAGACCAATACGCTCTCTTCTTGGTCTATTCCGCTTGCCCAAAATATATCTGAGTTTTGCTTGAATTTATAAACGGCATCTCCATTCCAGCTGTATTGATAGTTACTGTGAAATATAGCGATACTGTTTGGTGCCATTTCTGCTACAAAACGTTTTCTGTTTTCAATGAATATCTGTTGGTTTAGTCTTGGGTATTTCATGAGTTACAAAATTAAGGTTTTAGACCAACTAGTCAGGTTTGTTGTATAATAAGTTTCAAGTTGTATTTACTAGCAGGTAGAAATAAGCTAGTGATTTGGGTGTCTTTTATGCTTGGAATTATTGAGCTATCGTTCATAATTTAAATGGATCAATGCTTTATAAAAGGAGAGTTGTATGAAAAAACTACAGCTTATTATCTTAAACATGACAGATGCCTTATTTTTGTGGCAATAGGAATAAAAATAATGGCAAAAACTACTGAAGAATTATTAGCAAACTTAGGAATAAAACCTAAAAATGAAAGTATATGTACGGGAAGAGAGTGGGTGACTTCTCTGGGTACAGATATCAAAGAGGTTTATACTCCGGTGTCTGGCGAAAAACTAGCTGAAGTGGTCTATGCCAGCCAAAGTGAGTATGAGCATGTGATTAAAAAAGCTCAGGAAGCTTTTGAATATTGGAAAACGGTGCCTGCGCCGCAGCGTGGTGATGTCGTGAGAAAGTATGGTGTGAAACTGAGACTTCGTAAGAAAGAATTGGGCAAGTTGGTAAGCTTAGAAATGGGTAAAAGCTACCAAGAAGGACTTGGCGAAGTGCAAGAAATGATTGATATCTGCGATTTCGCAGTAGGACTTAGTCGCCAATTATACGGACTGAGCATGCATTCTGAAAGACCGAATCACAGAATGTATGAACAATGGCATCCGTTAGGTATTGTTGGCATTATCTCAGCGTTCAATTTTCCGGTGGCTGTATGGGCGTGGAATAGTATGATCGCTGCTGTATGCGGTGACGTTACGGTATGGAAACCAAGCGAGAAAACGCCACTAACAGCTATAGCTTGCCATCAGTTGATGAAAGAAGTAATTATCGAAAATGACTTACCTGAGGGATTATTTAATCTTGTGATTGGAGATTATAGAATAGGTGAAAGTATGGCAATGGACAAAAGAGTTCCTTTAGTGAGTGCCACCGGAAGCACACGTATGGGGAGAAGAGTGAGCCAGGTAGTAGGTGCTAGATTGGGTAATTCGCTATTGGAGTTAGGTGGAAACAATGCGGTAATTATTACGGAACATGCCAACTTAGACAATGCCCTTATTGCGGCAGTATTTGGTTGTGTAGGCACCGCAGGACAAAGATGTACGAGTACACGTAGACTTTTGATACAAGACACCATATTTGAAGATTTTAAAAAGAAATTAGTGAACGCGTATGGTCAGCTTAAAATAGGGGATCCGTTGGACGAGAATAATCACGTAGGTCCATTAATTGATAAAGATGCTGTACAAGCATATCTCAATGCAGTTAAAGCGGTCGAAGATGAAGGTGGCATGGTTATTACCGGAGGCACTGTACTTTCAGGAAAAGGATACGAGAGCGGATGTTATGTTTCACCGTGCATTGCCGAAGCTAAAAACCATTTTGAAATAGTACAAGAAGAAACTTTTGCCCCTATCGTTTATCTTATTCCTTTTAAAACACTGGAGGAGGCGATTTTGATGCAAAATGATGTAAAACAAGGTCTAAGTTCTGCCATATTTACGGACAACCTTCAGGAAGCTGAAAAATTCCTTAGTTCTGTAGGTAGCGATTGTGGTATTGCTAATGTGAATATAGGCACAAGTGGTGCTGAGATAGGCGGAGCTTTTGGAGGTGAAAAAGAAACCGGAGGTGGCCGTGAGAGTGGATCTGACGCTTGGAAAGCCTATATGAGACGTCAAACAAATACTATCAACTACGGTAAAAATTTGCCTCTTGCTCAAGGAATTAAATTTGAATTATAGTCTTGGCTTTATAACTTGACCTCATAAAAAAAGGATTTGTCATTTGACAAATCCTTTTTTTATTTGTATCGTGTCAGCGTTTAATTAATATCCCAATATTGGTATAGTCTATTCACCATCAGGTTTTCCATCTCTTCAATTTGGTCGTCAGCTTTTATCAATTTTAGTGCAAAGTCAATAAGTTTTAATCTTTCTTTTTCGGTAGAATCGGCATAAAAATCTTCTGAACATTTCTGTAAAAGGATAGGGTAATCTTCTGCAGTGGTGGTACTGAGTTCTTCAGTGGCTTCTTCTAGATTGCCTCCAAACGGAAAATTTTGGATAATGTAGTCTATGATAACCTGCCCTTCTTTAGGGTCGAAACTTCCGTCTACTTCTGCCAAAATATTTAATATCTGAAATCCCGCTATGTCTTTATTTTTTCTGTTCATCTTAAAACAATCTATGTGCAAGTTTATCTATTTTTGAAGCTAAATGAAGAATATTATTTTACTATCGGCCATTCTATTTTATAGTCAGGTGCTTTTTGCACAAGACTTTGGTGCAGAGTTGCTCTTAGGCGCTAATTTTAGTCAGGTAGATGGTGATCAATTAGGCGGCTATAATAAACTTGGAGCTAATATTGGAATACAAATAAATAGAGAAGTAAAAGAAGATTGGGATCTCGCCTTTGAGCTTCGCTATAGTATGAAGGGAGCCAAAAAAGTCCAAGATCAAGATAATCCTTCACCGACTCTCAAATTAAGCTATGATTACCTTGAGGTACCTCTACTAATCAAATATCAAGGTTTTGAGAAAATCACCCCATATTCTGGCTTATCTGTCGGGGTAAATGTGATAAACGAAAGAGATGATAATGGATTTATCGGCGAAGAAACTAATTTAGACTTCATGGAGTATGGTTTCCATTTAGGTGGTACTTATCATGTAACAGAAAAGTTAGGTCTTGATTTACGGCATACGTTTTCACTACTGTCTATTCGTAATTCACCCTCGCTTACCAATGGACCTCGTTTGTTTGGTCGCAATGGTTGGTATAATAGGTTGTTTACAATAGGTATTATTTATGATTTAGAAAGGTAGAATAACTGTACTTCCAATCTGGCATGTTAGTAATAAAAATATAAGTACTAATGTTGCTTTAAGTAATTTATTTTATTACGCCGTTCATCATTTTCCAAATATCATTGAGGTACAAAAAAGGGACCAAGGCGGAATCTGGATTGTCACCCATACGAATGATCACCATTTTTTTAGACGGAACTACGCAAATATACTGCCCATTTTTTCCCAATGCTGAGTACATATCTGAGGGGGCGTTGGGCGTAAGAGAACCAGGAAATTCAACTTGACTTTGTGGTATTCTGAAACTATTGGTATTATTTAACCACCACAAATAACCGTACGCTTGATTAATCTCTTGAGACTTATGGGTCATGGCATCTACGTATGCTTTGTTAAGAATTCTAGTTCCATCCCATACTCCGTAGTTTAGTATAAGGTTACCAAATCGTGCGGCAGATCGAGCTGTGCTTAGAAATAAATGATTATCGCTACTCCAAATCCAACTTCCATCCATTCCTATTTTATCGCGAAGAATCATATTAAAGTAGGGTTCAAAGTCTTGACCAACTGCATTTTCAACTACTTGGTCAAGCAAGGTATAAGGTGCATTATGATAGGCCCATCTCTTACCCGCTTCAGCTTTGTAAATAAGGTCTTGAGGTTTCCAGCTGTCTGGACTGCCAGTAGCATCGTCCAAGCCAGTGGTCATGGTAAGTTGATGCCTAATAGTTATTTTATCTTCTTGCTCACTGCTAAGAGACGTCCAGCCAAGGCCTAAATAGTCAGATGTTTTATGTGCAAGTGATAATTTTCCGTCTTCTTCTGCCTTGCCCACCGCAAAGCAGGTTAAGGTTTTCGCTGCAGAGGCCCAATACCAATTTGTACTCGTGTCAAAGGCAGCGTTATTAAATAGGTTTTTACCCCAGTATTTTTCGAGAACTATTTTACCGTTTACTAAAACGATGTATGCTCGGGTGCCATTTAGCTCCAAATTGTCGTATAAGGTTTGTATACTATCGGTATTCCAGCCCAAACTTGAGGGAGACGTGGTTTCCCAATTTGTAGACTTAGGCGGAAAATAAGGTGATTCTTGGTTAATGGTGTCGCAACAGTTTTCTTTTTCGTCTCGACAAGATGAAATAAGGATAAGCAGGGCAAAAACATATAAGTGTAAATGTTTCATTGCTGAATTGATGCTATAAATTATTCCGTTAATTTTTGTTGGATTAAGGATTTTTGGGCGGGATCCATAATATGTAAATCTCTTTGAGGGAAAGGAATTACTACTTTATTTTTTCTAAAATCAGCTTCTATCGAAAATCGTAAGTCACTTTTTATAATCTCTATTACAAACGGGAAGTTACTCCAAAACACCAATTCAAAGTCTAAACTGGAGTCTCCAAAATCTCTGAAGAGTACAATGGGAGCAGGGTTTGTAATTACCTTACTATGTCGCCAAGCGCATTCAGTAAGTATCTTCTTAACTAATTCCACATCGCTACCGTATGCAACTCCTATTTGTATGCTAAATCTATTTACGGCGTCACTAGCACTCCAGTTGGTTAGTTTTTCACTTACTAAGATGTGATTTGGGATAATCATAGCTACGCCATCTCTACTTTCTACCATGGAAGTTCGCAGGCCAATTTCTTTTACTTTGGCAACGGTACCGTCCACTTCTACGACATCATTCACACGTATTGAGGGTTCTACAAGTAAGATTATACCCGAAACAAGATCGTTAGCAACTTGCTGTAATCCAAGACCCACGCCAATAAGTAAAGGAGCCAAGAATGCAAAAACTTTCCAATCGACGTGCATAGACGCAAGTACAATAACCAGATAAATAAGTATAAAGATGTACTTGGTTATTTTGGTGATGGCAAATTCTCTTCCGGTATCGAGTTTACCTGATTTAACGGCAGATCTCGTAAACTTCTTTATCCATCTATAAGAAAACCAGATGATCACACCGGCAAGAGTCATATACAGAACACTGCTTATGGTGATGGAAGCATTATCTCCCATACTAATTATCTCGATTCCTATAAGTTCTTTCATTCTTCGTTTAAGTAGGATTTATTATATACCAAAGCGTAGTAATTGCTGCCTAAATCTAGGTAGCCATATTCGTAGCAAAAGTAATAGGTCTTGTCAGCTTTGGTCGTATAGATATTGGTAAAATATTCGAAGCTAAATCCTAATTTAGCGAGTTCTTTGTGAGCTACCTTTATCGACTTGTCTTTTGGAGTAAGCTCTTCTAGTATGTTTCTGTTTTTTTTAATAATACGGTTTACCTTCCTTATATAATTATTAGAAATACTATTCTGAGTATTATTGTATTCATTGCGGCATTGATTATCACAGAATTTTTTATCTGCTCTACCTATAATTCCTTTGTCACAATGCAAGCATAACTTTTGCTCCATCGTACAAAGATATTTATTTTATTAAGTGGTTTTAAAACATATTGTCTGAATAAAATTTGAAAGCATCTAAAGCGTGAATTTAACTTACTTGACTACAATTTTTTTGGAGTAAATCTCAGTGCCTATGGTTGTATGCATTATATAAGCTCCAGGCGATAAATGTGGTACATCAAACGTAACTTGTCCTGATGATGTAGATATAGATTGTTGCTCCCAGACCGTTACTCCTTTCATTGAACTTAACTTTGTACTACATGCCTCGCTGAAATGAGCAACTAAAAGAGTTAGTTGGGATTCTGAAAATACTGGATTTGGATAAACATTAAGATATGCGTTGAAGCTTAGTTTCGGCACATCCACGTTGTTAGGATCCATATAAACAGGAATTTCTATAGTGTCTTTGCCACATTGGTTTTCTGTGATAAGTCGCACTACATACCAAACATTGGACACTCTGGGGAATTTATGTAGTGGGTTTATTTCTGTGGAGGAATTCCCATCTCCAAAATCCCAGTAATAGTTCACTTTCATGTGACTTAAATTTTCAAACTGAACACTATATTCTTTATTCTCTGATGCCCTAAAATAGGCAATAGGGACACAATCGTAAACAGTAATACCTGCTTCCCTTGTTTCATCTAGGGAGTTACCTGTTATGTCTGGATGTAAGTCCTGCGACTGACCATAGGATCGACCGCTGATTACAGTTTTATACTTATTGAAAGAAACGAAAGCGTTGGTGTAGTGAAACGCTCTAGCCCATAATATATCATATCCACTGTCGTAGCGAGCGAGAACGGTAGTTTGGTACCCTTGTTCTGTGGGTTTGAAAATAGCTCCTAATGAACTATCAGCATGGTAGGCATAGTTTTTTGTATCGTTTTCCGTCAATGTAAGCCGCGAAATGGAAAAATATTCGCTACCGCTTTTGTTCAGTAATGGTCTGTTATCTACGATTGATTGGTCCGCAGTTCTAACAAATAGGTTGGTGTTATCAGAATTTTTATATCGCACACCTTTATAGATTGCTATGGAGTCATACCCACCATCAATTACTTGAATATTTCTAGGGTCAATGTGCCGCGGGTCGTCAAAGGCGAAATACGGTCCTTTTTGAAATTTACGAAACGCAGAAAGGGTGTCTAGTTCTATGAATGAACCATCGGATTCGATTTTGAAGAAATAGTGCTTAGCACGGTTAATGCTTATATTTTGAAGTGATTTTGGTTTAAAAACTACTATTTCATTTTTGTTAAGAATAATGGGTGTGTCAATAGAACTATTAACAACGATGTCAAGTAAAATTGGACTTTCTAGGGGTTGTTTTATTCCAAGTACATTTACTTCAGGGCCTGATGTTATATGGTAGTGCCACAAATAGTTGCCAGTTGATGAGAACTTTGCCAATAAGGTACTGCCACTAGCTATTGCTAATGCTGTGTCGTTAAGGTATACTTTTGTTGTATCAACTGAGAATGATGTACCTTTAAGTATAAAACCATCTTGTGCTTCACATATCTCAAGTTGATCTACTGTATTTAATTCTTTTGTAAAAGGAATCACGTTAGTAACATTAAAATCTAAGTCTAGAAAGATGCCAGTATAGTTTCTTTGTTTGGTATTCGTGTTCCAAGGCGTAAATAGGTAATCGTTGGGATTGTGTGGGTTATAATATAAAGTATCACCGGTGTGATATACGGTGAGCAGTAGGGTGGAGTCTTCCTCTAAAATAGTCATTTCGGTAATGTTTACCTCCAGACTAGAGGTAATTAAACCATAAAATCGTGACGAGAAATCTTCGTTCCATTTGGCAAGTACTATTCCTTTTCTAACGGTATCGGCTTTCACATAGCCAATTGTAACAATGTCTTCTTCTGTGGCGGAATATCGGAAAGCAGCTTGTTTTGCAAATGAATTAATATATAGCAGGTCGTTTCCCTTAGTAACGTAGGTTTGTCTTGTCGAATAGCTTTGACTGGAGGTATAAGTGGGTATGTCATCGGCGTTGTAGAAACGAGTAGACTTATAGTTGATGTAAATATTTTTTTGTAAAAACTGGGAGTATGCCTCCCAGCTTGACAATATTAAAAATAAAAATAGGATGTTTCTTGCTACGGACATATTGCATCTACTGTGAAATCATTGCCGCTTTTACTAGCCTCGTATCCCAACTCACAACACCGTGTATCCCCGGCGTAAGATGAAAAACTATTTATAGAAGAAACCCACTGCACTGGGTGAAGATAACCATTGGTGCTTACAATTCTCATGCCCACTTCCCAGTCAGGACCAGAATGTCCAAGAGGAATTGTCACATCGACGGTAAATGTCATTGGAGCAGTGTTATTACCCATACCAATGTTTATTATAGAGCCAGATCCAGAAGGGCAAGCGGAAGAACAAGGCCAAGGTGATATGCTATGAATAAAGGTTACGGGTACTAGTGATCCTATGGCACCCGTAATTGTGTTAATGGCTCTGAATTCTACATAGGTGTGGCAATCTATCATTGTTGTAAAATTAAAACTTGCGGGGATTGTGTTTTTAGATTGCACTTCATTAGTAGATGATTTGTCTGGGATTATGTCCTTGTTGTAAGGGATACTAAATGATAAAACACTAAATGTTATAAACAAGAAAGTTAGAGATTTAACAACTTTTCTGAATCCTAAATGGTTAGAGCCTAAGCTGTTGATTGTTGATTGTTGTTTGTTGTTTGTTGTTTGTTGTTTGTTGTTTTCATGCTATTTTTTATAAGGCAATATTACGAATATAGTCAAACACGCTCAATATATCATTCTAGACAAAAATTAATTGTGATTAAAACGTGTGTTATTTTCTTACAAACTTTAGTTTTAAAACAAGTTAAGCTGAGCACTGCTCACAAAAGGGTGTACACTAGTAGCGAGTGGTTTAGGTTTGTAGTGTAGGTTAAATTTCTTTTTGGCGAGTCGCACTTGCTGGTGAATGGACTCTGCCAGTACTCCGCTGCCCCGCATACGCTCGCCTGGCGTGGTATTGCCCAGTTTACCCCCTTGGGATTGGGCGATGAGATTAAGCACCCGGGTAGCCTTTAGGGGGAATGTTTTCAGTATCCAATCTTCAAAAAGGAGGGCAATAGCGCCGTTTAGTCTGACCATGGTGTGATTAAGGCTTGTTGCTCCCGCTTTACTTACCGCTTCGCATATAGAAAATACTTCATCACTATTTAATCCGGGTATGATAGGCGCAAGCATAACATGTACGGGGATATTTGCTTCACTTAAAAGTGCTATGGTTTTTAGTTTATTGGCAGATGTTGATGTTCGTGGTTCCATAACTCTTCGCAGTGACTCGTCGAGCGTAGTAATACTTAGGTGCACTTGCACCAAGTTCTTCTCTGCTAGTTGTTTCAATATATCTATATCGCGACAGATAAGGGCATTTTTGGTGATAATTCCTACGGGTTGATTGTACTTTAGGCACACTTCCAAGAGTTGCCGGGTGATGCCATATTTTTTCTCTGCAGGTTGGTAGCAATCTGTATTCCCGCTAAGCATTATGGTTTCGCCGGTCCAAGTTCTGCTTTTTAGTTTTTTAGTTAGAAGCGCCGCAGCATCTTTTTTAACTAATATATTTTTTTCGAACTCGGTTCCTGCACTGTATCCCCAGTATTCGTGGGTAATTCGTGCGTAGCAATAAATACATCCGTGCTCACATCCTTGGTATGGATTCATGCTCCAGTTGGCGGGTACATCAGGACTGTCTACTTTATTGATTATGGTTTTTGGAAAAATGTCGGTATACGATGTTTCGTTATTATTTAGTAAAAACTCTTCGTCGTAATAAGACCCATCCCAAAAATCTTCAACTACGTGTTGGCTAAACTGATTGGGGGTGTTGAGTAAGGCTCCACGGCCTTTTACATTTTTCGGTATGACAATATTATTATCCAAATCGTTGACTACATAATAAGCCAACTTTTTTTAGTATGCAACTTTACCAGGGATAATTATTTTCATTTTTAGGAAAATAATTTAAAAAACTTCAATTATATAGCGCTGCGTTGATAGTGATCTTGATTGGCTTGATGTGTACTGTCTGATGGATACACATAAATCACTTCGTAATGACTTATAACAGGGGCTTTTTGTGTGGTAAAGTTACGAACTTGCCCCCAACTAGACGACTTAATTAGCGTGTACTGTAAACTAAATAAGCCAGAAACCAACAAGAGACTAACGAAGACGATTTTTTTCATATCAAGTTCAATTATTTTCGTACAACGAAGAATTAAGAAATCATAGTATTGAAACGAGTACATTTAATTGCCATAGGTGGTGCGATTATGCACAACTTGGCCATCGCATTGCATAGAGCAGGATACAAGGTTACCGGTAGTGATGATGCTATTTATAATCCCGCCAAGGAAAACTTAGAAAAAGAAGGACTCCTGCCTACATCGATGGGCTGGGATGCTACGGTAATATCGCAAGATTTGGATGTGGTAATAGTAGGTATGCATGCGCGTGCTGATAACCCTGAGTTAGCTAGAGCTAGAGAACTTGGATTGAGTATTATGTCATTTCCGGAGTTCGTTGCTCGTCATTGCCAAGATAAAAAACGCATTGTGGTAGCGGGAAGTCACGGAAAAACTACGACTACTGCCATGATTATGCATGTGCTTTCTGAACTACGTTTAGATTTTGATTATTTGGTCGGTAGTTCTATCGACGGATTTGATTTATCAGTAAGACTAAGCGAGGCTCCTTTGGTTATTATTGAAGGGGATGAGTACCTTTCTTCGCCGTTAGATTTACGATCTAAATTCTTATGGTACAATCCACATGTATCTATTATTACAGGTATTGCGTATGATCACATTAACGTATTCCCTACGTTTGAGTTATACGTGGATACATTTAGAAAATATATAGCTACGCATGGTGATGATGCTGTTTATTTTTGGTTTGAGAAGGATGAATATTTAGCTCAGCTTGCTGCAGAAACTACAGTCAAAAACAAACCGTACAATACGCCAAACTTTATCTCTGATAAATATGGAAGTGTGCTTAAACATGAAGGTAAAGAATATAAGCTAAACGTAGTAGGTAAGCACAATTTAGAAAATCTGCATGCTGCCCAATTGGTTTGCGAGCAGATAGGGATAAATGCCGACTCTTTTTATAAAGCTGCTGGAAGTTTTACAGGAGCTGGTCGTAGAATGGAAAAAATAAAGGAGACAGAAAATCAGGTGGTATATAGGGATTTTGCGCATTCGCCTAGCAAGCTAAAGGCAACTACAGAAGCTATAAAGGAAACGTACAATGGTCCGCTACTAGCGGTATTTGAGTTGCACACATTTAGCAGCCTAAATCGCGATTTTTTACCCCTTTACAAAGGCGGAATGGCCGCTGCAGATAAAGCAATTGTGTTTTATAACGATGCCGTTTTTGAGCATAAAAAAATGCAATTTGTGGAGCCCAATTACGTAGCAGAATGCTTTGAAAATGTTGAAATAGTGCATTCTCCAGAAATTTTAGCAGCATTAGTAAATGCGGCGTATCAAAAAGGGGATAACATTTTACTCATGAGTTCCGGAAAATTTGAAGAAGCAAAGTTTGAGTTTAACTAAGCCTTATAACTGCTTTACACGGAGTTTAAATTCTAAGGATTCGAGTCCTTGACTGGTAACAGAGGTAGGTTGCAAAGCGAAATACTTTTCTTTGTTTTTTACGATTAAAACAATCTCATTTTCAGTAAATGCTTGCTGAGCTACAAAATCCCACCTAAAAAATGGACTGAGTAATTGGTCTGTCCGAGTATAGGGTAAATCACGCGCATAAAAGTAATCGATTTCATTAAAGCGGGTAGATGTATCAAGATATATCTTGTTTAGATCTTGGTTTATATTGAGGGTTTGAAAAAGTCCAAAGAAAGCATTAGCAGTGGGGATGTGGGGTAAATTAGGATGTAGTTTGGTCGAGTCCGAAATATAGGTAAAACAGATGTTCCAATCTTCTTTATTGGGCTCTAAGCGGGTAAAAAGAGCATCGTCTTTTAGGCTAAAGTAAGAGTGGGCGTAATTTTGATTTTTTACAATCCATTTGGTTTGTCCTACTGAATCATTAAGCGCACCATACCGAATATGATAGGCAGAGTCTGTCGCGTCCAGGAGTTGAAATTTATAAAAATAATAGGTACCGGTTTCTTCCCAAGTCATGATAAAAACGTCTTTATAGGATTCCGGATTGCTAAACGAATAATCACCCCACGCACCAATGGCTGGATAGGTGCCAGATGCCGTTGGAATATCTACTTGCCATGTAATTTTACTGGTCTCATAGCTAGAATTTATAGCTTTAAAATCGGTATTGGTGGTATTATGTATTCCTGCTTTGGCGAGTGGATTGATGTATATAGCCCAGGCATTTTCCGCATGCTGAAACTTGAGTTGCCATTGGGTTTGTACCCCAATGTTGTTGTTTAAAAGATTGCTTAGGTTTACATACGTGGCTTGGTTTGTAGAGGTATTAAGTCTAATTATAATTTCATTTACTTTTTGCTTTGGCAATACTTCATCGGGTTCAAAACACGAAGTTAATAGCACCGCAAAAGCTATATAAAACAGGTTTCTCACTTGAGTGTATACTTTAGTTTAAAGTAAAAAGATCGGGGTCTAGAATTAATTAAATCAAAAGAGCCGCCTTCGGTTATCGCTGTTTCGGTTAAGGTGAAGGTTGTTCTATTAATTAGTGTGCTATTTAGCGTATTGATTACCCCAAAACCCAGTTGGAGCACGTTACTCGCAAATGCGTAATTTAGGCCTGCGTTTACGTTGTTCATGGCGTCATATTCCTTCAATAGGATGGTGCCGTTTTTTAATTCAGAAGAGGTTTTACGACCTATTAATCTTACGACGGTGTAACAAGTTAGTCCTGTTTTGGGAACGGTTAAATTACCTAGTATGGTTAGTTCAGGCTGAAAAAAGTTTAATCCGGTAGTGTCTTTTACTTCATTGGTGCCGTGTATTACCGCAGTAGGTTGGAGCATCCAAAAATCACCTTTATACTTCATGCTGATATACGTTGCAGATCCTGAGGTTTCGCTTTCATTTTGCCATTTGGTGCTGAATTCGTTACGAGGCAACTTATTATTTCTATTGTACAATAGGCCACTGTTAATGGTAATCACGTCCTTTTTAATCAATAAATTAAGATGCAGCGTGCTCAAGTCTGTGGGTTCTAGTAATATGTTGTTTTGGTAGGTATTGGTTAAGTTGCTAGGATAAAACCATTGGCTAAATTGTGGATAGGACGTACTTCTCTGAAAACAAGCAGATAACTGCACGTCATTTGTAGGTGCTAAGGTTAGCTTAGCCATCGGCATCGCCTTTGGTTTAGTGAGATTGTTATTTAAGGTTTTAACTCCCCCTTCTAGTTTGAATGTATTCCTAAATTGATATTCAAATAGGCCAAATAAGGAATAATCGGCATATTGGGTTGCAATGGCGTTTATATTAGAAAAGTGGTTGTCAATGGTATTGCTCAGCTCTATTCCTAAGTTGTAATTTAATTTCTTTCCGGCTGATTTTAGTAGCAGTTGCATATAGCCGTAGTCAAATCCTGAACTGTAAATACCAGCTGCATCATTGTATTTATTCTGCTTTCCAGTGCTTAAGTCTTTGTCCCAAATAGTGATATCATTGCTCATCCTGCTAATTAGTCCACTAAGGCTAAGGGTATGGTATCGGGAGAGTGCAGTACTCAAGCGGCCATTTATATTATGACTGCTAAATTGGGTGGTTTGGTCTCTAACTCTGGAGGTACCTTCCAATATACTGCCTTTCTTTTTGAGGGTTAACATGCTGTGGTTACTGGCAACATCTAAGGTTAAACTACGTAATATTTTATAACTGTATTTGAGGTTTAGGTCATAGCGCTCGGCAGGGTGAATGAGCGTTGAACGCTCGTTTTCAAGTGCAAAAAGAGCTGAGGTAAAACTTCTATTTAAGGCAATTTGTCCTGTGTGAACCCTATTGGTAAGTCCCAACGAAAATGAAGTATGAACATCACTTGCGGAGTTATTTACAACCTGCGCAGAGGCTCTTATTGGTGAATTGGGACCTTTAAAGGTGCGCAAGTGAATGATGAGGTAACCACTGTTTTTTATACCTACAGAAATATTACTAGTATACAGTTCCATTCGCTCGATATCCCACATGGGTATTGCTTTTAGATCGTATCCTATGTTCTGATCCATCATGAGTGGGAAATTGTCTTTGTAAACGATGATGGAATTAGCAGGTAAATTACCGACTGTATTTATAGTATTATCACTACTTGTTAATTGATAGAAAAATGGGGTGAGTTGCAGCGCCTCTTCTAAGTTTGTAATGTTGTTGGCCGCTATATCTTGTGCAGTAAACGTAAAAAAAGCAGTACTATCCTGTGCACAAGACACAGAGACAAAAACACCCAAAATGAATGTCATTATGTACTTCTTTGCGGTCAAAACCTATAAAAGCCTTTACAGCTACAATGATAAGCACTAAATAAGTTAGATATCTAAATCCTACGGAGATGCATAATATTTTAGGTAGATATTACATCTACCTTACGTTTTACTAAAGAAGTGCCGATAAATACTACCATAAACACCAATCCAATAAAGGTAGAAATAGCTCCTGCTACGGATACATCCAGCCATTTAGCGGCATAATAACCTCCAATGGAACATAAAATACCAACCAGGCAAGCCAATATGAGCATCTTTTTAAAGTCTTCTGTAAGCAGATAAGCAATGGCTGGCGGTCCAGATAAAAAGGCAATAACTAAAATTGCGCCTACAGATTCAAAACTCACTACGGTAGTAAGAGACACGCCGCTCATTAAAAAGTAATGCCAAAAGGTTACTGCTACGCCGGTTGAAAGGGCAAAATCGGGATCAAAAGTGGTAATAAACAAGCCTTTGTAACCCCAAATAACTGCTCCAATTAGGAGTACAGCAACGGCCAATAGAATAACAGTTTGCTTGGGTAACACTATGCCAAAAGCTATGGGTTGTAGCCAAAATGATATTTGTTCAATCTCGCCATACAACACACATTGTTGATCTAAGTCTGCATTCTGTCCCCATTTAGAGATGAGTATAATGCCAATTGCAAAGAGCAACGTATAAGAAACTCCAATGGCAGCATCGCTCTGTAGTCGTGCTTTTTTAGTAAACCATTCTATCATTAAGGTAGCAAGAATGCCACTGAACGCAGCCCCCGCTAGTATGGGTAAACTTGCGGTGGAACCCGAGATGTAATATGCCATAAAAATGCCCGGTAATACAGCGTGCGATATAGCATCCCCTATCATGACCATTTTACGCATCATTAAAAAACCGCCCATTAAAGCGCAGTTTATAGCAACAAGGCTAGCGGTTAGTATCGTATAAAAATCATTCATTAGTATGGGATTTCACTTTGGTGCGGGTCTATTTCAGGTCGTTCTAAGAGTTTGATTAAATGCTTTTCTATTTCTGGGGTTATAACGTGTTCTATACCTTCGGCATCATCATGCACGTGGTCCTCTTGCATTTGAAAATACTTGGACAAGTAAATCTCCCATAATCTATGCTTACGGATAACTTCTCTTGCGGCTATTCTACCTCGGTCGCTTAGTATAATAAAGCCACGAACTTGATCTAAATAGTCTTGTCTTTCCAAGCGATTTAAAATAGCTTTTAGTTCAGATGTAGCGTATTTTTCTTGTTGTAAAAGAATGGAGGTTTCAATGGTTTTTTGGCCATCATCTGCTAGTTTGTAAATGTCTTTTAGTACGTTCTCGTTATTGATTTTGATGTGATTTCCTTTTCTTAATTTCAGTCTGGCAATTACGCCGCGTTGTTTTCCAAGCATAATTGCTGTGATGGTAAATAAGGATAACACCACTACAATCCAAGGTCCTGTGGGCATCCCAGTCCCACTATAGCTAATGAAAACACCAATTACCCCACTCAGGAATCCAAACAAACCGGCATACATCAGCATTCGTCTGATAGAATTGGTTAAAAATCGAGCCCCAGCGGCAGGAGTAATAAGTAATGCAGCCATAAGCACTACGCCCACGGCTTGTACGCCAATAGCCACCGTAAGTACAGTGAGAAGTGCTAAAAATGATTTAAGAAATTTAATGTTAAAACCAATACCACGGGCATAGTTCTCATCAAAACTCACCAAGCTAAAACCGCGTAAGAAGATAAGAATACAGGCAATATTTATAATGGCAATAATTGAAAAAAGCTTTACGTCGGCTATGCTCATGGATGCTGCTTTCCCAAATAAAAAACTGTCTAAGCCGCTCTGCGCATCGTTGCCGCTATGCTGTATTTTAGTGAGTAAAACTATTCCTAAACCAAAGAAAACACTCAAGGTAAGTGCCAATATTGCATCTGGTTTTAACTTAGATTTGGCTTGTACGTAATCCACAATCCAAATGGCCAACAAGCCAGAAATAACAGCGCCGATTAAGAAGTAAACAGGATTTTTAACTCCAGTTAACATAAAAGCAATTGCAACCCCAGGCAATACAGAGTGGGATATAACGTCACCTATCAAAGCGCGTTTTCGCAAATAGGTAAAGGTACCCACAACGCCCGAGGCAAAACAGAGTATACCAGAACCTATTCCAACGACAAAAAGCGTGTAGTTTTCGGCTGAGAAAAAAGTGGTGATATGTCCCCAAAATTCCATCATTTATGGCGAATCGGAAATTCTTTATTTTCGAGTTCTTGACTTATTTTAGATATGGTGGTAAGCTTTCCGCCATAGGTGTCCGTGAGTATTTGGTCGGTAAAAACTTCTTCCGTTGGTCCACTTGCTATAAGTCTTGTATTGAGCAGAACCAGGTGGTCAAAGTAAGATTGTGCAGTGTGCAAATCGTGGTGTACAATAACAAGGGTTTTGCCTGCCTCTTTCATGTCTTTTAGCAGGGAAATAATCATCTCTTCGGTAGCAATATCTACCCCTGCAAAGGGTTCGTCCATTAGGAATAGATCACCTTGCTGAGCGATAGCTCTGGCTAAAAATACGCGCTGCTGCTGCCCGCCAGAGAGTTGGCTTATTTGTCGTTTGGCGTAGCCTAGCATGTTTACTTTTTCTAGACTGTCGGTAATTATATCTTGGTCTTCTGTGGTTAGTTTTTTGAACAATCCACGTTTTTGGTATCGGCCCATCGCTACGATTTCCCAAACACTTGCAGGAAAATCCCAGTCTATGTCCTGTCGCTGTGGCACATAGCTCACTCGATCTCTTACGTTATTCAGACTTTGGTCGTACACCTTGGTAAATCCGCTAGTAGGTGTAACAACGCCCATAATGCTTTTTAGCAAGGTGCTTTTACCGCTTCCATTGGGACCCATTATGCCTATTACTTGTTTTTCGGGTAGGTCAAAGTCTATGTTCCAAAGAGCTGGCTTACGGCCATACAACACCGTAAGATTATGTACTTCTATAATAGGTGGTTGCTTCATTTTAGCCCGTTTATTATGGTGTTTACATTGGTTTCAATCATGCCGATGTAGGTTCCTTCAAAGGTACCATCAGCACCTAAAGCGTCACTATACAAGGTTCCTCCGATAGTTAATTGGTAGTTTCGTGCATTAGCTCCGTCAAGAACGGCTTGCAGGTTTTTATCGGAAACGCTGGTTTCCACAAAAACTGATTTTATGTTATGCGTAATAATGTAATCAGTCAAATCTTTGACGTCTCTAGCGCCATACTCCGCCGCGGTAGATATACCTTGTAACCCTCGAACCGCAAAACCAAAAGCATCTCCAAAGTAAGAAAAGGCATCGTGACTGGTAATTAAAATTCTTTTTTCTTGCACCAGATTGCTATCCAATGCAGCAATTAGCTTTGCTTGAGATGCGTTTACTTGCTGGGCATATACGTCATAATTGGCGTTCGTTTTTTCTAATCCTTTAACCTTAGACAGCTCGTTTGCAATTCCTTTTAAACCTTGCATCCAAAGCGTAGGGTTAAACCAAACATGTGGATCTACAAGGTCTGAAGAACCGTCTACGCGCTTGAGCTTTGCAGGGTCCATATATGAACCAATGGCGTAAGTAGGTTTTTGCTGGTTATAGTTTTCGAGCATTTTTGCCATTTTACCCTCTAAATGTAGCCCATTGTAAATGACAATATCTGCATTAGCTAGTTTTGAAATGTCACCTTGCGAGGCCTTATACAAGTGAGGATCTACACCCGCACCCATGAGTGAAATTACTTCAGCTTGATCGCCGACTATGTTTTGCACGCAGTCTGCTAGTATTCCGGTGGTAGTCACTATCGTAATCCTGTCACTTTTTTTGGACTCGGCGCACCCAGATAGTATAAGGACAAAGAGCAGCCCAGCGTATATGGCCAATTTATACATTCAGCAAAGATAGGGGCTTTGTGCGCTTTTAGTATATCGTCTGTTGTAATTGTAGGCTATGAATTGAGCAATGGTATTTTAGCAAGGGGTGGTGGTATCTGTGAGTTTTTATACAAGAATTGCCGTGTAATAGCACTTTGTATTTAGATTTGTTTCGAAATATAAATGAGGTTTCTTTTATCTTTTTTACTGTTTGGGAGTTGGTGTATAGGGCACGCACAACTGTATACGCTCAAAGATCCTGCTAAGGATAGTCTGGGTATTCAGCTCTTGTATGACTCCTTACCCCTCATGTGTGATTCTTTTTACCTTACCTTTAGTCGTGAAAAATCGGCAGATCTCAAGAAATTTGTGCCCGATGTAAAATACCTCAAAGCTACCTTTGATACCTTGGCCATAGTGTACAGAGAAGAGCAAGTAGTCTACCGGCAGCAAGTATTGCTAAGGCAACTTCAAAAAGACTATAAACGCATTTTAAAACTAGCCAAAAGCGAAAAGATAAAACTCGATAAACTCCAAAAAGGGCTTACAAAATATAATTATGGCGAAGATGCAAAGGGCAATGAGTATAGTTATATCACCGTAACCTGCACCTATCGTAAGAAGGTGTTCGAACTCAAGTATTTGGCCATTATGCTCAACGGTAAATGGTTTGTAGGTGACGAGTTGCTCTTAGAACGAATAGAATGAGAGGCATTATCATTATAGCAATTTGGGGAGTTTTTCCCTCGTGGGCGCAGACGTGGCGTGTGGTCCAACATCCCGACCATTCAAAAAAAGCCATAGTAGCTCAGGATAAGGTAATCTCAGATTATGTGTATACCGAAGTAAGCGAATTGTCAGAAGGCAAGGCCTTTGTATCTCAAGGTTCCTTGTATGCTTATATAGATGCGCAAGGCAACGCATTAACTCCCTATCAATTTACGGTTGCGAGTAATTTTAAACATGGCTATGCCCTGGTTGGCGATAGTTTTTCCATGAGCGTGCTCAACGATAGTATGAGGCTAGTTATTCCTTTACAGTATCCTCGGGTTAAGTTACCTTCAAGTGATCTTATTGCGGTGCAATCTGCAGAGGGATATTGGGGAGTTTATGATGTGTACGGAAACCTTCGCTTGCCCTGTATTTTTGACTTACCTCCCCGAATTATAAGTAAGGATATTATTGTGGTCCGTCAAAACGAGTTGTATGGCGTAGTAAATGATTGTCATGAGTATCGTTTTTCATGTGCGTATCAATACATTACCCCAGACGGATTTGGATATAAACGTGGAAAATATGTGCGCCTATTTTGAGCTATGAGAAGTAAACATCAACCTCTATTTGTACTTTTACTTTTGAGCTGTATAAGCGCATGTACAAGCCAGTATAGAGGAAGAATGGTGCGTGTAAAAACACCTATAACTACTCAAGTTGAGCGTCAAGCAAAGGTTAAAACACAACACGAAAATCCGGGGATACGTGAAAATAACCAAGCCGTAATAGAGGTTACCGCTAACCTTGAAACAGAAGAGGTAATAGGTCTGAATACGGATTATGACACAGTGCCAGAAAGCAAGCATGCTTCTCCGTTTTATACTATTCCATTGCGCACTTCCCAAAAGCGACTAGCGCCCAGAGAT
Source organism: Bacteroidia bacterium (assembly GCA_017857855.1). Lineage (GTDB taxonomy): Bacteria > Bacteroidota > Bacteroidia > NS11-12g > UBA9320 > UBA9320. The sequence continues at coordinate 6,183 of JAFMCI010000012.1, read as the reverse complement.
TCTGTGTTGTCCACAGCAGAAAAAGAAGATATAGACTACCGAAAATGGAAATATCGCCAAGCTAATAAGTACGCGTTGTGGGCGTTGGGTTCCTTATTAAGTACTTTTTTAACGTCAGTTTTCGGATTAATTGGCGCTATTATACTCTCTGCCATGGCCGTACATATTTACTTTAGATATAAAAATCCGGGAGTAACTGAACGGTACGGATTAGCCCTTGCGGTTCTCATTATTTCGATAGTACTCTTACTATTACTCATTGGACTAGTAATGTTATTAATCTTTTTCTAAAACCGGAGTATTTGTTTACCCTTTTCTATTTCTCGCTTTATTTGCACTATGCAAATGACCACGAGTAAAGAGTTCGCTCAGAAATTAGATAGTGAAGACACACTTGCCAAATACCGCGGCCAGTTTTTTATACCTCCGGGAAAAACTAGGGCAGAGCAGCTCTACTTTACAGGAAACTCATTAGGATTGCAGCCTAAGTCTGTTGTAGATTATATACAACAAGAGCTTAACGATTGGCAAAAACTGGGTGTTGAAGGTCATTTTCACGGTAAAAACCCTTGGTTTAGTTACCATCATTTTTTTGATAAAGAAGCAAAACTCGTAGGGGCAAAACCAGAAGAAGTAGTGGTGATGAATAACCTTACGGTAAATCTCCACTTGCTACTTGCTAGTTTTTACCGACCTACACAATCGCGCTATAAAATCATCATGGAAGGTGGTGCTTTCCCAAGCGATATGTACGTTATAGAGAGCCAAGTAAAACAGCACGGTTTTGCGTACGAAGATGCTGTGGTAGAGATAAACCCAAGAGCGGGTGAGTATGCGCTACGTACAGAAGATATAGTAGCCAAAATAAAAGAAGTAGGAGAGGAGTGTGCATTGGTGTTTTTTAGCGGGGTGCAGTATTACACGGGTCAAGCATTTGATATAAAAGTACTTACAGAAGCGGCACACAGCGTAGGAGCCTATGCAGGATTTGATTGTGCACATGCAGCCGGTAATATAAAAATGGCACTTCACGACTGGAATGTAGATTTTGCTGCGTGGTGTACCTACAAATATTTAAACAGTAGCCCTGGAGGTGTAAGTGGTGTTTTTGTGCACGAGAAGCACGGCAATAATCCTGATACTCCGCGACTAGCAGGTTGGTGGGGACACAAGGAAAGTGAGCGTTTTCAAATGAAAAAAGGTTTTATACCTGAGCCCGGAGCAGCAGGCTGGCAGCTAAGCAATGCTCCCGTACTGGCTATGGCAGCACATAAGGCATCGCTCGATATGTTTGATGAAGTGGGAATGGACGCACTTGTAGCCAAAGGCAAATTATTAAATACCTTTTTAGAACACGTAGTAATGGATGCACAAGCGTCTAATGATAAGCTAGAGTTTGAGATAATAACCCCGGCCGAGCGTGGTTGCCAACTGAGTATGCTAACTAATGAGAACGGTAAAGCACTCTTTGATTACCTTACAGAACGAGATGTAATAGCCGACTGGCGACAGCCCAATGTAATACGCTTAGCTCCTGTTCCTATGTACAATTCATTTATGGATGTATGGGAATTTGGGGAGCTGTTGAAGGGGTTTTGAGGGAGGTGTTGCTGTTTTATTCAATACGTTAGGATTCAAAAAGAATACGGCTTCACTCTATTATGTGCTATTCGTAGCGCTATAGTTCCATTTTTTTAAAAAATAACACATCGCCCGTAACCCAATCACAGTAACACATCTTGCCATCACAGCGGTTTATAATCACAAAGTCATCTGTGACTGTGATACAGTTGTATTCATCTGCCATTTTATGAAAGTTAATGGCAGTGGGGGTTAAGTCTGATTCATCGGGATTCATAGCTGCCATGAGTTTAGACCAAAATAGCTTTCAATTGCTGCATATAAGTCGTTTTTCACTCAATTCCTATTCGTTAAAAAATAATACCATAGCTCGGGCTATGCAATGATTTATCGCCTTTACAAACCTTCGATAAACTCAATTTATTTATACGTCACTTAAAAACTAACTTGGCATTATAGCTATTTACAACTGCTGGATTTCTGCTAATTAGATAAAACAATGATAATTGCTTAGTTTAGGGTTGTAGAGAGTGGAAACTAGGTGATTATCGTTGTCTAATAATCAAAATTTCATCATCACTAAATTCCATCCAAGCCAAGTCATAGATGTAGTGAAATGTTTTGCCATTGCTATTCACCGCAGTGTGCGTGTGGTATTTGAATCGAAATTTTTTATCCGCCAGTACATTCCGATAAACTTTCACTTGTGTTTTATTCTTACCTAGCTGCTCTAGTAGAATGCCATGGTTTCGTTTGAGGTACTCGTTTATGCGTATAGCGGCTTTTTTACTCGCGTGCCTTAAGTGTATATGGTAGTAATTTTTGCACTTTATGGAGCAAAACAGCTTATCAGACCTTCCGCTCATTTCATTTTTACATATTTTACATTTTATCATGGTAAGGCCGATGTATAGTAACGAATATAGCTTATCCGTTAATAACGGTTAATAATAAATATAAACATAATTCTTCTTGATTTAATCCCTGTTTTCTACGATTTTTACGGTATGAAAGCAGCTAAAACATCTCAATCCTCTATAAATCAAAAGATTACCATCTACAAACCACTGCCCAAAAGCAAGCGAATAAAGATACACATACCTTATCAGATGAAACTAGAACGAGAAGCCTTTAAGCAGCTCAACACCTCATTTTACCACCCCACTCAAAAGCTATGGAGTATTGTGAATACGGAGGAAAATAAGGAAGAGATGAGAAAGCTTTTTATAGGCAAATTGGTAGTCAAGGACACAAATACCGCGCCCGCCCAACCCAAGGTATTGCTATCAGAAAAGAGTCAAGTTGAGTTAGATAAAAACCACCAAAAACTGGTGCTAAAAGGGCTAAGCACAAATACTATAAATACCTACCAAGGAAACTTGGTGCAGTTTTTCTCTTACTTTGAAAATGCTGATTTGCATAATGTTACCAAAGATCAGATCGAAGGCTTTGTGTATACCTTGGTAAGTAAATATAAAATAAGTGAGCAAAAGCAAAACAGTGTTATAAATGCCATAAAGAGCTATTACGAGCATACACTAGGCAAGCCGCGAGAATATTATAATATAACACGACCCAAAAAGAGTAAAGACTTGCCTAACGTACTAAGCAAGGAAGAAGTGAAAGCCATTATAAACTCGCCACAAAACATAAAACACAAGGCTATACTGTACACCATATATAGCGGGGGATTGCGGCTAGGCGAACTGATTCGGCTGCGGGTAACGGATATACGCAGCGACGAAGGATTTATTTTTATAAAGGACTCTAAGGGGAAAAGAGATAGACACACTGTTCTGAGTCCGATGTTGCTTCGAATTTTAAGAGAGTATTACAGACTGCATAAGCCCTCATACTGGTTATTCGAAGGACAGGACGGAGGACAATATACGGCTAAAAGCGTTCAAAATATTTTTAGAAAGGCGGTAAAAGACACAAACGCTAACCCTTGGAGTACGCCGCATACTTTAAGGCATTCGTTTGCGACTCATCTAATGCAATCTGGGGTTAGTATGCGTGTGATCCAGAATGCATTAGGCCATAGTAGTAGTAAAACCACAGAAATATATACCCGTGTGATAAACATTAACAATAAAACCGTAATGAGTCCTTTGGATTTGTTATAAAATACTATTTTTGGTATATACAACGATGAGTAAATGTAGAATGGATAAACAACAAATATTTACCGAAAGTGAGAAAATATTTAGTGGCGTACATATGGAAAATATGCGACACTCGTTGTTTATAGTTCGCATATACTAATGTTGGGCATAATTAGAACGAACGATACTACAATCATAAACAGATAATTAGATGGAAGAAACAAAAAAACTATTTTCTCAAAGAGCGATTGCGATTGCAACTTATTTTGGAGGACCTGCAGCAGCGGGATATTTAGTTAAAAAAAACTATGAATCACATGACCAATCTGAGAAAGGTAAGAAAGCCTTTATAATTGGAATCATTTCGACTCTTTTGATATTTGCAGGAATATTTTCGATACCTGAACATATAATTGATAAAATTCCCAATGCAGTGATACCTGCAATTTATACAGGGATAATTTATTTGATAGTTGAGAAAATTCAAGGTCAATGGTTAAAGGAACATAAAGAATCAGGTGGTGAATTTTATAGCGGATGGAAAGCGACTGGAATTGGAGCGATTTTCATGGTGATTTTACTTGCAATGATTGCAGGGACAGCTTTTATTGCAGGGGATTTATCTAAACCTGACTTCGATGCAACAACTTACGATACTGAGGTTGCAAAATTCGTTGAAAATGAAAACCAATCGCTTGCAGTATTTAATGTGATTAACATGGCTGAACCTCAATACTTGATTAAGGAATTCAGCAAAGGGATTGTTTTATGGAAGGAAAATAAGGAAATAGTAAATAGACTAAACTCGATTGAGAATTTACCAGTAGAGTTACTTGAACAGAATAAGAAACTACTGAAATATTGTGATTTAAGAATACAGCATAACGAGATTATTGTAAAAGCCATATCCGAGGAGACAGACAAATATGTATCGGAGATTGACAGAATTGGAATGGAAATAAACAAGATTTTGGAGGAACTCAAATAATAACTATGCCCAACAATGTGTATAATTCATAAGGGTTCCATAGGTTTTCGAGCTGTATCACCCGCTTTAAATTTGGGTGGCAACTTGATAGGTTTGAAGTTCGCAATCCCTTACGAAATCATACACTTAACGTTACCTGCAAGCGTATTGGACGAAAATACAACTATTAAACTTTTGTCGGTTTTGAGCGTCTAATAATTTAAAAAGAAATGATGAAAAAATACATACTTATAGCACTTACTACTTTTTTATGTAATTTGTCTTTTGGACAAGCTAATATTATAGACAGCATTGTTCATCAAACTTATCAAAGAAAATTTACTGTTCATACACCAACAGGATTTACAAATACAACTCCTGTTTCTGCGGTTCTTATGTTACACGGCAATGGTGGAACAATGCAAAATTCTCAAAACTTTACAAATCTAAATTCAGTATCAAATACCAATGGCTTTTTAGCAGTTTATCCTGAAGGTTATGGCATAGTCTCATCAGGTGGCTATTCTTGGGCAGACGGCAGGGGAACTTCAGCAGATATTGCAGGAATAGATGACTTAGGTTTTATAAACAAGCTTCTTGACACATTATTGGCAAATTATAATATTGACATTAATAAAATTTACATCTGTGGCTTTTCAAATGGTGGTTATATGACACAAAGGTTTGCGTGTGAACAAAACCAGCGATTTGCTGCTATGGCTAGTTTGGGTAGTATTATGGACACAAGCTTATATTCATCCTGCAATCCTCAAAGACCAATACCAATGATGTTTGTTATTGGAACAGCTGACCCATTCGTCCCTTTCAACGGTGGCGTTGCAAATGGTTCTGGTGGGTTAGTAAATCAAATTATTAATGCAGATACTTTAGTTGATTTTTGGAAAATAAATAACAACTGTATTCAAACTAATCCACCAATAAATCTTCCCGACATAGATCTAACAGACAATTCAACAGTAACCTTATTTAATTTTACAAATTGTTCGTGCAATTCAGATGTAAAGTTCTACAGAATTAATGGTGGTGGACATACTTGGCCAGGAGTTGAAATACCTTTGTATGAAGTTGTTGCAGGGGAGACAAATGAAGACATACAAGCAAGTGTAGAACTTTGGAACTTTTTTAATGCACACACATTATGCAATATAACTGTTGGTGCAGAAGAACAAACAATTCGACCAACAATTAAAATATATCCAAATCCAGCAAGAACAGAATTGTATTTAAGTATTTCACAAACTGACAAAAGCGAAGTTTCAGTTAGTAACCTAATCGGACAAGTATTAATCAAAACACAAAATCTTAACGTCATTGACATTTCTAACTTGCCAAACGGTATTTACATGATAACAATTACACAAGGACAAATAAAACAAACTCAAAAATTCATAAAGGAATAATGACGACAGGCAGAACGCCAGCAGGTAACAGCACCTACAATAAATTGGCGGTTAAGTGGTTAAATGAAGCTTTGTGCTTCGTATCAAGTTCAGTGGTTGTAGACAGTTT
>JAFMCI010000011.1 GCA_017857855.1 Bacteroidia bacterium | reverse complement strand
TCACACCTTTCATTACCTGTACGCCATACAGAAAAATAAAGAAGTAAATCATCATGCTGAGGATCATACCAACTCCTGAATTAATCATAGCATTACTCGTTTTGGTATCGCCGTTTTCATCTACTTTTACTTGGCTTATTTCAACAGAACTTCTGAGGCTGTCTATAGCGCCTTGTTCTATGCCCATAGTACTGAGTTTTTGGTCTCTTATTACGGTGCCAAATGCGTCTTTTATGCTGGCATTGCTATTTACGCTTAGGCTACCCATACTTTTATAATTTAAGGTAAGGGGCTTATCGATAGTGTAGTTTTGGGCCACTGTAATTACGGCATCTATGCTATCGGCGTATATAAGATCCTCTATACTGTAGGATTTTTGAGGTATAAAACGAATATTGTCTGGCGACACTATGCGTTCACTAAATACCCCAGATGGATCTACTAAGACGATGTTTTGCTGCTCCACGCTTCCGCTTTGGCCTATGTTTACCCAGATGATAATACCATAAAATGACGCTATCAGCAACGGCGTGAGTAACGTCATGAGTATAAAACTCTTCTTTTTTACACGAGTGAGGTACTCTCTAGAAGTTACTATTCCTATATTATTCATCGCTACTGTTATCGGTTAAGGTTAAAAATACATCTTGCATGCTCGGAATTACTTCTCGGTATTCGGTAATGTTAATACGAGGGTCATTAAAAAGTTGAATATCTGGTTTTCCCGTGTAACTGAACAATAAGGTGGCGTCAGTCTGACGTTGCGCTAGATTTTTCACCTCAATGTGTGCAATTTGCGTAGGATCAAGCTGGCCGGTGTACGTGAGTGAAAACGTGTTGTCTTTTAAGCTATTTCGTACATCCATAACACTACCTTGGGTTACCACTTTAGCCTTATTAAGCAATACGACGTTATCGCAAATGGCTTCCACATTTTCCATGCGATGGGTGCTAAGCATGATACTCGCTCCATTGGCTTTTAAATTCAGGATTTCATCTTTGATAAGTTGCGTGTTTTTAGGGTCAAATCCTGTAAAAGGTTCATCTAAAATAATAAAATCAGGATTATGCATGACCGTTACAATGAACTGAATTTTCTGTTGCATCCCTTTACTCAACTCTTCAATTTTTTTCTTTTTCCAAGTAGTAGCCTCAAATTTTTCTAGCCAATTATTAATGCGCTGGTGTGCATCGGTACGGTTCATTCCACGTAATCTGGCAAAGTACATGAGTTGGTCATAAACACTCATTTTTTTGTATAAACCGCGCTCTTCTGGTAAGTAGCCTATTTGCTTTATGTGTTCTTTGGTTAATAGCTGACCGTTAAATAAAATTTCACCTTGGTCTGGCGCTGTTATTTGATTAATGATACGTATGAGCGATGTTTTCCCCGCCCCATTAGGGCCAAGTAAACCAAAAATCTTACCCTTGGGAACGTCAAAAGAAACGTTATTTAGGGCAGTATGGTTCGCATAAAACTTCGATACTTCCTTAACTTGAATTATTTCCATGAGCAAGCAAAAATAAGGTTAATAGTCTTGTGATTGGGCTAACTCGACAAAGGAATAGTGATATTGGAGGAAAGATGAACGATAAGAGTCTTTCGGTTGAAATGTCAAGAACAGAACGAAGCAATTTTTGTTTTATCTAAAACCATTAAGCACCTTTGCAAACAATGACAGAATCGCAATTAGATTTTAAAAAATTAATTTCTCAAGGGATACCCGCTCAACTTTCTGAACTTACGCATGACCCAGCAATGGCAAGTGCTAATCGCGCTCCTAAGCGCAAGGATATCCTGAGCATAGAAGAAAAGAAGTTAGCGATACGCAACGCCCTTCGGTACTTCCCGGCAGAATGGCACGCAGAATTAGCGGTAGAGTTTGCAAATGAGCTAATCGAATACGGCAGAATCTACATGTACAGATTTAAGCCAGCCTATAAAATGTATGCTCGTTCTATCAATGAGTATCCAGCACAATGTAAGCAAGCAGCGGGTATTATGTTAATGATTCAAAATAACTTAGATCCTGCGGTTGCACAACATCCATTTGAATTAATAACGTATGGCGGAAATGGTGCTGTGTTCCAGAATTGGGCACAATACCTATTGACCATGAAGTACTTAAGTGAGATGACGGAAGAACAAACACTACACATGTATAGCGGTCACCCTATGGGACTTTTCCCGAGTAGCAAAGATGCTCCTAGGGTGGTGGTAACCAACGGAATGATGATTCCCAACTATTCTAAACCAGATGATTGGGAGAAATATAATGCACTTGGCGTTACTCAATATGGGCAAATGACTGCAGGAAGCTTTATGTATATCGGTCCTCAAGGTATCGTGCATGGCACTACCATTACAGTGATGAATGCTTTCCGCATGAAACTAAACGAAGGAGAAACACCAGCCGGCAAAATATTCCTTACTGCAGGTCTGGGAGGAATGAGTGGCGCTCAACCTAAAGCAGGAAATATTGCAGGATGTATAACCATATGTGCAGAGGTAAACGCTGCCGCCGCACACAAAAGACATGCTCAAGGTTGGGTGGATGAGCTCATTAGTTCTATAGATGACTTGGTGGTCCGTATTTTAAAAGCGCAAGCGGCTAAAGAAGTGGTTTCAATAGCCTATGTGGGCAATGTGATAGATATATGGGAAACCTTTGCCGAAAAAGGAATTTATATACACCTAGGTAGTGATCAAACCTCACTGCATAATCCCTTTGCTGGAGGATATTACCCAGCAGGATTAAGCTATGAACAAAGCAATGAAATGATGGCCAATGAGCCAGAAAAGTTTAAAGATGAAGTGTACAAATCGCTCAGAAGACACGCTGCTGCGGTAGATCTTCACACCGCAAAAGGCACCTATTTCTTTGATTACGGAAATGCATTTTTGTTAGAAAGTAGTAGGGCAGGTGCCGATATTATGGCCGAGAACGGGATTGATTTTAAATACCCAAGCTATGTTCAAGACATACTTGGACCCATGTGTTTTGATTATGGTTTTGGTCCGTTTAGATGGGTTTGCGCCAGTGGAAGCACAGAAGATTTAAGGAAGACAGATCAGATAGCGGCGAGGGTGTTACGGGAGATACAAGCTACCGCTCCTAAAGAAATTCAGCAGCAAATGGAGGATAATATTAAATGGATAGAAGAAGCTGAAAAAAACCAAATGGTGGTTGGGTCAAAAGCCAGAATTCTGTATGCAGATAGTGAAGGTAGAATTAAAATTGCCGAAGCATTTAATGCGGCTATCGCTAGTGGCGAACTATCCGAAGGAATAATCTTAGGTCGTGACCACCACGATGTAAGTGGCACAGATTCTCCGTACCGCGAAACGAGCAATATTTACGATGGGAGTAAGTTTACCGCTGATATGGCCATTCATAACGTGATAGGCGATAGCTTTAGAGGTGCAACTTGGGTTAGTATACACAACGGCGGTGGCGTTGGTTGGGGAGAAGTTATGAACGGTGGTTTTGGATTGTTTTTAGACGGTTCACCTGAAGCAGACGTTCGTCTCAAAAACATGTTGCTTTATGATGTAAATAATGGCATAGCCAGAAGAAGTTGGGCGAGAAATGAAAATGCTCAATTTGCTATAAAAAGAGAAATGGAGCGCAACGAAAAGCTAAAAATAACGCTTGCAAATAGCGTGGATGACGAATTGCTAGCGCACTTGTTTTAATGGTAAAAAGGCATTTTTTTAGAATACCCCGACTACACTAAAGGCTAGTTTCTTTTTATCTACTTTTCCGTTCAGATCAAAGGTCTCCAACAAGAGTACGTAATTACCAACGGGGATTTTTGTGCCGTTATTTAGTATTCCGTTCCAAGACAAAAGGCCATCAGTTCCTAGTATTTCCATATTTACAGGTTGATGAATATACGTTCCCGCTAGGTCAAAAACGTAACCATTGGCCGTATATCCGTTTTTCTCATTTTTATAATTCAATGCCAATATATCTTCATACCCGTCACCGTCAGGAGAAAAGGTTTTACTCACGAGTGTGTAGGAATTATTTTGTTGAGATAGGTCTAGAAATTGGGAATTTTGAAAACCGGGTGTTGCATAGCCAGAACTCGTACTTGCAGAGTGCCAATTCATAGGGTTGTAGCTTTTACCTGTATAATGGGTGCGCTCCAAACTCACCCCATTAACATCACTTAGTAGCTCAAAATGTTGTGTTTCTGTATAAGGAACAGAATCTAAGATTATCCCGTTTTTGTCTAAAAGTAACACGATCCCGGCATCATTATTCATGAGTGGTAACGAGGCTACTTGCAGGATGTCTTGCGCAGTATACTGGAATTTTAACGTTGAGGTATCAGTAGTTAATGCCAGAAAATGATGTGGATGGATAATGTAATCCAGGTAGGTCATTGGCTTTTCATCCTTTCGTTCATCTTTGTCGTATCGGGCAAGTATTAAGTCACTTAAGCGCAAGTATTTGTCGCTATTGTTGTAAAGTTCTATAAAATCAACGCCATCATCTTTTGGGTTGAAGAGAAGTTCATTTAGCAAGATGTCTCCTTCTTGCGCAGCTGTTGTAGTAATTACCGTCACTAAGGCATTTTGCACCGTATTGCCTTTACAGTCTCCAAGCTCCCTAATCAGAAGATGGTATATTGTATTAAGCTCAAAAGGAGAAGCAAAAGTTAATGTCAGTGTTTTTTCTGTGGAATTAAGTGAAATGGTAATAGGATTCTCGGAGGTTTCAACTAGTTCAAAGTTAGCTAGGTCTTTAGCAAGGTTTTCCTTTAAATTTTCGGACAAGGTGATACGAAGCGCTTGCGTATTCAAAAAATTATGAGATTGTACTTGAGGTGGATCTTGATCGGGGTCTGCACCGAACAAGGAATTTTGTTGACCAGGAGTTCCTCCAAAAGCATGGTTACTGGCCGACCAATTATCGATTTCAGCACATGCTGTGGAGTACGATATCCGCTCTAAGGAATAACCTCCTAGTTTTTTGGTATCACTATGGTAATATGCTTCGGTATAGCTAACTGCATCGAGGAGTTCGCCTTGGCCATCGCGTATTTCCAAAATATCTCCTGTGTTGTTTAGCGCAGGAAATCCTATTAAACCGATGGTTTGACCATAACCCGAAAATAGTGTTTCATTTCCAGCTTTGGTAAGAATTAGAAAGGAATAGGGCATCAAAACTGTTTTAGGCAAAAGAGCAGGAGTCCCGCCATCGCTAAATGTACAATTCTCTAAATCCAAGGCTTGGGTAGTAGTATTATAAAGCTCAATATACTCTTGTTCCGGCAATCCAAAAGAAGGTATCGGGTCTGCAAAAATTTCGGTTATGAGAAGATCCCCGCTTTTAGGCTTTATGGCTCTTAAAACAGTGAAAGCCACAGTGGTGTCGCCGCTATTTCCTTTAATGTCTATTAGCTCTTGTATTTTGAGCATATAATTCCCATTAGCAATAGGCTCACTAAACGACAGAAGCGCTACGTTACCGTTTAAATCTAACGTTACATTGTCAGGAGATCCGTATCCACTAGAGAGTGTGTACTTTGTCAATTCCGTATTCACTATTACGTCATCAAATGTGAGCTGTATCTGATCTTCAGCGCTTAAATCTACCTGCGTAACTTGTGCTACAAGAGTATCTTTAATCAATGGCCCAGCATAAATATCATCTAAAAAATGCTTTTGATGAAAACTTGCTGTACTTTGTTTCACCAGTATCCCAAAATATCCAGAGCTTGTTCGGTAGGTATTGGTAGAACCTTCATTTTGGAATAAAGTTCCTCCTTCATAATCTACCCATAGTTGCAGCCAAATATCTTCGCAAGTTACCCTAATTCGTATCTCCTTATTATTGGTTTTGCCGTCTTGACCATCCAGCAAAAGTTTTTGTATCCCATTGCGAAGTTCATAGATGCTAACCTCGTCTTTGGTATTGCCAATTCTAACAAAAAGTCCGTTTTGGGTCTTGGTTAAGTTCTGGGAATCAGAAGCTAGAAAGACATCCATGTAGTTTGCAGAAGAAGTGCTGAATTGTAGATTTACCCAAAAATCCCATTGGGCGTCTCCGGGAATTTGATTTGGAGTCGATAGGTAAAATACATCAGATACCACCTTGGAGTTTGATTGTAAAATCTGGTTTGCAACGGTAAATTTAGACGTGTCACCGCTCCAAATAGGGTTGGAAATAATATTCCCATCAGTAAAATCTTCGGTCAATTGTCCATAGCAGGATATAAGGAATACGAAATGTAAAATTAAAATAATAGGTCTCATCTTTTAGAGGTAATTCGAGTTTTCAATTCTTTGTAAATCCCCACAAAGGTGAGATGATTTAGCGGAAATTCAAGGAAAACATGAAGTACACTCAGAAAAAATAATGCGGCGAGTCCCAGTTTATAATCGTAGATATACAGCGCAATAGAAGCAACCCAAATGGATAAAGCCACCGTAAGCCGCGTTTTGGATACCTGGTGCCAGTTGATTATTTTGGTTTTACTAAACCAATTGAGATAATGATAAGTATATGCAAAGGCAATGAAAATCTGCATTTTAAGAGCTATGGTGGATAGCATTTTGCCGTTAGGGGTAGAGATAAGATAGGTGGTTTTTTTAGCCCAACCCATGAAAATGGCTATTTGTCCGCCCAGCTCGATAAACTTGCTTTGCAGCATGGTGTTTAGCCAATATTCGCTAAGCTCGTATTGACTGGGTTTAGGTCGCTGGTAGACAATTAAAAAAAGTATTCCTAAGAAGACAAAAAGCGACGCGTACCCTGAAGTATTTCGGGACTTAAGCGCGCCAAATAGAATAAAAGCTCCAGTAAAAACATAGACATGAATTACGGTGGGCAACATCATCCCGATTATCATGGTATAGGCATTTATACCATTTAAGAAATAAGCAGCAATAAGTCCTATGGCCATTAGTCCGTATCGGTAGCCTGTTTTTTTAACAAAGGTCATCATAACGGCGGTGTAAAATGCCAAGAAGATAAAACTTCGCTCATAGTGTAACATGAAGTCAGAAATGGGTTTAAACCAAGAGTTCAGAATTGCGTCATTCCATGTTTTGGTAATTTCATATTGGCCAAATTGTTTATACGCAAAACCAAACGTCATAAGGGCACAAAGTAAAATCAGAATCCAGGTGTCTTTCTTGTTGGTAACGAAATAGGCTCGATTGTCTAACCAACCTATTTCGGTAAGGTAATGCAGTGGTCCTAGTATTGCATAGGATAGCAAAAACACGTGAAAAGGCAGTTTCACGGCAAGGATAAATGATCCAATCATCAGTCCTATGTTGAGGTAGTCAAGTTGTTTTCCCTTCACTATCGACAAATCTAATCTATAATAATATGCTGTACATATATCTCATGTTATTTTTTTATGCGGTAATGGTACATTTGTCACCATATTTTAAACTTAAAATCAAATCAAAATGAAAAAAGGAATTATTGTATTAGTCGTAATCGGATTAATCTTACTGTGGTTTGTCTCTAAATACAATGGCTTAGTTGGAGCTCAAGAAAGTATAGATAGCGTATGGGCTAAAGTAGAAACCCAATATCAACGTAGAGCTGACCTTATCCCAAATTTAGTTAGTACCGTAAAAGGATATGCTGATTTTGAGCAAGAAACGCTTACTAAAGTAGTAGAAGCTAGAGCAAAGGCGACGCAAACAACTATAGATCCTAGTAACATGACTTCAGCGCAATTACAGAATTTTCAAGGTGCACAAGGAGAATTGTCAGGAGCACTTTCTCGTCTTTTAGTAACCATCGAAAAATATCCAGATCTTAAAGCGAATCAAAATTTCTTGGAGCTGCAAGCTGAACTTGCGGGTACTGAAAATAGAATAGGTGTAGCACGTGACAACTTTAATAGTGAAGCCAAAAACTACAATACCACCATTAAAAAATTCCCAACAAATATAATTGCGGGTTTATTTAATTTTGAGGCTAAGCCTTATTTTGAAGCAGATGCAGGTTCTAAAAATGCACCTAAAGTTGAGTTTTAATTGAATTTGATGGGTTTATTTAAGTGGGAACCACTCACTTCGTGCGAAGAGCAAAAAGTACTGCAAGCTATTACTGATGCCGAGTTAGAAACATCTGGTGAGGTGAGGTTGCACATGGATAAGTGGTGTAAGACAGATCCGCTGTATAAAGCCAAAAATTTATTTGCTCACTTGGGCATGGACAAAACCAAAGAACGAAATGGTGTGCTCATCTATGTGGCGGTGAAAGAAAAAAAATTTGCTATAGTTGGGGATGAAGGAATAGATAGAGTGGTCCCAGAAGATTTTTGGGAAAGCACGAAAGAAATAATTAAATTGCATCTTGCTAAGGGAGAATTGGTTGCTGGTCTTGAAGCGGGAATTGCCGAAGTAGGCATACAGCTCAAACAATTTTTTCCTTACCAAAGTGACGATGAAAATGAATTGCCAAACGAAATAAGCTATGGGTAGAAAAACAGGATTACTTATTTTACTCATTAGCTGTGTAATTGCGGGAGCTAAGGAACCACCTAATGCACCAACAAATGCACGTTGGGTTAACGATTTTGCGAACGTATTAGAGTCTGATCAAGAGCTATTCTTGTTACAAAAACTCAAAGCCTATTATGATTCTACATCCACCGAAATAGTTATTGTGACAGAAAGTTCATTAGAAGGTGACGATGCATTTGATTACAGCTATCGTTTGGTAGAAAAGTGGAAAATTGGTCAAGCGGGGAAGGATAACGGAATACTCATATTTGCTGCCATTAACGACCGGAAAATATTTATACAAGTGGGTCGTGGAGCAGAGGGTGCTCTTCCTGATATGTATGCTAAACGAATAATTGAAAATATACTAAAACCTAATTTCAGAGAAAAGAACTACGGTAAAGGTTTTAATGAAGGCACAGATGCCATTATCCAGTATATGAATGGTGAGTTTGTAAATGACAATCCAAAAGGTGCCAAAAAAGGAATGCCTTTTTGGCTCATAATTGTCATTTTTATCATAGTTTACATGCTCTTCAATCGTGGGGGTAATAATGGTAAAACGTTCAATAAAAATAATAATCTCGGTAGCAACGCATTACCTTTTCTTTTACTAGCTAGTCTTGGTGGCGGCAGAGGTGGAAGTGGCGGTATGGGTGGAGGCGGTTTTGGAGGCGGTTTCGGCGGCGGAAGTTTTGGCGGTGGTGGTGCTGGCGGTAGTTGGTAAAAAAAATGGAAAATGTACTCTTTATAGATATAGAAACGGTTCCGCAAGCCAAGGACTATAGTGCGCTAAGTGATAGATGGAAAAAATTATGGAACCAAAAAGCGAGTCGTTTAGCAAAGAACGATGAAACGCCAGAAGAACTCTATCCCAGAGCAGGTATTTATGCAGAATTCGGTAAAATAATATGCATTAGTGTGGGGTATTTAGTAAACACCGCGGATGTTCGCCAATTTAGAGTAAAGAGTTTTTATGGGGATAATGAGCTAGATATTTTAAAGGATTTTTGTGACTTACTTGCTCAAAATTACTTTAGTAAAACACACTTTTTGTGTGCGCACAATGGAAAGGAATTTGACTTTCCTTATTTGTGTCGCCGTATTTTAGCCAATGCGATAGAAATGCCAGAAGTGCTTGATTTAGCAGGTAAAAAACCATGGGATATTCAGCACCTGGATACCATGCAACTTTGGAAATTTGGTGATTTTAAAAGCTACACTTCACTAGATTTGTTAGCAGCAGTATTTGACCTACCTACACCTAAAGACGATCTAGACGGCAGTATGATAAACGATGCATACTACCAGCAAAATGATTTAGAAAGAATAAAAAAATACTGTGAAAAAGATGTCGTTACCTTGGCATCTATTTTTTTGAGAATGAATAGCGAGCCAGCCTTGGCAAAAACCGAAATAAGTGTAGTATGATAAAAGCAATTTTCCCGGTACATTGGAAAGAGTATGAGTTGATTGATTCTGGCAACGGAATGAAATTAGAACAGTTTGGACAACATGTGCTCAGTAGACCTGAACCGCAGGCCATTTGGAGCCCAAGAATGTCACAAGCAAATTGGGATAAAATAGCAACAGGAAGCTTTGCTCAACAGGGCAGTCACAAAGGGGAGTGGAAACTAAAAGGTAATGGTATCCCATGGTTTATTAAGTATGGATTGGCTCAAGATTCTATTAAGCTTAAACTTAACTTTACCCAGTTTAAACATATCGGCATTTTTCCGGAGCAAGCTGCTAACTGGGATTACATATACACGCAAAGTAAGGCGTTAGGGGCCAAAGCAAGTGTATTGAACTTATTTGCTTACACAGGAGGGGCTTCGCTTGCAGCGAAGGCTGCCGGAGTAGATGTGGTGCATGTAGATTCCATAAAACAAGTTGTTAACTGGGCTAACGAAAATCAAGAGCTCAGCAAGCAAAATGGTATCAGATGGGTAGTTGAAGACGCGTTAAAATTTGTAAGCAGGGAAGTAAAGAGAGGTAAGAAATATCAAGGTATAATTTTAGATCCTCCAGCTTATGGTATTGGTACCAAAGGAGAAAGGTGGAAATTAGAAGAAAAACTGGGTATGCTATTGGAACAAGTAGCTCAATTATTAGATGATAAAGGCTTTTTAGTACTCAATGTCTATTCCTTGGGTTTATCACCGTACATTATCCAAAATTTAATGACAGATTATTTCCCGAATAGAGAAGTAGATATCTCAGAGCTATGCTTGCTTTCAAGAACCAAGCAGATTTTACCTTTGGGCATTGTAGCTAGAATATAAAAAAATAAGGGGACGTTTAGGCCCCCTTATTTAAACTAACTAACTACTAAAAATACCAATTAAAAAAAACTGGTAAGTATTTTGATTCAATAAAATAACATGTTATTGTGTCGAGTTTCCGCCTATAATACCACAAATGTAAGTTATTCAGCATAAGAATAGGGACGGTGTACCCGATAATAATAAAAATCACTCTTCGTATTGGTGCAAAACATTCCTAGATGTTATATTTGGCATCGTTAAATGAGAAATCTTATCATTACTTTTTTATTTCTTGCTAGTATAGGAACTACACAAGCCCAAACTCCCACTATAGCTGCGAGTGATTTAACGGTTGTGTCTAAGTATTGCTCCCAAACTACATTGTCTTGGACTAATGGAAACGGGAACGGGAGATTAGTAGTAGTGTCTAAAGGGTCTTCAATTGCGATAACTCCTTCTAACAACAGTTATTATTTAGCAAACGATAGTTTTGGTGTAGGCCATTCATTTTCTGCTACTGAGTTTGTAGTTTATAATGGCACCGGCACTTCAGTGGTAATAGACAATCTGGAAACCAACACTACTTACTACTTTGCTGTTTTTGAATATAATGGAGGAGGCAGTACATTTAGCTTTCGCACGTCTTCCTACCCGGAAATCAGTACAACCACAAAAAATTTAGCGGTCAGTTTTAGCATTGACGATCCTTACCAATGTCAAAGAGGCAATAACTCTAGCTTTACCAGTAATGTTACCCAAACAGATGCTTCAAATGCTGTAACCTATAGTTGGGACTTTGGAAATGGCGTAAAATCTACGATAGCTAATCCTACCTACTCCTATCCAACACATAAAATTTATAATGTAGGTCTTAAAGTGAGTTCTTATAGATGTAAAGCTGAGTATTTTAAACAAGATACAGTTGCCCCTATGCCCGTAGTTAGTTTTGAGCTATTTCAAGATTCTCTTTATAACTCAGCGATGCAATGTTTCACTCGTCCCGACGGGCGAAATAATCAATTTTGGTTTAAAAATAAATCTTCATTTGGTTCTCTAGTCGGAGCCACATGGGATTACACTTTTATCTCATGGCGCTTTGGAGATGGGATGTCAGATAATTCATGGAACTCTAGTCATTCTTATTCTACGCCAGGTACTTATAATGTTAAATTAGTGGCGATTGGCTCAAAAAATAATATTGAGTTTTGCTCGGATTCGTTTAATCTCGTGATGACTGTGCTGCCTAGTCCTTTAGATAGTTCATTACTTGAATACGATAGTGTAATGTGTGTAGACGGTAATATTTTTGATTTTAACTACAATTCAAGTAATCCGTTGTATAACTATACCTGGAATTTTGGGGATGGGGGAACAAGTAATTTGGCTAAAAATATACATTCATATGCATCTGTGGGGGAATATAAAATGTCACTTAGTATTACAGATGACATTGGTTGTACTGGAAGTTATTCGGACACTGTAAAAGTTATTCCTCAACCTGTAAATGTTATTAGCGGGCTTGCCGCTAGTTATTGCCAAGGTAAAACGGAGTATAATCTAACCACCACGACTTTGGGAGGCCAGTGGCTGGGAGATGTAAATTCAATGTCCGGTAAGTTTACACCCTCTAAACTAGGGTTAAATACCATTAGTTATGCCGTAAATGAAAGTGGTTGCAGAGACACCGCGTTGGTTACTACTGTGGTGAATGAAATACCGATTTTTGAGATGGGAGCCGATACGGTTATTTGTTCTGGTACATCATTTACCAAAAGAATCTCTCCTAATGGAGCTAATGTTCTTTGGAATACAAATGCTACAGATTCCTTCTTGTCTATTAACAAGGTCGGGATTTATTGGGCGCAGATCAGCAAAGGAGCTTGCTCGTTTAAAGATAGTTTCACGGTACAAATGATTGGTGCACCTGTCGTAAAATTGGGTGGTGATAGCCTACTTTGCGGTGATGGAATGAAAAATATTAATGTAACTGCTCCAGAAGCTACCTATACTTGGAGTGATGGTTATGCAGGTGGTGGGGTCAGAAAAATAACAAAGTCAGGTTCTTATTCAGTGGTTGTAACTAATAAATGCGGTACAGCAACAGATGATGTTAATCTAACGTTCTTAGACTATGCGTGTCAAATATTTGTACCCGATGCGTTTAGCCCAAATGGAGACGGGCTTAATGATCTATTTAGAGCATCTGGCAATGTAGAAATAATTGGTTTGGAAGTATACAATGTTTGGGGTGAAAAGTTGTACGAAGGTAAGGACGGGCTCTTTGCATGGGACGGTTATTACGAGAACGAATTAGCTCCAGTAGGGCACTACTATTTCTTTATTAGATATCTTAATCCCGAGAATGGTTTTGAGTACCCGCAATCGGTTAGTGGAGGACTCTATCTAACCAGATAAGTAAGAATTTACAGCAAAAATCGAATTCCGAATCTCAATGTCGGCATATAAACGCGGATCTGAGGGTCCAAGTTTGCATTACCTACCACAGGAATATTAAGTTTTAATCCCGCTATAATAAAGGTGCTGGGATCAAGCTGGTAGTTTAGGTCAGCATGTCCTATTGCATTAATAGAAAAATTAGAAGGATTAAATCCTGTGTTTTGAGAAATAACATGAATGTATTGTTGGTCAATGGCAAAACCTTCAGTTCTTATCTTAACGTCATTGCCGACGAGGTAATGTGCACCTAAACCTCCTCCAAGTTCGAAGAACGTACTATTAGGCAATCCTTGTATTTGAAGCTTTTTAGCGAATAATAATTGTAACCCAATATATTTTTGGCGGTAATGCAGATAGGCATTCTTTTGCGCTCCTTGACTTTGGTCCCTTATAGCTCTAAGCTCAGGATGTATAAAATCTAAGTACTGTAAATCTTCTTTAACTATTAAAAAATTAGTTTGGTAATAACCCGGTATAACGCTAAAAGACGCATAGCGATCTATCTGATTTTTTATTTCAATTCCAAAACTTGTGTTAAAGTCAGGCTTTTTAAGACGGGTAAATGAATCACTTAATGCTTCGGGTTGCGACCCTACAGTACCAATATTCATAGCAGGTTCAACTATTACGCCAATAGATAATTGTGCTCGTGTTGTTGCAAATAATAAGATTGTTAAACAGGTAAGGATAAGTTTCATGACTTGCGAAGTAAATAATAAAATCTTGAAGTAAGAACAATAGCAGAAAGTGTAAGCCCAATGCTTAAGCCAATCCAAATCCCATTTACACCTTGTAAAAAGGAATAGGTATTGGTAGAGTGAGATAGTGTGTAACCGATAGGCATAGCAATTATCCAATAGGCGATAAAAATGAGTAAACTTGGAATACTAACATCATTAATACCTCTAAGTAAGCCCACGGATAGTGCTTGTAGGCCGTCACCCAATTGAAAGATAGCAGCTAAAATAAGAAGTTGCGAACCCATTAGAATAACCTCAGGCTCTTGCGTAAATAATGAGGCGAGTTGATGATTAAAGATAAAAAAGAGTAAAGCGAAAAATAACATTACACCAATACCTAACTTATGTCCCATAATCCCATATTGTCTCATATTATGTCGATTGCCATTACCATATGCTTTTGCAGTGCAGATGCTACTTCCTGCAGATATGCCGCTTGCAATCATGTAGGTGAGTGAAGCAAGTGTTATAGCAAGATTATGTGCTGCCAGTTCTTTGGCGCCTATCCAACCGGCCATAATAGCGGCTGCAGCAAACGCTGCTACCTCAAAAAAATACTGAAGTCCGGAGGGAAAGCCCAGCCTAATAATTTGCTTGTAAAAATATATTCTGGAAGGATGCTTGAAGGAGTTTATGAAATTCTGATAACGAATAGGCGTTTGTTTAGATTTGAATAATAAATACGTCATCGCTATAGCCAAGAATATACGGGAGATAATCGTGGCGTAGCCTGCTCCGTTTAGTCCGTATGCCTGAAATCCCCAATTACCGTAAATGAGAAGCCAGTTAAAAAATATATTAATAAGTAATGCAATTAAGGTAATAACCATGCCCCCTTTGGTGTAGCCAAAACCATCACAAAGCTGTTTGGAAAACAAAAAGAATAACATGGGCGTGAGCGACCAGAGCAATAGTTTAAGATATGGAATAGACAATTGTGCAACCACGTCCGTCTGCTTAAACATACCAAAATTATAAATAATCCCAAGAATAACTAAAGAGGCCACTGCGGAAAGTGCTAAAGTCATTACGAAACAATCACGTGCGACGATGCTATAGGATGAGGTTTTGTTTTTTCCTTGGAGCATACTGATAATGGTAGAATAAGAAATGGTAACACCCAACGGGAATACAGCAACTAAGAAATAGATACTGTTGCTAATTCCTGCAGCAGCAAGTTCTTCATGCCCCAAGTAGCCAACCATTAAGCTGTCAAAAAAACCTGTTAAAACGATGCCAATCTGCCCGATAATGATAGGCCAGCTAAGTTTGAGTATGTCGCGTAGGTAGGTGTTCAAAAAGATTATTTTAGGTCTGCAAAAGAAATTTGTAAAATGCAGTAAACAACACAGAATTTTGGATATTTATCCGCAGGCTTTTGAAAGACTCATCTAAGTCATTAAAGATGTAGAAAAATGAATATTAAGCTACTTGAAAAAGTAGCCTAGGGGCTTCGGTATACATATTGGTATGTGCAAAAATAGCATTGGTGTTACATGCAAATGCAGCTTGTAGGCCGTCTGCTCGCTCTTCAATGCTGGCAAACCAAGTACTACTCGCGATAAGCTCATCCCAACAAGTGCGCACTTCAAACCCATGTTGGCCAGTAGCGTTTTTTATCTTTACATAGTTGGTCTGAAAGTGCATGTGTAATCGCAAGGTGTCCAGAAATTGGTGGCATTCTTTGAACGTACTAAATGATTTGCTGGTAAGTAATAAATTCACTCCTTGATCATAAAGCTCAAGGTGAAAAGTGGAGCCGCGCTCCTCGATAGTGTAAATAGGTCTTTTCATTTTATACTTAAATTAAAGTGTGTTAATACAGGCTTTGGCAACAACAATAAAGATACTATTATTATCATTAATTTGATAAAATTATTATCATTTGCTGTTTTATTAAATGTAACACATCAATTTAAATTTCCAACTACTTTAAAAATATATACTAAAAAAAATAGGAATGTTTACATCTTAACAAGTTTGGGCATATGCCACTATAAATTTGTCCCTTAGAAGTTAATTTAACGTGTTACACAAATTTTCATATATATACTTGGTGCTTGTAGTTGGCATAATTTCACTATTTGCGACTTGTAAAAAAACACCAAATACGGGCAATACTTTGGATGAAGACCAATCAGAAATTGTAGATAAAGAAGTTGATGATTTTACAGAAGAGGAAATACCTGCAAAGCCAAGTCTGATCAAGAATGAGCCATTCACCTTTGTTAGAAATGTCAATGCGTATAGCCAAGACTACTTTAGAAGTCCATTTGACAGCGCAATATATGTTTCAGGTACTTTCTGTGAGTTACGTGGAACTCATTTTCATGCCGGTTTAGATATACGAACTGGGGGTCAAGAAGGCTGGGAAGTGCTATCCGTAGCAGATGGTTATGTGGAGAGAGTAAAAGTGGATATAAATGGGTATGGTAGAGTAGTGTATATCCGCCATACCAATGGTTTTACTTCGGTGTATGGTCACTTGCAAAAGTTTACAGGAGCACTTGCTAATTATGTAAAGGAAGCGCAGTATGAGCAACGTGCATTTGAAGTGGATTTATACCCCAAAGCAGGAGAAATAAAAGTAGTAAAAGGGCAAAATTTTGCGCTAAGTGGCAATACAGGCGGAAGCGCTGGACCGCATCTTCATTTTGAAATTAGGGATAAAAAAGGAAACCCAACCAATCCTTTGCTACACGGAATTAAGGTCGTAGATAAAATAAAGCCCGAGATTAAGCGCATTGGTATCTATCAAAAAGACAAAGAAATTTTGTATGCCCAAGGGAATTATCCCAATATGTCTTTCAGTAAATGGAGTGATATTTTTAAAGATACTAAGACCTTAAATCTTATTCCGGGTACGTATAGTTTTGGCTTGCAAACGGATGATTACTTTACAGATAGGAATAATGTACTGGGTGTCAATTACTGCTGGGTAACGGCAAACGGAAGTTTATTGTATCAGTATCAAATAGAACGTTTCGATTTTGATCAAGGGCGATACATCTACACCCATATAGATCCGTATTTAAAATGGGTAGAGGGTCGGAGCTATATTCGATTGTTCAAAGAAAAGTTTAACCCGTTACCTTATTATAAGCAAAATCAAGAAGGAGAAATTCTGCTGAAGCAAGGTGATTCTGTGCGTATGAAAGTGTACACCCAAGATTATGTGGGGCTTATGGATAGCATCAGTTGGGTAGTCGTAGGTGATACGGCTGGCAAAGCGTTAAAAATGGATTCCAAAGTGACATTTGATGAGAAAAAACGAATAAGTTCAGGTACTAGTTTCAAGTTTTACGAATGGGATATTACCATCCCCAAAGAGGCGGTGTATCATCCATTTGATTTTAAAATGAGCATAAAACCAAAGAAGGAAAATATGCTAAGTAAAACCTTCCAAATGCATTATCCCTATACGCCATTACATACCTATATCGACGTTAAATATACGGTACCTGATGCTTGGCTTAGTTATGGCGATAAGCTTTGCGCGGTGAGTATTGACGGGAAACGCCTAACCTACGAAGGTGGAGTGCTGAAAGGCAACATCCTCACATTTAGAACTAGATCTTTGGGTGAATATGCGATAACGTATGATGATAAACCGCCTGTGCTTCGGGTAAGTAATTTGGGTAAAAACTTCAGATTTTCGGTAAGCGAAAATCTTAGTAAAATAGATCGGATTATATGTTCGATGGATGGTAAATGGATATTGGCGGAGTACGAACCCAAAACAGGTATGATTTGGGGCGAAATACCGAAGTGGTTAAAACCGGGAGAGTATGATTTTAAACTGGTCGTTATTGATGGGAGAGGGAATAGATCCGAATTTGCCCGAAAATTAAAGATTTAGTATTATCGGCTTATGCTAAGTAACGACAATAGCTATATGTAAGGCTAGGTAGAAAAGTAAGAGCGTCAACCTATACAAGATACAAAAAGCCCAGTGAACCAAAATTCATGGGCTTTATTTTTTGTAATCCATTTTTATAAAGTATTGTTGTATACATATGTCAATACCACAAATAGGAGATAAAGCACCTGCTTTTCGCGGTGAAAATCAAAAAGGAGAGAAAATAAGTTTAGGGGATTTTTCAGGCCGAAAATTAGTGCTGTATTTTTATCCTAAAGACGATACTCCAGGTTGTACGGCACAAGCGTGTAACCTAAGCGAAAACTATAAGCAGCTACAAGCACAAGGATATAAAGTGTTAGGAGTGAGTCCGGATACGGCTAAAAAACATCAAAAGTTTATCGAAAAATATAACCTAAATTTTGATTTGCTGGCAGATGTAGAAAAAGAGACTATACAAGCCTATGGCGTATGGGTTGAAAAAAGTATGTATGGTAAATCCTATATGGGTGTCGCGCGTACTACCTTCATCATTGACGAAAAAGGAATAATACTAGACGTCATCGAAAAAGTAAATACCAAGGAGCATACCGCTCAAATAATTTCATAACGGTTCATAGCTCAGCATTATAAAAGAAACCCCTGCGATGGCGTCGCAGGGGTTTTACAAACTTACTGAAAAATGCTTAACAATTCTATTCTTACGCTAGTTTAACGGTTAAGCAGTCAAAAGAGTTACACGCCATTTACCAATGACTCTTTTTGGTTGATAAATGGCTTCTAAAAAGGTAAATCGCCTCCTTTTTTGGTACCTTCTTTAGCAGACATGAGCATAAACTCATTAGCTACGATCTCTGTGATGTAACGTTTGTTGCCGTCTTTGTCGTCCCAGCTGCGATTGGTTAGTTTACCTTCTAGCATCACTTCTTTGCCTTTGGTGAGCAGTTGTTCCATGAGTTCTGCGGTTTTACCCCATGCTACTACATTGTGCCATTGGGTATCTGTAACCCGTTCACCGTTTTGATTTTTGTAGGTTTCGTTGGTAGCTAATGTAAACTTGGCTACTTTTTTTCCGTTCTCAAGAGATTTTACTTCTGGGTTCATACCTAGATTACCGATTAACTGTACTTTGTTTTTGAATGCGTTCATAATAATGTTAAATTGTGTGTTGGTGTTAAATGTGTTTTTTTTCGTGTGCTAGCCGAGGCTAACGATTATTATTGTTTATTAATTTCTGCTGTTCCATTCGAACAACACTGCAAAGAGAATGAGGCTAGCAAGTGGCAAGCGAAGTTTAAGTATTTACTTACGCTTATAAATACTTGTAAGCGTTTGCAAACGGATAAAAACAATGAAAATGAGGTAGTTAAGTAAAATAATAGGTTTTTTATTTTTTAAAAATGAGTGCTTTTAGAGATTTGTATTTGGCAAATAAGCCACAAAAAAGCAACCATCGCTGCATCTATTACTACAAAGGCAGAAGGTTTTTTTTGTGTTAAGACCATACAAAAAGACAAGATTTAGCACTAAATTCTATTGACAATTTTACAGTTATAGTTTCGTGGTCACACAGTGAGAAGGTAGGCTTCGAAACGGCTACCTTCGCTAAGACTGAATGGAAGTTACCCCAAAGGAGTTGAGTCATAAACCATAACCTAAACCACAATAAATGCATTACGTGTTCATCTTACCGGGATTAGTGTTAACGTGTCCAAGGTCTACGTAATAGATTTGTAAAATTAAAAAATGGACAAGAAGATCATTCATATAAATTCTATAAGCCAGTTACTTCAATTCTCCGGTACTGGAAAGCCAACCCATCCTTTAATAGCCGTTATGGATACTGCCCATATCGCATTTGGAGAAGAGATGCTTGGGTTCAGAATCCTATCAGATCTATATTGCATTGCTTTGAAAGATGGTAGCTGTGGCCTTGACTATGGCAGAAAAGCTTATGATTTTAGCGAAGGCGTGCTTTTTTTCTCTGCACCTAAACAACTGTTTACGGTTACAAAAGTCCAGAAGTTGAATGAGGTAAAAGGATGGATGATCTATTTTCATCCTGATTTAATCAGAAACACCAAATTAGCGTCTAAAATTGACGATTATACATTCTTTAATTATGAAGTAAATGAAGCTCTTCATTTATCAGAGAAAGAACAATCTGTATTGAAAAATCTGGTGAATTTAATTGAGAACGAAATTCAAGAGCGCATTGACAGCCACAGTCAACAGGTATTGGTGTCCAATATAGAACTTATGTTAAGTTACTCATTCCGATTTTACGAGCGTCAGTTTAATACACGTGCTGCTCAAAATACGGATATCGTATCAAAAGTCGAATCACTTCTTAAAAACTATTACAAAACGAATGAATTGATTTTATCAGGACAACCCACGATTGAATATTTAGCCAATGGATGCCACTTATCATCCAATTATCTTAGTGACTTATTAAGTAAAGAAACCGGTCGGTCAGCAAAAGACCATATAAATGATTTCTTGATCGAAAAAGCCAAAAACCTACTTATGAGCTCATCAGACTCTGTAAGCGGGATAGCTTATTCTTTAGGATTTAATTACCCCCATTATTTCAGTAGGATTTTTAAAAAGAAAACCGGGAAAACACCGCAAGAATATCGTCATTTGAATTAAATAAAAGGAAGCAATCTAGCTTCATTTTTGAATTTCAGGGTTTTGTGTTCATACATCCATTATTAGTGTTCGTAATACTTACTAAAAGCTGCGAACTTTGTTTTAAGTTAAAGGAACTTAAAAATAGTCAAATGAAACATACAGCATTAATAACAGGAGCAAGTAGTGGAATTGGAAAAGAATTTTCCAAAATTCACGCGGAAAAAGGAGGCGATTTAATTGTAATTGCAAGAAGCGAAGACAAATTGAATGAATTAAAAAAAGAGCTAGAAGCAAAATACAAAATCAATGTTTTTGTGATTTCAAAAGACTTAACAAAACCTAATGCCGCAAAAGAAATTTATGAAGAAGTCCAAAATGCGGGATTGAAGGTTGATTATTTAATCAATAATGCAGGTTTTGGTGGATTAGGTAAATTCAATGAAAGGGAATTAGAACAAGATCTACAAATGATAAATTTAAATATCACGGTATTAACTGCTCTTACTCATTATTTTCTACAAGATTTTGTGAAAAATAATGAAGGAAAGATACTCAATGTTTCCTCAACGGCTAGTTTAATGCCCGGACCTTTACAAGCGGTTTATTTTGCTACGAAAGCCTATGTTACTTCTTTCAGCAATGCTATTGCCGAAGAATTGTGTGATACAAATATCACGGTTACCAACTTAATGCCGGGAGCAACTGAAACAGAATTTGGAAAAATATCTGGGATGGACAAAACTGACATGTTTAAGAAACCCGTGTCCGCAAGAAGCGTAGCAGAAGACGGATATAACGGAATGTTAAACGGGAAATTAGATGTTATTTCAGGACTTACTTTTTCTCAAAAATTAATGACTGCGATGGTTCCATTAACCCCCAAAAAAATAATTTTAAAACAAATAAGACAAATGCAGGAAGTTAAATAAAAGTGTTTAACCATGGCTAAAAGCAATAGCGGTTCGGGTGCAAACTCGGACCGTTTTTGTTTTAATTAAGTATCTCGCTTTTAAAAAATTTAGCAGATGTATTTCCGTTAATACTCATCCAAACGATAACTGCCGTTTTATGAAGAACTTAATGGATACCCTATCTATAACAATGTAGCAACTATATACATCCTATATCCACAAATGCTTGATGCAATTGTGTTCTACAATGTCAAATGTTTCGCCGTCATATTCTAGCTTATACATGCACAAATTATTGTGCTTAAAATCATCCATTTGCTCCAGTGGAGTTTTGGTCAGAAGACACAAGAAGCTGCGCATAGCTCGTCCGTGCATGCAAATCAAGATTTGTTTTTCATGCGGTCTGTTCAGTACTTTTTGCAAACCTACGGCTTGTCTTTTTTGAAGTTGATTAGGTGTTTCTCCGCCATCTACACAACGGTCTAGTAATCCGGCTCTCCAATCGTCTGTCATTGCAGTATAGCGCTTAAAACTCTCGGGTGTACTTTTTAATCCTTCAAAAATCCCCCAGTTTATCTCATTAAACTCAGGCATTATCTCCATGCTTTTGCCGGCTCGTAAAAAGGGTTCTACACTTTGGTGCGTACGTTTAAGTTCACTGGTGTAAATGTTATCAAAAGGTAAGTGATAATAGGCTTGAAAAAACTGCTCAGCCTGTTTTCTGCCTACTTCATTTAAGTCACTGTCTATCCCACTACCTTGAATTATTCCTTTCTTATTGTATTCTGTTTCGCCGTGTCTAATGATATAAATGGTTTTCTTTGCGGTCACTTTTAACGATATTACCTTGATAGACCACAAAGCTATAAACATATCTCAATTAAACGAATTCGGTAAGAATACTTTAGCGGAGCACTTACACATGGAAGTGACAGAAGTAACAGAGAATAGCGTAACTATGCGCATGCCTGTAACCTCAATAGTACATCAACCCATGGGCTTATTGCACGGTGGAGCTGTGGCAGCACTTGCCGAAAATGTAGCCAGTCTCGCAGGTAATTTAGTGGCGCATGCAAGTGGCAAAGTATGTGTCGGTTTGTCGTTAAACACCAATCACCTTAAAGGTGTAAGAGATGGCTATGTAGTTTCTACCGCTGTTGCGGTACATTTGGGCAGAAGCACTCAAGTGTGGGAAGTACAAACAAAAGATAATGAAGGAGTTCTAATCAACGTAAGCAGAATGACGCTTGCGGTAATAGATAAAAAATAATGGCCTTAGAGAATATAGGAGCACTGGTATATCTACCAGATGAAAAGAAAATAGAGCGATATACTGCCGATAGTATGGAGTCTTTTGATGAGATAGATGCCTACTGGATGCAACGAGAAGGATTGCTTTTTTACCCATTTGACAGAAGTAAACAGGCATACTTTTTTAGCAATGATCCCAATGAGAATACAATTACCGAATTTGACTTGTCTCCTAATGAGCCTCTTACGCAATTAGAGTATGAAACCAGTGTTTACCTGGCACGTGCAGACATGGAAACGGGGGATTTAGAAAAGGTTGTTTTGGCTAGAAATGAAATAATACAAGGGCAGTTTGATCCCGAAGAATCCTTTCAAAAAGCAGTAAAAAAATATCCTAATTCGTATGGATATTATGTCAATATAGGCCCCGAGGTTTGGGTGGGTGCATCACCTGAATTATTATTACATTATGCCGATGGAGTAGTCTATACAGTTGCACTGGCAGGTACTAAGTCGTTGTCAGAAGAATTTACCCATAAAGAGCACGAGGAGCAAAAGATGGTGGCACAGTTTATTGAAGAAAAGTTAGCTAAAATAGGACTCATTAATTTTACCAAATCGGAAGTACAAGAGGCTACTTTTGGTGATATCAAGCATTTAAAAACAGCCTATACTGCCCAAGCAGATAAATTGCAAGCCTTAGAATTACTAAAGCATTTGCAACCTACAAGCGCTGTATGTGGTTTACCACGTGATAAGAGCTTTGGTTTTATTCAAGAGTTTGAGACCATGAACAGAAGCTTTTATTCGGGTATTACAGGGGTGTTGCGCAAAAATACCGCGACTTTTTTTGTGAACCTACGTTGTATGCGATTTGCAAAAGACAGCGTAGAGCTATTTGCAGGTGCCGGCATCACCAAAGAATCAGACCCTACTGCGGAATGGTTAGAAACAGAAAAAAAGATTGCAACGATTAAGGAGTTGCTGTAAGTCACTTTACAATTGGTTGCGTTGCCTAATACAACGTCAATGTCTAATCAAGAGTAAGACAAATTATTCTAAAGCTCTTGCCAAGAGTTCCTCATATTCTTCATTTGGAATTTCTACCGCCCCAAACTGCATTAAATGGTCATTGATATACTGCGTGTCCAGTAACTGAAAATTATTTTCCTGCAGAAATTCAACCAAAAATAATAATGCGATTTTACTGGCATCGGTTTCAGTATGAAACATGCTTTCACCAAAAAAAACCCTGCCCAATGCCACGCCGTAAAGGCCGCCCACCAGTTTTTCATTTCTCCACGTTTCAAAACTAAAGCCGTAGCCCATTTCATTTAGTTTCCCATAGGAAGCAATTATTTCCTCGCTTATCCAAGTGTCCTCACGTTCAGCGCAGCCACGCATGGTTCCCTCAAAGTCTCCATTTATGCGAAGTTCAAAATGACCTTTGTTGTACAGCCGTTTTAAGTTTTTAGAAACGTGAAAAGTGTCAAGCGGTATTATGCCACGCATATCAGGTTTAAACCAAAAAATCTCATTGTTATCCTCTGGCACAGCCATCGGAAAATAGCCTTGTGAATAGGCATAGAGAAGTTCGGTAGGATCTAGCATTGCTTGGCGCAAAAATGCATAATTTTGTGCAGCATAAAAGTTTAAATTAAAGAAGTAAAATCTACCTTAATTGAGTAACACTAATCCAATATGAAAATAATTTGCATAGGAAGAAACTACGCCGCTCATGCCGCCGAACTAGGAAATGAGGTAGCTGCAGAACCTGTTATCTTTATGAAACCGGACTCCGCCGTATTTAGACAACGCGATGCATTTTATATACCTGACTGGACCAATGATGTACATTACGAACTCGAAGTAGTGGTGCGTATCAACAGATTAGGCAAAAACATAGAAGCGAAGTTCGCGCCTAAATATTTTGCAGAATTTACCGTGGGCATTGACTTTACAGCCCGCGATGTACAAAGTGCTTTAAAAGCTAAAGGTTTACCTTGGGAAAAAGCTAAGGCATTTGACCAAAGTGCAGTGTTAGGCGACTTTTTAAGCGTAGATGATTTTGATTTGAGTAACCTTCACTTTCAACTCAAAAAAAATGGCGAACTCGTTCAAGATGGAAATACCTCACTGATGTTACATAACATTGCACAGCTAATAGAGCATTCGTCTCAGTACTTCACCTTAAAAATTGGCGATCTACTCTTTACAGGGACTCCAGAAGGAGTTGGGCCTGTTGCTCCGGGCGATTTACTTGAAGGCTTCATCGAAGGTAAAAAAGTGCTAAACGTGAAAGTGAGATAAAATAAAGTGGAGTGTGAAAAGTAGTAATACGAATCAAATAGGTGTAAATAGTGTGAATTTTAAACGCGCCAACCATGGTTTTTTTCTATGGTTCCTATCAGTGATAAGCTTCGCGCAGTTTTCTTGTAACGACGATATCCCTGCAGCTTCACAAGATCGATTCGTAGATAACTTGTATGGTAATACCACGGGCTTAGAATTAATCATAGCTTATGAGCAAGGTGCAGATCCATATACCAGCTTTGGGGGATTTGATAATTGGCGCATAACAGATTACAATCTAAATCAATTACTCGGCACCCAAAAAATACCAGTTAAAGTTCCGCATGTGTTAGATAGCATGAAGAATTTAGGTGTCCTATCTCAAAATAATTATACCCGACAAAACATTATAGATATTGCCGCTGATGTGCAGCGATATTCCAATAAGGATTCTGTAAAAAGCATCGTACTGCTATTTTTGAATGGCTATCTCATAAAAGACGGTGTCATAGAAACCCGCGTGCTAGGTCTTAATATTGATGGCTCGGCAGTAGTAGCTATTTTTAAGCCTGTAATAAGTGCCTCCAGTAGCAAAGAAGCCGAAAAAAACATGGTGGAACAGAGCACCGTTACACATGAAATTGGCCATGTGCTTGGTCTAGTAAATAATGGGGTACCAACTACGAGTCTGCATCACGACCAAGCGAATGGTTCACATTGTTCTAACGCAAATTGTGTAATGTATTGGAAAAATGGAGCAGGGGAAGTCGCTCAGTACATAGACCGGTTTACGAGAGGGCAAGACATAACTCTTTTTGGCGAGCAATGTATGGCAGACATAAAAGCGAAATAAAATTAATATCCTTTTTTAACGTACTCGTCTCGGCAACGTAGTATTTCAAAATAGAGCTGAAGGGCATCCACCGCTTGTATGTACGAAGGATGAAATGCGCAAAACACTTTGAATTTTTCTAATTCTTCGTCGGTATAATTGGTAAGGGTAGTGACTGTAAGGTCATCAAATTGTTTTCGAGAAATAGCAGCTAGTTTGTCTTGTTCTACGAGCATAGCATACTTTGTTCTTTCCTTGCCTGCTTTACTAAACCGGTCATACAAATACGATATCGGACTCCCCAGTACAACGCCGCCTTGAGCAGACTGATCTAGACCTGTAAGCTCCTTTTTCATATCAATGATATTTAGCTTTTCTCGTACCTTTTCTTCGTCAGATTTACCTAAATCATTTTTAACAAACTTGTTGTCAAAAAGAGATCTGTTTCCTAAAATCGAGTAGGATACTTCACGCAGTTGATAGGTTTTAGGCTGTAAGTAAAAGATCAAGTTCTTTCTCCCATCAAAATCAGCTGGATTGAGTTGCAATGAATCAAAACTCAAATGAGTTACAATTATGGTAGCACCTTTGGTGTAATTTAGTTCTACTAAACCATCTACATTGGTGAGTTTAGCTTGGCCACCTTGGGTAAACACTCTTGCATAGATTACACCTTCTCCGTTTTCAAGGGATTTAAATTGTGCACTAAAGGTTTGCTGCTGTGCGTGTGCAGCACAGAAAAGAGTAATAACAAGAAGTGCAAAAAAGTGCCTCAAGATAGTTTTGTTTTACAACGTACAAAGCAAGCGAATAGTTACCTTATTACAGCAATTATTCTGTAAATAACTAGGTAAAAATGATATTATTCAAGGCTTACATCATTAATTAATAAATCTAGAAGTTAGCTATATTTTGTGCGTTCGCCTTCATTTCATATTTACTACCTTCGTATCCTTGCCCAAAACGTCTGAAATAGCGCCGATTACTAAGAAGCTTAAAATAATGCCAGATGCTCCTGGCGTGTATAAATACTATGACAAGGACGGAGCTTTACTCTACATAGGTAAGGCCAAAAGTTTAAAGAAACGCGTAAGTTCTTATTTCAACAAAAATCATCATGATAGTGGTAAAACCCGCATTTTGGTGAGTAAAATATGGGATGTAAATATTACGGTGGTGCCTACCGAGATGGATGCGCTCTTATTGGAAAACAGTCTGATAAAAGAGTTTCAGCCTAAGTATAATATTAACCTAAAGGACGATAAAACCTTTCCGCTTATTATGGTTACTCGGGAACGCTTCCCTAAAGTGTTTGCTATGCGTAATCCTGTAAAAGGCGCGGGTACATACTTTGGTCCTTTCAGTAATATCAGGTTGATGAAAATAGTACTCGACTTGTGTAAGCAGATTTATCCTACACGTAATTGCACATATAATCTCTCTCAAGCCAATATTGATGCACATAAATTTAAGGTATGTTTAGAATACCAAATAGGCAATTGTAAGGGTGCTTGCGAAGGGCTGGAAACAGAAGAAGAATATGCGGAAAGTATAAAAGGGATTAAAAATATACTGCGCGGAAATTTGAAAGAGGTTAAAGACCACCTAAAACACAAGATGGAGCGAGCTGCTGCAGATTGGCACTACGAAGAAGCCGCTAAATATTTATATAAGCTCGAACTATTAGATAAATACCAAAGTAGAAGTACCGTGGTAAATCATCGTATAAATGACGTAGATGTGCTCAATATTGCCCAAAATGAACGCTATGCCTATATTAATTATTTGCGTATTTCTGGAGGTATCATTATCCAATCTAAAAACTTGGAAATGAAAAAAAAGATGGACGAGAGCATCGAAGATCTTTTGGAAATGGCCTATGGTGAAATTGCAACCTTAAATAGTGCTACGGAAGAAGTCATAGTACCCATAAAACTTCCTCTGCAAGGTAATTTTATTGTTCCCGTAAGTGGAGATAAGTTGAAGCTATTGGATTTGAGTTATAAAAATGCCTCGTTGTACATGCAAGAAAAAAGCAATCAGTATGAAAAACTAGATCCGCAATTAAAAATAGATCGCTTACTTGGGGTTATAAAGCAAGATTTGAGACTTACCGAAATACCATATCATATGGAATGTTTTGATAATTCCAATATACAAGGGGCATTCCCGGTAAGTGCTTGTGTGGTGTTTAGAGATGGGAAACCCAGTAAAAAAGATTACCGTCATTTTAATATTAAAACAGTAGAAGGACCTGATGACTTTGCTAGCATGTATGAAGTTCTTACCCGCCGTTATAAGCGAATGGTGGAAGAAAACCAACCGCTGCCACAACTTATAGTTATAGATGGAGGGAAAGGACAGCTTAGTAGTTCGGTTAAAGCACTCAGAGATTTGAATTTATACGGCAAAATGGCGATAGTAGGCATTGCTAAAAGACTAGAAGAAATCTATTATCCAGGCGATAGTTTACCCTTGTATATTGATAAAAAATCTGAAAGTCTAAAGGTTATACAGCATATGCGAGACGAGGCACACCGTTTCGGCATAACGCATCACCGTAACCGCAGGAGTAAAGAGACGATAGTGAGTAAACTGACTGAAATAAAAGGCATTGGAGACGAAACCGCTACCGAATTGCTCAAGACATTTAAGTCAGTAGCACGAATTAAAAAAACGAGTTTTGAGGATATTGCAGGTGTAGTAGGTCCAGCAAAGGCTAAATTAGTGAAGGAGTATTTTGAAGAATAAGTTACAGGAATACATAGCTCAGAATGGGATAGCTCGTTTTAAGGAGTTGGTATATGCTTATGCGGATACGTTTAATTACCAATGCATATTAGATAGTTGCCAGCTTAATACAGGTGTTAATGTAGGGGAGTTTGAATTGTTAGCAGCAATTGGCGCTACCCAGGTTTATACATCTTGGTCGAGTTTTGAGCAAGCTACTACCCAAGGAAAATGGCTATTTGGAGTGCTAGGATATGATGTTAAAAATCATTTTGAAACCCTGAGCAGTGCAAATAATATTGTGATTGACACTCCTGAACTACTCTTTTTTGAGCCTCAAATACTATTAGCTATTGATAAAAATCAGCAAGTTAGTGTCTTAAAAGGCGACTTATCCTTGGATTTTTTTGATGCTGTCGTAGTTAAAAATAAACGAGATATTTCACCCGTATATTCCCCCATATCACGGAGTGACTATATTCAAAAAATAGAAGAAATACAAGAATTAATTAGAGGTGGGGAGGTGTACGAACTCAATTATTGTGTTCCTTATTCACATAGTTTTAACGCCTTTCAGCCTGTCCTATTTCATCTAGACTTACTTCAAAAATCGCCTGTACCTATGGGGGCTTATTTCCGGGCAAATCAACTATATTTATGTGGAGCAAGTATGGAGCGTTTCCTCATGAAACAGGGCGACACCTTGGTGAGCCAACCCATAAAAGGCACCATAAAAAAAGGCCAAACTCCCGAAGAAGATGTAGCGCTTATAACGCAACTTAAAAACTCAGAAAAAGACAGAGCTGAGAATGTAATGATTGTGGATTTAGTCAGAAATGACCTAAATAGAGTGTGCAAATCAGGGACGGTAAAAGTGAAAGAATTATTTGGTATATATAGCTACTTACAGGTACATCAAATGATTTCAACCGTGGAAGGAGAGGTGCTTCCAGAGGTTTCAATAAGTGATATTTTGAAAGCGACATTTCCTATGGGAAGTATGACCGGTGCTCCCAAAATAGCCGCTATGAAATACATTGAAGGTATTGAAAATTTCAAACGTGGCTGGTATAGTGGAGCGCTAGGATATATTGCCCCAGACGGAGATTTTGATTTTAATGTAGTTATAAGGAGTGTTTTATGCGACACGAATAATAAGGTCTTAAACTACAATGCAGGGGGAGCCATTACCATTGATTCTATCGCTGAACAGGAATGGATGGAAGTGCAACTCAAAACAAAGGCAATTACAGAAGTCTTAAAAGGAGGTGAAAATAAATCCAATTCAGCCGTCACTTAATATATTATTAAAAGGTCAATGTCAAGAATAGATGACTTCACTATGAGTTTATATAAAGCGTAATCGTAATTTTGTAAGAAATAAAATAATATGAGCACTGCAATAATTTCACTCAATCTTAATGATTTTAAGCATGGAAGTGTTGAACAAAAACAAAAGTTTGTTCAAGATTTAGGAGAAGCCTATGAAAAAATAGGTTTTGTGGCTGTTTATAATCACGAATTAAGTGATGACGTCAGTGAA
Organism: Bacteroidia bacterium; assembly: GCA_017857855.1. GTDB lineage: Bacteria > Bacteroidota > Bacteroidia > NS11-12g > UBA9320 > UBA9320. The sequence goes on along the minus strand of JAFMCI010000011.1, from coordinate 25,181 downwards.
AATTTATACCGATATACCAAAGAGTTTTATGCGCTTCCTATGGAGGTCAAAATGAAGTATCGCATAGAAGGTATTGCAGGTCAGCGTGGATTTACCTCATGGGGTACAGAACATAGTAAAGATAGTAAAGTAGGCGATTTAAAGGAATTTTTTCATTTTGGACAAGATATTCCTGAAGCCCTAAAAAGTGAATATGACTACCACGAAAATGTTGTTGTAAATGAAGTGCCATTGTTTAATGACTATGGTTTAAAGGCCTATGCAGCATTGCAAGAAACAGGAAAATATATGCTGCGTGCAATAGCACTGTATTTAAACTTGGATGAGTTTTATTTTGATGATTATATTAAGTACGGTAATAGCATACTGAGACCCATACATTATGGTCCGATAAAAGATGCACCTAAGAACGCCGTTAGAGCTGGGCAGCACGAAGATATTAATCTTATTACCTTGCTTATGGGAGCTAGTGCCGAAGGTTTGGAAGTATTAGATAAACAAAACAACTGGATTGCCATTACCGCCTTGCCAAATCAACTGGTGGTAAACGTGGGCGATATGTTGCAGCGTTTAACCAATGACAAATTGCGTTCTACTACACATCGAGTAGTAAATCCTCCGAAAGAACAATGGGGTACAACCCGTTTTTCAATTCCTTTTTTCTTACATCCCGTTTCTGAAATGAGGTTAGATTGTTTGCCGAATTGTGTAAATGAAACCCATCCCAGAAAATACGATGATATCTCGGCGGGCGATTTTCTTACAGAAAGACTGATTGAGATCGGACTTTTAGAAAAAAAATAAAAGTTATAGACCTTTGCTTACATTTTTTCTAATCAGTGCTTTTAGTTCGTCAATATTGTCACTTTGGGTCGCTGAAATGAAGACAATATTATCATCCAATTTAGACATCCAAGTTTTTTTAAGGGTAGGGATATCGTAGATAGTCTCATCTTCAAAAATGTCATCACTGGTTGCCATTGGTTTATATTGATCTATTTTGTTAAAAATAGTAATCACGGTTTTGTTGCTAGCACCTATCTCTTCTAGGGTAGAAGAAACAGTATCCATTTGCTCTTCAAACTGCGGATGACTAACATCTACTACGTGCAATAAGATATCAGCTTCTTTTACTTCATCTAGCGTACTTTTAAAACTTTCTACCAATTGATGAGGAAGTTTTCTTATAAACCCCACGGTATCAGACAGTAAGAATACGCATGGCTCATAAGTGACCGGGTCTGGAGGGAAGACTACTTTGCGCACGGTACTGTCTAGGGTAGCAAATAACATGTCTTGCGCCAAAACTTCTGCTTTAGCAAGTAAGTTGATAATAGTGGATTTGCCCACATTCGTATAACCAACTAAGGCAACACGTGTCATGGTTTCTCTATTTTTTCGACGTGTTATGCTCTGCTTGTCTATATCATGCAGCTCTTTTTTTAGTTTAGAAATCTTGTCTCTAATAACCCTTCTGTCCGTTTCTATCTCTTTTTCTCCAGGACCTTTCATACCAATGCCGCCTTTTTGTTTTTGGAGGTGGGTCCACATACGAGTAAGTCTAGGTAGTAGATATTCGCTTTGAGCTAATTCTACTTGGGTTTTGGCTTGTGCAGTTTGTGCGTTTTTAGCAAAAATATCTAATATGAGACTGCTCCTATCTACAATTTTACATTGTATAAACTCCTCCAAATTACGTATTTGTGATGGACTAAGCTCATCGTCAAAAATGGCTAAGTCTATCTCATGTTCTTTTACATAAGCCGTTATCTCTTCCATTTTTCCTTCTCCAATATAGGTCTTAGGATGAGGTTTTTCAAGTCGTTGAATAAACCTCTTGAGTGTTGTAGCTCCTGCCGTATAGGCCAAAAACTCAAGTTCATCGAGATAAATACTGCTGGATTTAATGGGCGTATTTTTAGGTTCTACTCCAATTAATATGGCTTTTTCGGGTTCTTTTTTATGAATAACTTGGTCCTGCAAGAGATGTTTTACTTATTAATATTCGTTATTTGTGAGACTCAATATCCCTTTGCAAAAGTACACCCAAAATATACGCATTTTAGCTTTAGCAACACTTCTATTCTTCCTGGGTGCAGAAGGACAAGTATTGCAATGGAGTAATCCGATAAAACTCAAAGGCGCTGCGGTATATACCAGCGTTTTAGGGGAAAATCAATCGGGGATATACTTGTTGCGGTATCGTAATAGATTTTACAGTAAAAATGTAATTATCGAAAAATATAGCCATCAGATGGTCTTACAGCAATCCCTAGTAATTGAATTAAAAAATGCTAGACTGCTTCATATTTATGCCGCAACAAAGGGACTTCTGGTTATCAAATCTAAGTATGCTAAAAATAGGGGAGAGAATGATATCATAGCTCAGTGGTACTCTTATGATTTTAAACGTAAGGGGGAATCTGTTTTGTTACTCTCTGTTGCGCCCAACGAAATGGAAGCTCAAGGGGATTTAAGGTTGCGTGTAAGTGACGATTTACGTACACTATCTCTGCTTGCTTTAGAAGAAAGTGACAAGGGAAACGTAATTATAAATCACACTTTATTTGACATGAACTTAATGAGGGTAGGTCATAAAAGAGTTGAGTTGCCCTATATGTATTCTTCCTTTTTAATTCGAGATATTGTGGTTTGTAATAATCGGGAAGTGTATTTTTTAAGTTATGTGGCGCAAAAAGAAAGAAGAAAAGAGAAGGTAGAAACTCAATTATTATATCACCTTAAAGATACCACATTGAGTGATTTTCGGATAAGCGATTCACTTTCACTAAAATCAGAAAGATTAGTCTACGACAGAATAAATGATAACGCCATAGTAACAGCCTTATATTCATCATTTAATTCATATGGACTGCAAGGTGTTCTCTTTTTTAAGCTAGATAAAGGCATAGGTATAAGTAAATTGGGTCAATTCCCTGCAGTATTAGGGGGTGGACTTAAAAAGGATCAAAGCGATGGTGTAATCTCGGAAGGCTATTCTATACTCAAAGCCGTGTCAAGGAGTGACGGCGGGATGCTCATCGTTGCAGAGCAAAAAGAAATAGCCACGCAGGAAGATATCGTGCTGGTGAATGGTATTCCTGTGAGTACATCAAAAAATATCTATAATTTCAATGAATTACTGGTGTTAAACTACGATTATGATGCATTTTTAGATTGGCATCAGCTCATAACTAAAAATCAAACAACTGTTAATGATGGGGGCTATTATAGTTCTGCAGTAGTTTTTGTAGGAGAAAGATTCATACAGCTATTGTATAATGACCAACTAAGGAGCTCTGGAGAGGTTATGCAATACACCATTTATAATAATGGAAGAGTAGAGAGTAACAAACTTCTAAAATCTCAATTGGATTTTGTGGCCATAATACCAGAAGAGGCAAAACAAGTTTCTTCAAACAAATTAATAATTCCTACTTCAAAAAACCGCAGATTTGCCCTACTTAAACTGATCTATAATTGATTCACTATCTCACACATAAAATTTTCACATCATTTATAGTGGCTTGCCTCACTTTATTTGGGTTTTATGTTATTCTAGGGGATTATTCCTATATATCTACCGCCAAGGTTTTTTTACTATTAATTGAGGGGTTGTTATTAGACTATTTTTGTTTTAAAAACGGTATTCTTGGACAAAAATCACACCTGCCGTTAGTCGTCTTTTCGATTTTATCTGTGCTATTAATGCCGGCATTATCTTTTGGAGATCTTGTTTATGGAGCAGTGTGTTTGAGTGCTTTCTTTTTAGCTTTCGAAGCAGGAAATAACCCTGAGAAATCTTCTATGCTAATGATGCTGTTCGGTGTTTTATTAGGAATTGCTCAGGCTATTAGTAATATTAGTGTACTACTTATGTTGCCTTTTTTTGTTCTATTTATAAGAACAGGGATTAGAGAAGCCAGAAGCTTTGTGCTAAGCATTGTATATTTCCTAATGGTTGTTTTTTCATATTTGGGGCTGCTTTTTGTCATGGAGCTCTCTCCCCAAATGGGAAGTGTAGTGCCTTCACTTTCCTTAGATTATTCCGTTTTTAATACAATCCTGGTTAAGCTATTTGTACCATACGTAATACTGTGTATCATAGTTCATTTTATAGGTATCAATAGCTATCAATTTAGGTATCCAAATAAGTCAAAAATTTTAAATTATACGATGTTGATTCAGGCCGCTATTGCGGTTGCACTTATTCTTTTGACTGCCGAGCTAAACTTGATGATCTATGTACTTATGTCAAGCACAATCTTGCTTAGTTTTGCTTTTGGATACAAGAAAACATCTGTCTTTGTTAATGCGGCTTTTGTCAGTTTAGTTACGATTGCTTTCATGACATTGTATTTATACAAGATATTAATTTTGTAAGACAAGCATTATTTAATTTTCTTTGCAGAGTTAGGAAAAACAATTCTATATGAATGAGGATATTAAAATGATAATGGATGAGTTGCGTGAGTCGGCTCAAAAAAGTCTAAATCACGTATTTACCGAATTAGCGAAACTAAGAGCAGGAAGGGCTACTCCAAGTATGCTAGACAGCGTAATGGTAGAATACTACGGAAGTAAAGTGCCGCTCAGTCAAGTCGCTAACGTCAATACGCCAGATGCAAAGACTATCATTGTAAAGCCTTGGGAAAAAGGAATGTTAGAAGATATCAGTAAAGCGATTATGTATGCTAACATCGGATTAAATCCACAGAATGATGGTGAGCAAGTTATAATTAACGTACCTCCACTTACCGAAGAAAGACGTTTAGGTATTGTAAAACAAGCAAAAGCAGAAAACGAGCATGGTAAGATAGGCCTTAGAGGCGCTCGTAAAGATGCTATTGACATGATAAAATTGCTGCAAAAAGATGGTCTAAGTGAGGATATGGCAAAAGACGCTGAAGCCGATGTGCAAAAAGTAATAGAGTCATTTAGCGTGCGCATAGACGAGGCTATTGTGGTAAAAGAAAAAGAAATAATGACCATATAACTGGTTTTGTTTCTTTATGAGACCTGATGAATATTGGTCTCTAATCGGTCAACATGAAGATTAGTACAACCTATACGATCACCAATATTTTAAAAATAGCGTCCTTTCAGGCGATAATTTTAATTGTTGCATTGGGTTTGGGTGATGATTTTAATTTCTCTTGGAAGAAGTTATTTTATATATCTGTGGTGTCTATAGTATACGGGGTACTGCAAATAAGATATAACAGATATGTCATTTCTCGCCCTGATTATAAGGAGCCAACTGCTCCTAAATTCAGTCTTAAAACATGGGAAGAACATCAGTCCGATAAACTAAATCAGCCACCGGAAGGAACTGAACATGAAGCAAAATGATGTTAAATCATCAAACTGCAACCCCTAATATCAGCATAATCTAAACGACCTAAAACCTCAAATTGCCCGTTGTGGTGAACCTTCCCCAAATCATCTGTAGCAATGAAGCAACAAGAATGCAAATTGGCAAGGTCAATAATGTTAAGCGCCGCAGATTGGCCTGCGACTGCATGACTAAGAGGGTCGTTGTCAGCTCTAGGTAAAACCTTCATCCAAGATGGGCCTGTATATATACCTATATCATTTGAATAAGCTTGACTTAGTAACTCCGTCATGCCGTATTCGGAAATAATAGTACCATTAATAAAGGCAGTTTTCAACTCTGTATAAACCTCCTCTTTGGTGATTTCTTTTTTACGACCCTTCATGCCGCCGGTTTCTATTACAGTTATTTCTTTGGTAGTTGTGTGTTGTTCTGCAAAATCAAGCAAAGCAAAGCTTACCCCAAAGAGAAGTATCTTTTTGGTAGAAGTATTGATGCGATCTAATAAGGCTTCATGATTATACAAGTAAAAACCATCTTGTTGTTTATTGTGATGCATGAGAAACTCAACCATGCTTACCAAGGAAGAATGCTGGCGTTCTAAGTAATTAGGCAAAAGACCAAAAATTTCATATTCTCGGATATCTCCTAATTTTTGTTCTATAATCTGCAGACAGTTGTGGTGATATTGAGAAACATTTTGTAGGTAATTTTTAGATACTCCCATTCCGGTAGTACTGCTACTCTCGAAAATTAGGGCAGATTCGAAATCTCCTGATACAACCTTATGTGTTTTAAAAAATGTAATGGGTAAACAGGGTATTTGAGTGTAATGATCAATTTTAGAAGCCTCTTGGTCAATTAAATTAAGGTATTGGGCATATACCAAATTATTTTTTGCCTGAAATCGAAATATTTTTAACGCAATCTCGTTAAAATTGTGCTCTGAGATATCCCAAATATTTTCTATGCTTGGCAAATTGACCATATATACCGCAAAAGTAGTTTCTCTACTGATAATATTTCATGTATACAGTTGTAAACCTGATGATGTATCTTTTGGTAATGTGCCTGAAATTAGCTTGAATGAAGTTTCGCTATTGCAAGATACCTTAGGCAACGACAGTTTAATAGTGCTGGTCATTGGATTTCAAGATGGCGATGGTGACATCGGTTTAACCGGCAGTGATACTGCAGCTCCATTTAATTTTGGGAGCCCGTACTTTCATAATTTGCCAGTTACCTACCTAGTGGCAGGTGCTTCAGGCACTTTTGTAGAGCTAAAAGATCAATCAGGGTCTCCATATGGGAATCAGCATGAACGTATCCCCATACTTACCCCTTCGGGTAAATACAAAGCAATTCAGGGTAATATATCCATCAAGCTTTCAGCTAATCCACTTTTATCTAAACCTGATTCACTTAAGTTAAAAATATCGCTGATAGATCGGGCGCTTAATGTTAGCAATACGATTCAGACAGAGACCATACTATTAAAACACTAGTGTACGGTATAGCATACATTTGTTCTGTTCTTAAAAATACCCCCAAAACAAGTAACAGTGGGTATTTTTTATATGTTTGCATCACGTTAGGCACTTTAGCACCATTTATGTTATTTATGAATGAAACGAGATCATAATGAAAGTACTTATTAAAACCACACTTCTTTTAGCCTTTAGCGCTATTTTTAGCTTGCAGGTATCTGCTCAGAAATTCGCATATGTAGATTCTGAATACATCCTTAGCCAACTTCCAGCCTACAAATCAGCGCAAGCCGAGCTTAATGAAATAAGCAAACAGTGGCAAGAAGAAATTGACGCTCAGTTTGCTGAGGTAGATAAGATGTATAAGCAGTACCAAGCGGAGAAAGTGATCATGACGAAAGATGTTCAAACTAAACGTGAAAACGAAATCATCGAGAAGGAAAGAGTAGCTAAAAAACTTCAAAATGATAAGTTTGGTTACGAAGGTGAATTATTCAGTAAGCAGTCAGAGTTAGTAAAACCGCTTCAAGACAAAGTCTATGAAGCGATAAATAAAATAGCAAAGGCCAATGGCTTAGATTTTATTTTTGATAAAAGCGGAGATATGCTTATGCTTGTAGCCAATTCTAAGTACGATAGAAGTGGAGAGGTGTTAGAAGAGTTAGGAGTTGTTTCAACTAACGGAGGGAAAGATGATTCCAACTTACCTCCACTGAGTCGTGATAATTCGGATGATGATCTGCCGCCACGTTAAAAATTAAAAAAAACAATTAAATATAAATTATAATAAACCAGATGAGAAACGCAGTTGGAATTTTCGTAATGTTATTTGCCTTTGTGGCAGTACAAGCCCAGACCAAGGTAGCCCATATCAATAGCAGCCAGCTTATTGAAGCAATGCCTGAGGCAGATAGCATACAGAAAAAATTAATGAAAGAGCAAGAGCAATGGCAACAAATACTTGCAGATAAACAAAGCGAAACAAGAACTAAGTACGAAAGTTATTTGAAGCAAACTGAGGATCCAAATGCGTCTAAAGCAATGTTGGAAATAAAAGCTCAGGAAATCGAAAATCTTCAAAAACAATTACAAGAACTTAACCAAAGAGCTAGCGAAGAGTTACAACGTAAACAAGAAGAGCTACTCGCTCCGTTGTTAGAAAAAGTAAAGAAAACTATCGCAGAAGTGGCCAAAGCAAATGGTTACGCTTATGTAATGGATACTACAGATGGTAGTGGCATTATCTACAGCGACGCTTCTTATGATATTATGGCTATTGTCAAAGCTAAGTTAGGTCTTAAATAATACTATTATCAAGGCGTCACAACCTATAGGCGTTTTTGATTCAGGGCTTGGAGGACTTACTATTCTCAAAGCTTTGCAAATAAAACTTCCCAATGAGCAGTTCATCTATTTTGGTGATACTGCTCATTTGCCTTATGGCGATAAAAGCGAAGATGCTCTTGTTGGCTATGTGACAGCTATTACACGTTTTCTCAAAGAGAAAAACTGTAAAATGATTGTGGTAGCTTGCAATAGTGCAACTACAGTAATTAATAAAACCAATGAGTTGCCGTATACTTCGTCTCAAATTGTAGAAGTAATAAGCCCTATAGTATCTCTTGTTGCGACGCAAACCAAGTATACAAAAATTGGAATTATAGGAACACGTAAAACGATCAATTCTGGCATGTTTAACCAAGCTTTGGCAGATCTGAATCCTAATTTAGAGATTGTTACAAAGGCGACACCACTCCTTGTGCCACTTATAGAAGATGGATTTTTGGATGAAAAAGTACTCTTCCCTGTTTTTGATCGGTATTTTGAGGGTTTTAAAAACTGTGAGTTACTAATACCTGCCTGCACCCATTATCCTATTATTTATCAGCAAATAGAAAACTATTTTAGCAATGGACTAAAAGTGCTCCATACCCCTAAAATTATAGCGGAGGAGGTAGATGACTATTTAAATAAGAATAACCTATACAATCAAGTATCCAAAAAGAATGATGAATATTATTTGTCTGATCTTACCGATGAATTCTTGAAAGAATCAGAAGTGTTTCTGGGTAAAAAAGTACATTTCACCAAAGTGCTACTCGATAAAGCATAGGTATATACACATCTTTTCACGTATTCGTTCCGCTACTGTTTTTAATCTAATGTGGCTTTTTTTAGTAAAAGAAACCGATAGAGTTACATATTTGTACTTCTTAAAAAAAATGAGTGATCCACACCATATATTAATTATAGATGAAGTACATCCTGTATTGCTGGATATGCTTATAAATCATTCGGTCAACTATCAACCTGACATTACTACAGATCAGTTAGAAATAGCCTTACAAGAGGCGACTATTTTAATCGTGCGTACCAAGCTTTATATCAGCGCTAGTTGGATGGCTAAAGCACCGAAACTAAGAGTAGTAGGGAGATTGGGATCTGGCATGGATAATATAGATACCAATTATGCAGAAGAGCATAATATTGCCTGTTTCAATGCTCCTGAGGGGAATAGAAATGCCGTGGCTGAGCAGACAGTTGGAATGATGCTTTGTTTACTAGCTAATATTAATAAAGGTCATAAAGAGATACTCAATGGAATTTGGGATCGCAAGGGTAATGAAGGTCTAGAGTTAGCTAATTTATGTGTGGGGATAATTGGTTATGGCAATGTAGGACATGTTTTAGCGGCTAAGCTGATTTCTTTTGGTTGTAAAGTTATAGCCTATGATTTATATCAAACGGGTTTTGGTGCAGGGTATGTGCAAGAAGTAAGTTTAAAAGAAATTCAAGGCCAGGCAGATATACTTAGTTTACACGTACCTTTGAATAAAGCGTCTGAAGCCATGATTGACAAACAGTTTATAGATTCAATGAAAAAACCTTTCTATTTATTGAATTTATCCAGAGGCAAAGTTTGCGTCTTATCAGATGTAATTGATGGTTTAGAATCGAACAAAATAAGGGGAGTTGCGTTGGACGTTTTACCCAATGAACGATTAGAAGCATTAAGTGAAAACGAAAAGAAAGAATTGGCGTATTTAGGGGGCAACAGCGCTGTTATTTTAACACCTCACATCGGTGGTTTAACGAAAGATTCGTTTGAACAGTTAGCCAAAGTATTGGGAAATAAGATCGTAAATTGGATGGAAACTCACCCACTTGTGAACCCAAAGTAACCCCTACCTAAAATTAATTTGAATTATTGCATTTTTATAACAAATATTGAAGTTCGAAACAAATCGTATAAAAACAACGTTTATGAATAAAGTACTTACCGTATTATTTGCCTGTTTATTAGGGTCTTCCGTGTATGCTCAGTCCAATTTTGGAAAGCTACAAGGAAACATTACAGACGCTAAAACCAAGGTTCCAATCGCATATGCGACAATCCAACTCGAAAAAGATGGTATTCGCAAGGGTGGAACGTTTACCGATGACAATGGAAAATATGTAATCAATGCCCTTGATCCAGGGACGTATACTATCACAGTAAAGTACATTGATTATCAAGATAAGCAAGTGACTGAGGTCGAAATATCATCAAACAGTACCAAATTTATGAACATCGAAATGTCTCAAACCAGTGTTGAAGACGGTGGAGGTCAAGAATTGGGTCCTATTGTTGTTCGCGCAGGTAAGCCCATGATCGAAAAGGATAAAAATTCCAAAACATTGTCTGCTGGCGATATTGCTAAATTGCCAACGCGTGATTTGGGTGCAATAGCAGCTACTACTTCGGGAGCAAATCAAGATGGTAATGGAGGGATCTCCTTCTTAGGAAGTAGAACTGATGGTACAGCCTATTTCGTGGATGGTGTGCGTGTTGTAGGAAGCTCAAGCGTTCCGCAATCGGCTCAAGGTCAGATAGATATTATACAATCAGGTATTCCTGCTCAGTACGGTGACTTTACAGGTGGAGCAATTAGTGTTACCACAAAAGGTCCGTCACGAGGTACATTTAGATCATTTGAGCTTATATCATCTAGTCCATTTGATCCTTATAACTACAATCAAGCAGAATTTTCTTCTATTGGTCCATTGTGGGTTAAGAATAAAGGAGGAGGAGACAAAGAATATGTTGCTCTAGGATATCAATTGGCAGCAAATATTAATTACACGGCAGATCCTAGCCCCGGGTACGGTGGCTTTTACTACTTAAAAGATGAATCGCTTCAAAAAATACAAGACAATCCTATCATAGAAAATCCAAATGGTCCAGGATTTGTTTACAGCTCTTTACTTTTGGATAAAAGTGACTTGGATTGGGGTAAAGCCCGAAAAAATGTGGCAGCCTATGTAGGAAATGCGCAAGGTAAAATTGAGTTTTTACCTAACAAAAGTACATCACTTACCCTGTTTGGCAGTTACAACCAAGGCCAAGGTAATAATTGGAATTATTCGCAAAGTTTGATGGACTATAATAACTATAGTAACACAACTAATCAAACACTTCGAACCTATTTGAAATACACCCAACGTTTGGGAGAAACCTCTGAAGAAGATAAAGAAAAAGAAAAAGCTTTGTTTTCGGATGCGTTTTATACCATTCGTCTAGATTATCAAAGTAGCTGGAGTGAAACACAAAACTCGCAGTTTGGAGATAATATTTTTGATTATGGCCACATCGGTAAATTTACTTCTAACAGAGTGCCAGTATATCAATACACAGAAGAAGCAACTCGCTTTATAGATCAAAAAGGAGATACGGTAACACGTGCAGGATTCTTTAATCTGGTAGATTACGGTACAAATAATATCACCTTTGAGGCAAGTGATAAAAATCCAGAAAGAGCTAAGTATACTCAAGCTATTTTTGATTACGCTAGAGCAGCGTTTGGCGGGTCAGATAGAACGGGTATCTTTAGTGACGATCAAGTTATTCAGCAGTTAGGTTTGCTCAATGGATTTACTCCAGGCTTAACTTATTCATTATGGAATAATCCAGGTGCGGGTAATAATGGTTACTCTAAGTCTCAAACCGAGAGAGCAGCGGCATATGCACAAGGAGAAGCTATCTTAAACTTGGTAAATACGCATGATTTACAATTCGGAATGTACTACGAGCAAACCTCTTTTAGTAGTTGGGGAATTGGAGCTACCAATTTATGGAGATTAATGCCATTGTTGGCGAATAGTCATATTTCTAGTTTAGATCAAATTACAGAAAACGGTTATATTATAGGTGGGCAACATTCTTATGATGACTTCGGTACATTCACCGATTCTGTCTCTTACAATATTCGAGTAGATGAGGATCAGCAAAAAACATTTGACAAAAACTTAAGAGCTAAGCTGATGGACGAAGGAGTTAGAGATATCAACGGTGAGTTATATAGTAAAACCTCATATATAGATATCAATAGTTTAGACCCAAGTACTTTTAGTTTAGATATGTTTAGTGCAGACGATCTATGGAATAATGGTAATAGTTACGTAAACTATTATGGGTATGATTATTTAGGTAAACGCACGCGTAAGAGATTCGGGCTAAATGATTTTATTAATGACCCTCAAAATAGGAATATAGGCTCATTTGCTCCAGTTTACAGTGCTATTTGGTTGCAAGATAAATTTCAATTCAAAGATCTCATCTTAAGACTAGGTGTTCGTTTAGAGCGTTACGATGCAAATCAAAGTGGTATTAAAGATCAGTACTCACTATTCCCTACCTATAGTGCAGGTGAGCTTGCAAACATTTCTTCTGGGAATACACCTGATGGAAGAGGCATGACACTACTAAACGGATATGAAATTCCAGCGACCATTGGGGATGACTTTGTGGTTTATGTAAATGACATTAATGATCCTAAAAAAGTGCTTGGTTATAGAGATGGAAGCAAATGGTATAATGCCGATGGTAGCGAGTTGTCTAATCCAGCATTACTAGCTCAAAACTCAAATAGCGGCAGAATACAACCATTTTTGGTAGACGCGAAAGAAGGGTTGGTTAATGAGTCATTTGAAGATTACACTCCTGTTATTAATGTATTGCCAAGGGTATGGTTTTCATTTCCAATTAATTCAGAGGCACAATTTTTTGCCAATTATGATAAATTAGCACAACGTCCACAAAACGGGGCCATTTTTGCTCCACTTAATGCTTACGCTTATCTTGAAACAAATCAAGGTAGTGTATTAGCAAATCCAAACCTTAAACCACGGATAACAACCAGCTATGAGTTAGGATTTAAGCAAACGTTATCAAAAAACTCTGCTATAAGTTTAATTGCTGCATACAGAGAAACTGTTGGAGATTATGCATTAGTGAGAATTGACCAATCATATCCTATTTCTTATAATAGTTATCAAAATCTTGATTTTGAAACTATTAAAAATTTCAGAGCAGAGTATGAACTGCGTGGAGAAGGAAGAACCTCATTAGCCCTTAACTATTCATTGCTTTTTGCAGATGGTACAGGATCTAACGTAAATTCTGCAGCAACGTTAATACAAGCTAACCTTCCGAATTTGAGATCTCTTTATCCTACCGAGCGTGATATAAGACATCAAATCACTGCGATATTAGATTATAGATTCAAAAGTGGAAATGAATATACCGGACCTATATGGGGTAAAACAAAAGTATTTGAAGATGCAGGGGCGAACTTTATTATCAGTACTAAATCAGGCGGACCATATTCTGCATATATAAATCCGATTGCAAGTGTTGCAGTTGGATCAAGCGGAAGACAAACACTAGATGGTAACCCATTTGGATCAAGGTTGCCATGGCAATTTAAAGTAGATGCTAACTTCAATAAGAATTTTACAATTAAGAAAAAACATACGAAAGATCAATATAGAAGAAATTCATTAGATCTAAGTGTTTTTGTATGGGTTCAAAACTTGCTAAATACGCAAAACGTTGAAAATGTGTATGGATTTACAGGTCTTGCCAATAATGACGGATGGCTAAGTTCACCTATTGGAGTGCAGCAAGCAGAAAATCAAGTTCGCACGCAGTCATACGTAGACTTGTATAATGCAAAGGTTAATAATCCGTATAGCTATTCTGTTCCAAGATTAACAAGATTAGGTGTAAGAGTATATTTCTAATAAAAGTAACACAGCTCAAAAGATAGAATTGATGAAGAACGAAATGAGAAAAATAACATTAGCATTAGGAATGCTTTTATGCATAGTAACTATTGCAAGAGAAAATGTGAATGTTGAAGGACCGCGCACCACACGTAGTGGAGGTTCTTCTGAAAAGATGAAATTTGGTAGCGATTGTGATGCGGCTACTCAAAGTGCAGATTTGGACATTAATAACGTACGAACCAAGATATTAAATGGTGGTGACATGTGGTGGGATTTGAATGCTGCTAAATATGAAATACCAAAAATTGAGGATCTTAATTCTGTACGAAAAAACAGTTTGTTTTCTGGAGCAATCTGGATAGGTGGAGAAGATTTAGGAGGGAATCTAAGACTTGCGGCTATGACCTATCGTCAAAGAGGGTCAGATTTCTGGCCAGGTCCGTTAGATCCTGTTACAGCGAATACAAGCAGTTCAGAATGTGAAAAGTGGGATAAAATATTCAAAGTAGACGGTAAAAATATTATTGATTGGGCAAGTGGTTTAGTTGCTGAGCCAGATGAGCAACTTTATAATTGGCCTGGACAAGGTGTTAACGATGCATTCCCTTTGGCTCCATACAAAGATGTGGATGGTAACGGATATTATACGCCTTCAGGTGGAGATTATCCTATCTTAAGAGAGCAATGTCAAGGTATTAATATCACCAATGAAGCTGTTGATCAACCTGACCAAATGTTATGGTGGATATATAACGATAAAGGAAATGTTCACTCAGAAACACAAGGTGATCCAATTGGTGTAGAAATGCAAACTACCGCGTTTGCCTTTGCAACCAATGATGAGATTAATGACATGACCTTTTATACGACACGAATTACCAATAGAGGTGCTACTAAACTAGTCAATACCTATTTTGGCCAGTGGGTGGATGCCGATCTTGGTTTTTATAATGATGATTATGTAGGTTGTGACGTAGGACTTTCATTAGGTTATTGCTATAATGGTGATGATAATGACGAAGGAGTGACAGGTTATGGTCTAAATCCTCCTTCTGTTGGCGTTGATTTCTTTGAAGGTCCAACCGCTAAAGTACTTGAAAATGGGGTATTGGTTGAAAAAGAGCTTGGGATGTCTAAGTTCGTTTATTACAATAATGATGCAAATACGGTAAACGGTAATCCAAGTTTGGCGACAGATTTTTACAATTATCTACAAGGTAAATGGAGAACAGGTACTGATATTCTTTATGGAGGTGATGGTATTGTTGGGACAGATGGCACTAA
Source organism: Bacteroidia bacterium (assembly GCA_017857855.1). GTDB lineage: Bacteria > Bacteroidota > Bacteroidia > NS11-12g > UBA9320 > UBA9320. The sequence goes on along the minus strand of JAFMCI010000011.1, from coordinate 10,028 downwards.
AGCTGATTGGATGTTTCCAGGGGATACAGATCCTACTCACAATAAAAAAATGTGGAATGAAAAAGAAGCTGGAAACTCTCCTGCGGATAGAAGATTTATTCAGTCTTCAGGACCGTTTGAGTTAGAGCCAGGTTCTGTTCAGAAACTTACGGTAGGTGTTGTATGGGCAAGAGCTCCATTCGGTGGTGCATCAGGATCTTTAGATCTACTTAAAGAGGCAAGTAAAAAAGCGCAACAGTTATTCAACTCTTGTTTTAATCTAATCGATGGCCCAGATGCTCCAGAAGTAGAGGTACATGAGCAAGATCAACAATTGGTGCTATCTCTAGGGAATACTAATTCTCGTTTCGTAGAGAACTATAGAGATACTATCATTAACGGTTTAAATCAGCAAGAAGTATTTACTTTCCAAGGTTATAGAGTGTTCCAATTGAAAAATGGGGGTGTAAGTTTATCAGAGTTAGATGATTTATCTAAAGCGAGAGAAATATTCCAATGTGATTTAATTGATAATTTTGAAACCTTAATCAATAGTGAGTTTAAGGCTGACGTTGGAGCTAGTATTCCTGTACTTAAAGTTAGAGGTGCGAATGAAGGATTAGTTCATACTATCAAAATTGTAGAGGATGAATTTGCAACAGGCTCTGATAAAACATTGGTTAATTTCAAGACCTACTATTATATAGTGGTGTCTTATGCTGCGGGTAATAGTCAAACAACACCATATCTAGGAGGAAGGAGAGTTCAGAAATTCTCTGCTTCACCACATAAATTAGCGCCAAAGTTTGGTGGCTCTTCAGCTCCATCGTTTTATGGAGATGGTCCAGAACTGATTAGACTCTCTGGTAAAGGAAATGGCTTTAATAGCTTAGAGCTGACCCAAGAAACCAAAGATGAAATACTAAGAGACGGCAAATCAGGAAATCCAAAATACGAAAATGGACATGGCCCGATAGACATAAAAGTGATCGATCCTCTTAAAGTGCCAAAAGGTGATTTTGAATTGTCTTTAATTCCTTATAGAGGTCAGACCGTTACGGGAAGCGAAGATACCCTTCCTGCAAGCAGAATTTCATGGAAATTAGAGCGAATGGGAACTGGTGATGTAATTGAAGGAGATACTTCGATTAGTTATAAGAACGAGCAAATTATTTTGGAGTCAACTACCGGGAAGTCTATTTTTGATTGGGGATTGGCGGTTACTGTGGAACAAATAGCTGCTCCTGGAAGAAACTCTGCATTATATCCTCAAAATGGATTAATAGATTGGTCAGTTACTTTCTCAGACCCAAGTAATGAATGGCTAACTGCCGTAAGAGATCAAGATGTAACTCAAGCAAGGCAATTCGGTGCTTACGATTGGATTAGATCTGGATTACAAGGAGCAAATACTAATTTTAATGAACCTTCCTGGCATGATTATGCTGCCAATATTGGTAGTATAGACAGAGGAGCTGCGTATGAACGTATTTGGGATGGCAGAATAGCTCCGAATAGATTGGTTTCTAGAACGGCAAAAGTAGACCCTACTAGACCGCCTGCAAGACCCGTTACTTTGGAACAACCTTTTACTTTTGGATATGATTTTCCTGCAAGTATATACTTACAGTACTTGAGTAATGTAGACATAGTAATCACGCCAGATGAGAGTAAATGGACTGAGTGTGTCATGATCGAAATGGGTGAAGATCCAGGACTAAACGAAGGCGGTGCTCAGAAATTTGATATGAGAAAAGGTACCTTAAACTATAATGGTACAGATTTGCCTCCAGGTAGAACCATCTTCCCAGGGTATGCAATTAACCTAAATACTGGAGAAAGAATGAACATCATTATCGGTGAAGATTCTTACTTGAGATCAGATAATGGTCGTGATATGAAGTGGAATCCGACTGATGATGCAGGCTTCGTAGGAGGCGCTTTGTATCCTAAGTTCGGTGGACGTCATTTTATATATGTAATGGGTTCACATCAAGGAGTAGTAAAAAGTAAGCATCCTAAACTTCCAGAAACGGGTATAGCTTACGATAAAGGAAATTCGTACTATGATATTTTTAATACCATAGTTCCTACTATGACAGAGGAGAAGAGATATGAAGCGTTAACCAAAATTTATCAAAACTGTGATTGGGTAATCCCTACGTATTTAGCCTTAGGTAAAGATATGAAAGAGAATGCATCTGGTATACCAGTACCTCAGAATGAGGTGACTATCAAACTTCGAGTTGCATTGCCGTACGGTAGAACTCCAGAAACTGCTGACGTCAACGGTGGTCTACCTAAGTATAAATTTAACACTGATGACATTTACAACAACGTAAATAACGAGACAGGTAAAAAAGCACTATTAGATTTAACGAACATAGTTCCTAACCCTTATTATGCTTATTCTACTTATGAGACCAGTGCTATCGACAATAGAGTTAAATTTACTAATTTACCTCCTAAATGTGATATCTCGATATACACCTTAGATGGGGCACTTGTTAGAAGAATTAAGAAAGACGATTTATCGACGGAAACGGATTGGAACCTGAAAAATGGTGCGGGTGTTCCGATAGCAAGTGGTATGTATATCATACATATTGATGCAGGTGAACTTGGAGAGAAAATACTAAAATGGATGGGTGTAATGCGTGAGTTAGACTTGGATTCATTCTAGGCATTGTATCATTAAAAAATAGAAGAATAATGAAGAAAATTATAATATTATCGATTTTATTGTCAGCTACAACTGCTATTATGGCTGGTAATCCAGACCGTATAGGTCAAGCAGGTGCTGCGCAACTAAATATTAATGGTTGGGGAAGAAGTGCCGGTTGGGGATGGGCTTCTGTGAGTAGTGTAAGTGGATTAGAAGCCATGTATAGCAACATTGGCGGCTTAGCGTATACACCGAAAACAGAAATTATTTTTTCGAGAACAGCATGGTTATTGGGCAGTGATATTAATATCAATACGTTTGGATTTGCACAAAACTTAGGTGGGAATGGCGTACTCGGATTTAGTGTAATGAGTTATGATTTGGGAGATATTCCTATAACTACAAACGATCAACCTGATGGAGGAATTGGAACCTATAAACCAAGGTTTACCAATCTTTCTGCCGCTTACTCTAAGCAGTTCACTAGAGAGATTTCAGGAGGGGTAGGCTTCAAGATTTTTTCAGAGTCTATTACCAATGTGAAAGCACAAGGTTTAGGTTTAGATGCAGGTATCCAATATATCACTACATTGAGAAGTAACCCGAAAGATAAAGGTTACAACAAGATGAAGAAAAATGACGTAAAGTTTGGTGTTTCTCTAAAAAATATAGGTCCTGATGCGGCATACTCAGGCGATGGTTTGTCCGTAAAAAGAACAGATCCAGAAACAGATCAGCAGGCAACAGTAAGTCAACGTTCTGCTAGTTTTAATTTACCAACCCTTATGAATATTAGTGCTTCATATGACGTGAGATTAGACAAAAATGATGATACTTATTTTCATAGATTTACGCCTGCCTTTACATTTACGAATAACGCATTCTCTGCAAATCAATTTACATTGGGTGCGGAGTATGGCTATAAGAAAATGTTACAGTTGAGAGCAGGTTACGGTTATGAAAAAGGAATATTGGATTATGACACCAGAACGAATGCATTTACGGGCATTACGGGAGGCTTCACGTTTGAAGTACCTGTGAGTAAAGATTCTGAAACAACTTTTGGTTTAGATTATGCATACAGACATTCTAATCCATTTGGAGGTTCTCACACTTTTGGAGTGCGACTTAATATAGGCGAGTAATATCGGTTATACCTACGAATAAAAATTATCTTTGCAATGTTGCGGTTCATTTAGAGCCGCAACATTGTGTTTTTATACAACCAACGAAATATAAATAATGGCAATAAACTACGTAACCCAACAAGGATATGACTCTTTGATTGAACAAATAGCGCACTTAGAAAAGGTAGAGCGTAAACGTATTACAGGTCAAATAGCAGATGCTAGAGATAAAGGAGACTTGTCTGAAAATGCCGAATACGACGCGGCCAAGGAGGAGCAAGGACTATTGGAGATGAAAATATCTCAATTAAAAAATACGATGGCTAATTGCCGTGTAATTGATCCCAAAGATATAGATCTAAGTAAGGTGAACATACTGAGTAAAGTGAGGTTGCTTAATAAGAAAGTAAATAAAGAAGTCAGTTATACCATCGTAGATGAAAGTGAAGCGGATTTGAAGGCAGGTAAAATATCGGTAAAATCACCAATTGGTGAAGGCTTGATGGGTAAGAAACTCGGAGAAATAGCAGAGATTCAAGTGCCAGCTGGTATTATTCATTTCGAGATTTTAGAGATAGGTCTTTAGTGACTGTATTTGAAAAGATTGTTGCGGGTGATATCCCTTGTTATAAAGTAGCTGAAACGGATAAGTTTTTAGCTTTTCTAGACGTATCCCCGATTAAAGAAGGACACGTGTTGGTTATTCCCAAAGTAGCGGTAGATTATATTTTTGATTTAGAGGATGACGTATATAGTCGGTTAGCGTTATTTGCTAAAAAGGTAGCAAGAGCAATAGATGCCTCTATTCCTTGTGAGAGAGTGGGAGTAGCTGTAGTAGGCTTAGAAGTTCCTCATGCACATATTCATCTTATTCCAATACATGATGCAGGAGATGTAAGTTTTGCGAATCCCAAATTGAGATTAGCTCCAGAAAGAATGGCAGAAATAGCTAAGACTATATCTGATGCATTTCAAGTTTCCTAGTTATTTTATTTTGTCTGGGTTTTGGCTGATAAAACTAGCCCAACTACCGTAGTTTTCTTTAGGTTTAGCTGGCCCGCCACTATTCATAAAATGATGGCATATCGCTACGGCTACTGCGTCAGAAGCGTCTAACTTAGAATGTTGGGTTTCTAACTTTAGTAAAACGTTTACCATTGCAGCTACTTGTTCTTTGGTAGCAGTTCCTTTACCGGTTACACTTTGCTTCACTCTCAACGGCGCGTATTCAAAAACAGGGATCTGTCGATTAAGGGCGGCTGCCATACTAACACCTTGAGCTCTACCTAATTTGAGCATACTCTGCGGGTTTTTACCCATAAAAGGAGCTTCCAGAGCTACTTCGTCTGGTAAGTATGTGTCTATTAACTGGGTACATTTTTCGAATATGGCCTTTAGTTTATTCGCGTAATCTGTTTCTTTTCTTAAATCAAAAATACCCATACTGATTAGCTTCATAGAATTTTTTGTGACTCCTATGATGCCGTAGCCAGCAATATTGGTTCCGGGGTCTATTCCCAGGATTATCTTATCGTAATTGTTATCTTTCGCCACGCTAAGGAGCAAATGTAGCCATAGCCATCTAAAGATAATACACTCTTGAGCCGCGCGTCCCAAACATTTGATTATAAACGAGTATATCCCATACTAAAATGGATATTTAGTATCGTATCGATATACTTTTTTGTGATTCATGTATCCAAAATGGACGATGGTATTCTTACGCAAATAGTACTTAAATTTCGTGAAGAACCAATAATATTCTCTTTAGTGCTTATACTCGCGCTGGTAAATTGGAATGCTGAAGCGCAAAAATTTAAGCTGCTGATCCGATCAGAAATTAAACTGACTAACACTAGAGCGCTGTTCACTATTTTGGGAGGGATGGCAATAAGTAATTTCACTCCGGCACGTTCGGGAGAATATATAGGGCGGGGGCTGTTACTCAAAAAATTACATCCTATCAAAGTGGTTATCGCCACAGTTACAGGTAATATTGCACAGGTAATGATGACCTATGGTATAGGTTTATCGTGCATGGTAGGTATGGCTTTTTTGGGTGATTATGGCTCTGTTTGGCAGGAGTTTAATAAGGTTTGGATGTTGATCATGGTCATGGTTTTTATTACCCTTCTCATTTTATTTATAAAGCCATTATTGCGTTGGTTAAAACCACGAATTCCAAAACAAATTACAAAAGCATTTAGGTTAATAAAAAAGTACGATCGTAAATTATTCGCCAAGGTTGTAGCGATTGCATTTATTCGATACACTGTTTTTGCGCTACAGTTTTTTTTACTGTTGCAGTTGTTCTCTAATTTCTCATTGCCTGTATATACTATTGCTTTAATTCCAATAGCGTATGTGATGCAGAGTGTGGCACCAGTGCCTGCCATATCTGATATAGGAGTTCGTGTATTTGTGACGACTCTATTATTTGGGAGTTTACTTTCCGATAATGCCATCTTGCACGCTGTGACTTGCCTGTGGTTTATTAACTTGATCTTGCCTGGTTTAATAGGGACGATATACCTGGTGAGTAGCACTGTACGCAATAAATGATAGTTTATATAATTGTCGTGTTAGTTATGGGATTAGGCTATTATAGCTTGCTTAGCAAGTATACTGAGCTGTGGAACAGCATAATACCGTTGACTATTGATGATTCGTTTGTTACTTCTGTGACTATCGTAATCCCATTTCGAAATGAAGCACAAAACTTAGGTGCTTTGATCAAATCTTTGAATGATTTAGAATTAGGACATCACCAAGTAGAAGTGCTTTTTATAAACGACCATAGTACGGATAACAGTGTAAATGTGATTGCGGAGAACGCTATTTCCCTTAAGTATAACGTGTTGAATAACTCATTAACGGGTAAAAAAGAAGCCTTAAAACTGGCGTGGCAGCACGCTTCTGGGGATATTGTACTGCAAACAGATGCTGATTGTGTATTACCGTCAACTTGGTTGGTATCTATGCTTCATCCTTTTGCGAATGAAAAAGTGCAGTTGGTAAGCGGTCCGGTAGATTTTTATGCAACGACTAATTTTTGGTCAAAGATGGTAAGGTTAGACTTTAATGCACTTATAGCCATAGGAGCGGCACATATAACTTGGAAAAAACCTATGTTATGTAACGGTGCAAATCTGGCGTACCGCAAAACAGTTTTGGAATCTTTTAAGTATAAAGAGAATAAAGCAAGCGGAGACGATATATACCTACTCCAACATGTGCACTTATCAGCCCCAGAGGGTATTTGTTTTAATCAAACACAAGATGCTATAGTAATGACATCGGGGCCTCAGCATTTTCGGGAATTTTGGAATCAACGGATAAGATGGGCGAGCAAAAATGGCGATTATGACCTAAAACAAAATACGGTAATACTTGCTTTCGTATGGTTCTATAACGTGGTAATAGTTCTCTCGTTTCTGTCACTTAACAGTGTGGGGTATACCGTAGTAGCATTTTTGGTGGTACTAAAGGTATTAGCGGAAAATAAGTTTTATCGTTCTTTTAGCTCGTTTTTTAGTTTATCAGGTTGGTTTAAAACCATACTGCTAGGTCAGCCGTTTCATATTCTATACATGGCCATTTTGCCACCATTATCACAAGTTATAAAATACCAATGGAAAGAAAGAAAAGTAAAATGATAGAGCTCCCCGAGTTGGAGATGGAAGTGCTTCGGTTGTGTATTTTTTCGGAGAGTTTTGAAAGTATCGTTTCGGAGGTTCAAACCGAAAAAAAAGCCAGTGTAATAGCAGATGCGGTCAAAAATCTAATCCATTATAAATTACTGGTTGCAGCTAACGATTTTAATACTTTATCGTGGGTGTATGATAGCGATAAAATGCGAGAGAGCTCCTTCAAAGCCACAGCCAATGGAGTGGAGTGGATGGAGTTGAATATCTAAATTATTCTTTCTTGAAACCAAGCCGTTTTCCTGTAGCAAAACCACTCGGATTATTTACATAGTTTTTTTGTTCTAGTGTCATATCGCTCATGGCTTCCATAGGAGGCACATAGAGGTCAAAATCGAGTGCGTACAGCATAGTTTGCTCTATGATTTTGATGATGGCAGTTTCGTCAATTTCTTGTTGGCTAAAATTTTTGAATAAAAAGCCTAACTGTCGCTGTCCATCTACATAAAAATGTCCTTCGGAATTTATAAATATCCGAGCCAACAAATATCCAATATCGCCTAGTCTTTGATATTTTAATGAATCTGAAAGAAAATTGTAGGCCATAATCATACCGCAGTATCCTCTGTCTTGGGCCTCTGTTACGTACTCCATTTTACTCACTTCATGCTCTGGGGGGAAAGCAAATACGTTTGTATGCATAATAAACGCAATAGTGTCACCACTAAATTTAAGGTGAAATTCGAACTCGCCTTTTTCAAAAAACTGAACCTCTAAGGATGGATCTTTTTTGATAACCTCAGGAGTAAGTTTTTCAGCTATATCTTTAGCACATCTTTTTAGTTCTTCAAACACCGTAAGCGTGTTTCTGTAAATATGTTGTTTTAAGCCCGCTTTCGTGTTTAATCCACCTATAATTCGTACTATATCTTCAGACATTTTTTTGTTATTTATTACAAATCTAATTCTTTACAAAAACATACTAAAAATATGACTGTTAGACTATTAAATAAGTATAAATTAAGGTACTTTCGCAACATCCAATTAAGGACAATTAGAATAAAATGTCAGAAACAGCAAAAATCAGCATTCAAGGAGTAGAAACGGAACTTCCTTTATTGGTAGGTACCGAGAATGAGGTAGGAATAGATATTAGTGGGCTAAGAGCGGCTACTGGAGCTGTTACCTTGGATTTTGGATATAAAAATACAGGAAGTACTACAAGTAGTATTACGTATTTGGATGGAGAAGCTGGAATATTAAGACATCGTGGCTATTCTATTGAAGAATTAGCGGATAAAGCAGAGTTTTTAGAAGTAGCTTATTTACTGATAAACGGAGAGTTACCTACCAAAGAGCAATATGACGCTTGGGATAATGAGATAAGAAGACATACCCTCGTAAATACAGACATACAAAATATGTTTGATGCATGGCCTACAGGATCTCATCCAATGGGACAGCTTATTGCGATGATTTCTTCTTTATCTTCTTTTTATCCTGAAAGTTTGAATCCGAATTCTGGAGAAGAAGCACGCATGAGAACCATTACCAGATTATTGGCTAAAATGCCAACGCTTTGTGCTATGATCTCTAAAAATAGAATTGGTCACCCGATTATCTACCCTAAAAATAACCTAAGCTACGTAGAGAACTACTTGAATATGACATTCAAGCACGTAACGGAGGATTATGAATTAGATCCAGTATTTGTACGCGCGATGAATAAGTTACTGATTTTGCACGCAGATCATGAGCAAAACTGCTCTGCATCTACGGTAAGATTGGTGGGTTCTAGTCATGCAAATTTATATGCTTCCATATCTGCAGGTGTTGCGGCTCTGTGGGGTCCATTGCACGGCGGAGCTAATCAGCAAGTAATAGAAATGTTAGAGGCAATAGCGGCAGATGGCGGCGATGCTCAAAAATATATTGATAAGGCTAAAGATAAAAATGACCCGTTCCGTTTAATGGGTTTTGGCCACAGAGTGTATAAAAACTTTGACCCACGAGCGATTATTATTAAGAAATCAGCAGATGAAGTGTTGGAGAAATTAGGTGTTAGTGATCCTACTTTAGAAATTGCTAAGAAACTAGAACAAGCTGCACTTTCAGATCCTTATTTTATTGAACGTAAATTGTTCCCTAACGTAGATTTCTATTCTGGTATCATTTACCGAGCTATGGGCTTCCCCGTGGAAATGTTTACAGTACTATTTGCACTTGGCCGTCTACCAGGATGGATTGCACAATGGAGAGAGATGATGGATGACAAACAGCCTATCGGAAGACCTAGACAAATATATACAGGTCCGGTGTCTCGTTCCTTTACTCCTTTAAACGAGAGAGGGTAATATACGTATCACTCTAGTCGAGTGAGTTTATAAAATTTAAAATGTGAGCGATACGTTGAAATTTTCAGCTTATCGTTCACATTTTTTTTGCACGAAAGAGAAGGATAAGTCAATTGTATTATCTAGAAAAATAGAATTTTAAGTAAACCTAAATGAGGTTCCTAAAGTAGGATTTACTTTTTAACGCCTTCCAAATAGGTGCCGGTTACTTTTGTTTTTAGCATATATTTCTCTGGGTAGATGTCCTCAGCTAGAATAA
>JAFMCI010000104.1 GCA_017857855.1 Bacteroidia bacterium | reverse complement strand
TAAATCCTGCGTATTGTCTTATGGTCCATGGACGCACTGCATACATGGTTGAATATGGACCACGGAGATAAGGTGCGATGCCGGGTTGGTGTCCCATCCCTAACCCTTCCCGCAGGGAAGGGAACTCCTTCCCCCTTTGGGGGAAGGCTGGGTTGAGGGACAACCGCATTTTTATTCTCGCCAAAACATTGTCTATTCCTTTTAGCACCTCATCATTAGAAAATCTTAAAACTTCAAAACCGTTTTCATTCAAAACCCAAGTTCTAAAGGCATCGTGTTCTTGTTGTTCTTTGCTTAAATGATAACCTCCATCTATCTCTATGACAAGTTTATTTCTTAAGGCTACAAAGTCTACAATAAAATTATTAAGAGGATGCTGTCTCCTGAACTTTGCATCCAGTTTTTTGGCACGTAATTCTTGCCAAAGTTTTTCCTCCGCTTCTGTTGGCTCTTTCCTGTTTTGTTGAGCAAATTGTAAATGGTATTTAATCAGTTCTGGATTCCCCGTTTTCCAACGAGCAGCACTCCCCTCTCCCATCTTCTCCAAATAAGCACCAGTTAGTTTTTCTAAAAACCAACTTCCGCTCGCAGCGTCTTGGATATCGGCCATGTAACTTTCACTTTTAAGAAGCAAAAGGATATTCTTGGCTAATCTGAGACTTTGATTTGTATCTTGATGGTTAAAAGGTAAAATACAAATATGGTTAGCTCCTCCAATTATAGCAGAAGCTGCGGCTATGGTTTGTCTTACGAGGTTATTATGTGTAAACTCGTCATCTGACGCAGGAACTACTGCATTAATTTCAGTGTCTGGAAAGGCTATTCGAAGTGCCCTAAGTTTGGCTATATTTTCATAAAATAGGGTTCCCAATTCGAAATATACTTTGGCTTCATTTTGGGCTTTGATCAAGTTTTTTAGAAGCAATTGTCCGCCACTTTTTCCCAGTTCAGATAGGCTCGTAATCGTCTTTTCAACGCCTTCAAGCTCGCTCGAGGACAGCAGCGTTATCTGCCAATTGCTAGACAAATTATTACTGCTAACTAAACTATTCTCTTCCGTATAATAGGGGTCTAATGATATGCCATCCGAAGTTGTGTACGTTAATTCTTGAAGGTTTTTCTCCTTTAGGTCCTTGGTTGCTTTTGCTTTCCAATCTGCTAAACTTGCTTTTGCAAACTCATCAAATGACAGTGTTTTATCCAATTGCATTATAACAAAGGTAGATAACTCTAAGATATTCGCCTGCGCTAGCGACCTATATTTAAATTAGCTTGGTAGGTTAATTAGAACCAATGTAACTTGTATACAATTTAAGCATGGCATTACACATACATAGGGACTTTCCTACATTTGCAATTCAATGTATACGAATATCATCTCAGAAAATCGTGGAGTAGTGCAGATCATCACTATAAATCGTGAAGACAAACTAAATGCGCTTAATGTAAATCTGATTCAAGAAATAGGGCAAGAAGTAGCTCGACTAAATGCTGAAAAAAACGTCAGAGGAATTATAATCACAGGGAAAGGTGAGAAAGCCTTTGCTGCGGGTGCAGACATTAGTGAGTTTGCTCATTTTAATGAAGCTGAAGCAAAAGAAATGAGCACCAAAGGCGGAAAAGTATTTAACAGTATCGAACAAAGTGAAATACCCGTTATTGCTGCCGTAAATGGCTATGCGCTGGGTGGTGGATGTGAGCTTACTATGTCTTGTCATGTGCGCATTGCGAGTGAAAATGCACTGTTTGGGCAACCAGAAGTAAATCTTGGTGTACCTCCGGGATATGGCGGAACACAGCGTCTGGCACAGCTCATAGGTAGAGGAAGAGCCCTAGATATGCTTATTACCGCAAAGTCTATAGATGCAATTACCGCATTGAATTATGGACTGGTAACACAAGTAGTTGGTCTTGCAGAATTGCTTCCTACATGTATTACTTACATAGAAAAGCTCGTAGGTAAATCGCCATTAGCTATTGCAGAGGTGATCAAATGCACCAATGCCTTGTACGAGAACCAGGACGGATTGGAATTTGAGGTAGACAGTTTTGCAAGAAGCTTTGAAACCCCTGATTTTAAAGAAGGCACCACAGCCTTCTTAGAAAAACGAAAACCCAATTACAGATAGGTTAAAATTATATTTTGGCATTCTATTTGTTCTTATCACACGGAACATTAATTTTGACACTTAATAAAAAAACAAAAATGAGAAATTTGATCTTACTATCAGCATTTGTATTTGGATTTACAGCGACAAGCATTGCGCAGGTAGAAACTACAAACGAAAAAATCACACTATCTTCTGAAGCGCAAGCTAAAATGACTTTAGAAAAAAATGAGCATGATTTTGGGACAATCGAAGAAGGTACTCAAGCAACTGTTACGTTTACATTTAAAAATACAGGTAATGCACCTCTAGTTTTAAACAGCGTAAAAGCTTCTTGCGGATGTACTACTCCTAAATGGACCAAAGAGCCTGTTGCTCCAGGAAAAGAAGGTGTAATTACTGCTACTTTTAACTCAAGTGGAAGACCAGGTAACTTTACAAAAACAATTACGGTAACCCACAGTGGTGAGGGAGGAACAGAGTTTTTAACAATACGTGGCAACGTTAATAAAGCAGCGCCAGTTGTAGCTCCTACAGTTGTAGCTCCAGAACAATAAAAAAATCTAACCCATAAAAAAGCCTCGACTAACGTCGGGGCTTTTTTTATGGGTGCATGCATATCCAATAGCGTTTCAACAAAAGTCTACTTTACTTCTTCATAAAAGAAAAAGCCCTCAAT
>JAFMCI010000103.1 GCA_017857855.1 Bacteroidia bacterium | reverse complement strand
TAGAAGTTATGATACAAACTCAACAACTCAGCTAAATCCTGTTAAATCAATCTAGTTACAGTACTTTGTGATGTACTCAAAACCTATTTCTTGTGACTTCTGCCAGTAAACGCAAGCATCGTCTTTGTTACCCAGTCTATACTCAGCTATACCTAAGTTAAAATAAGCCAGCTTAGCATCATTATGATTATAAAAAATAGCCTTTTTAAAGTCTAAACGTGCACTTTCATATTCTTCCAGTTGGATATAGAAAAAACCTCGATCAAAATAATAAACCGGATTATTATCTTCTATCGCAATTGCTCTGGTATAATCTCTGGCAGCAAGACTGTACTCACTTTGTTTTGAATAGCATTCACCTCTGATGGCAAATGCACTTGCGTCGTTGGCTATATTAAGTATATAAATATTAAGGTCTTGAATCGCTTTATTGTATTGACCATACTCATACTGATATTTTCCGCGCAAGTAAAAGGCATCCATCATAGCTGGATTGATACGTATACATTGATCAAGGTCTGTAATACATCCCATGGTGTCTTTCATCAAGTAGCGCACTCTCGCCCTTTGTATAAACTCATTTGGACTGCTGGCCTTTAACGTCACAATCCTTTCCATGTCCATGTACGCGGCGGGTTTTTGCTCCAGCTTTACCAACAAATCTAATCTTGAAAAATAGCCGTTAATATCACCCGGATTAAGCAAAATATACATATTCAAATCATTGAGGGCTTTTTGCGACTCATCCGTTGCCATATATACAAATGCTCGATTATAAAACGCATCGCTTATTCCCGGATCTAACTTAATACACTGATTAAGGTCTTTTAAAGCTTTCTCAAATTGACCTAATTCTGCAAATACACTTCCCCTACCCCAATATGCTTCAGCAAATTCAGGATTTTTAACCAATGAGGAGTCAAAATCTTTGATAGCTCCAAGCAGGTTTCCCTCTTCAAACTTATCAATCCCGGCATTATAATAGGTTACCGCTTCTTGTGCTTGTGAGCTAAACGCAATTACTATGAATAATAGACTAAAAACGAACTTCATTTTATTTTCTTGCAATGATATAATTACCTTTCGCAATTATTGCACCGTAGTTTCCACAGCTCCTATTAAATTGATACATAAATGAACATATTAGCCAAAAAAGAAATTAAGTTGTTCCTAATTTTAGGAGGATTTTTTATCGCGAATGCTATTATAGCTGAATTTATTGGCGTTAAAATATTCTCCTTAGAAGCTACATTAGGAATAGCACCTTTGAGCTACATGCTGTTTGGTGAACAAATGAGTTTTAATCTTACTGCTGGGGTTATATTATGGCCCGTGGTTTTTATTATGACGGACATTATAAATGAATACTATGGCAAAAAAGGAGTGCAATTTCTATCTTATCTGGCTGTTGGTTTAATATCTTTTGCGTTCTTGGTGGTTTTTGCCGCAATACATTTAGCTCCTGCAGATTGGTGGATTGATAGTGCCTCAAATCAAGGAGTTCCCAATTTTCAGCTAGCCTTTGCAAAGATATTTGGACAAGGACTATGGATTATTTTGGGTTCGCTGGTAGCTTTCTTGATAGGTCAAATGCTCGATGTTGCTGTTTTTCACAAACTTAAAAAGATAACAGGCGAACAAAAAATATGGCTCAGAGCAACTGGGAGCACGCTAGTAAGTCAGTTTGTTGACAGCTTCGTAGTGCTCATCATCGCATTTAAGCTAGGTGCAGATTGGAGCTGGGCACTTGTATTGGCCGTTGGTTTCAATAATTACTTTTATAAGTTTTTTTTGGCGGTGGTTCTTACTCCTGTTATATATATAGCGCATAATCTTATCGACCACTACCTGGGAAAAGAATTGGCTGATCAAATGAAGCAAGAAGCAGCAAAATAAATAGAATATGCGTCACTAGATTTTAAATCATTTTACCAAGCGCACTGACGAACGGTAATAATGATTTTGTTTTTTCGTGTCTTGAACCGAGAGGAGAACATAATAAACACCATTTGGTACTGCATTGCCTAAATAAGTTCCATCCCAAGAAGAATTGATCGAATTCCCTTGAAAAACAAGCTGCCCCCATCGGTTATATATTTCAAAATTAACTTCGCTTATTCCAGTTAAATATGGCTTATACACATCATTCAAGCCGTCACCATTGGGACTAAACGAGGTTACCTCTAACCATTTATACGTATCTATAAACTCGATGGACTTTGTAAATGAATCTGAGCAACCATTTGTTTCTACACTTAGTCTCACCTTATAAAAACCTAGGGCATTAAAGGCAGTAGTGTATGCTTTGGAGTCATTTACCAATTCATCACCTAGATACCAACTATAAAAATCATTATCAGATTGTGCTAAAAAGGTTACTTCTGGCTGCTCAAAACTAGGGTAATCGGGCGACCACGTAAAACGTGCATCAGGTAACGGTTTAACAAGGGTAGAAATGATTTGCGAATCACGACACCCCAAACTATTTTGGCTTGTTACCACCCAGTTATACTCTCCTGCAGAGTAGCTCGGAGTAGCATCTAAATCAACTAACGCAGAAGTGTTTCGCACTACAACACTGTAATTATAATCGTCTCCGTTGTCCGATTTAAACTGCCAACTGGGCACGTACTTTTCACAAATCTCCTTTTCCACATTTAGAACAGTAAAGCGAGGTGATGGAGAAACAAACACACTATCAAACACGGCAGGCTGAGAGCAATTATCCGAGAAAACCACTTTATAATTTTCGAGTTTGGATGGAGTTACAGATAAGGTGTTTAACGTATTACT
>JAFMCI010000048.1 GCA_017857855.1 Bacteroidia bacterium | reverse complement strand
GAAGCAGTATTTGCTGCGGGAGCAGATGTAGTAGTGGTAGGTAATATGCTAGAAGAAAATCCAGAATTCTTAACTGAACTTGTTCTAGCTAAGGTTTCCGCTGTAGCTCTTTAAATTCTATCCTACTTCCAGCTCAAACAATGTAATCTCGGGTAAGAAACCCAATCTACCAGGATACCCCAGATATCCAAAACCTCTGTTTACGTAAAGATACTGGCCATTTTCTTCGTATAAATCTGCCCACTCCGGATATTGGTATTTTACAGGACTCCATTTGTAAAACTTAGTATCAATACCAAATTGCATACCGTGGGTGTGTCCAGCAAACATGGCATCTATACTCGGGTAGTCTTTTAATACCTCTGCCCGCCAATGACTTGGGTCGTGAGACAGTAGTAATTTATTCTCTATGTTCTCTACTTCTTTGTAGGCCTTGCTTAGGTTTCCGTACTTTGGAAAACGTGGGTGCGCACTCCAATTTTCAACACCTAGTATAGCTAGTTTTTCGCCTTCCTTTTCGATGACTTTACCTTCATTCATCAATAGGTTCCAACCCATTGATTTGTGATGGTCAAGTAGTTGCTGTAAGTTTTGTTCTTTGGTTATCCCATTGGCATCTGGCCACCTGTAGTAATCTCCGTAATCATGATTTCCCAGTACCGAATAAACACCATGTTTGGCTTGCAATTGGCTAAACATCTCTTTGAAAGAATCGAACTCTGCAGAAGTGCTATTAACTAGGTCTCCAGTAAAAAAGATAGCATCAGGTTTCAAATCAAGTATCATTTGTATGCCCCTTTTTACACCATCTTTACTCCAAAAACTACCCGAGTGAACGTCTGAAATTTGCACAATCTTGAATCCTTTAAAAACCTCTGGTAGATTTTTTAACTTTAATGTCTTTCGATGAACTTGGTAATTATGAGCACCGCTTGCTATACCGTATACTAACCCGCTGAATAGGCTTCCCGCAACAAAAGCTCCAGTTGTGATTATAAATTCAGATCTACTAATGGCATTCACAGCCGTTTCTCGCGCCGTTATTTTTTTTCCTGAATACTTTATCAATCTAAGTATATCGTCCAAAATAATAAAAAGGAGCCATACAAATTTAGCAATGAAAATGCCAAATAGAATACTGGCAGACCACATAAAAACCTTGCTTTTGGTCGGATTTTCGGCGAAAATCATAGTTCCAATTAACAATCCAATTAAAATAACAGGAATAGCCCAATATAAAATATGGAAAACCAAACTCTGATTTGGTATCCATTTTTTCACTAATAATTTATACCCTTGAAAAACGTAAACATCTAAGGCAAAAAAGATTACGAAGAAAAACAACAGTGAAAGTATTCTGGACATTGTATTTGATAAACAGACGCAATTATCTTTGGTTTTAACCATAATGTGCTTACTTAATTGAATTCTTTGACAGAATGTGTCAATACATCGGTGAACTTTGGTGAACTTTGCATTTATAACCAAAAGAAACGGATGGGTATAGAGGATCTGATAAAGCAAGAAAAATTTAGCAATGAAGCGGAAAAAACGATTGTCAACATATCCTTTACCAACAGTTATTTATCAGGTTTATTAAATTCTGCGATACGAGATTTTAATATCTCCTTGCAGCAATTTAATGTACTCCGAATTTTGCAAGGTCAGCACCCTGTACCTGTTTCCATTAATGAAATTACGACCCGAATGGTTGACAAAATGTCGAACGCCAGTCGCCTTGTAGACAAGCTAGACGATAAAGAACTAGTACAGCGAAAAACAAGTTGTCACGACAAAAGACAGGTTGATATATCCATAACTGAGGTAGGACAAAAAATCCTAGCGGAATTAAACGTTGTTGTTAACCAAATTATACAAGAACATAGTCACTTGACTCCGGGTGAATATGAAACACTTAACCACCTTTTGGATAAGCTGAGGAAATAGCGCTTTTTGCTTTAAAGTCTATTCTTCGACAATGATCTGAGCCTCCTCCTTATTGACCACCGAAAAATAACCTAGTGCTCCGTTGCTGATGTTATTATTTAAATTGGCTGGCGGTGAATCAAACGGGCTGCCCGATCTGCTTTGTTGTGCATTTAAATCAAATAAAAACTCATAATATTTTTGGTTTACAGCATATTGCTCAACTCTTATGGTATCCGTTGGATCCACCACAAATGGAAATGGTCTTGGTGTTTTACCTAATGCTAGCTCCTGAATAATGTTAAATATGTCAAAATTTTGATTTAAGTATGAAACCGAACCGAATCGATCATCATCCAACAACGGACCAAAATCGTCTTTGAGTGTGTCGTTTCTATATGCTTTGAATAAATAATAGTCGCCTAGTTCTGGACTAGCCTCTACTCCTTGAATAAAGACGTAATATCCTTTTTCGATAAACCCATTATTATCGGGCAAGTAATAGGATGCTATGGTATCTATTCGATTGGCATTTGGGGTTCGCTCAGCCGCAACATAGGTGACTCCGTTATACAGAACTGTAAGTGTATATGTTTCTCCTACAATGCATCTTTGAGAGTCTATCGAAACAAATGTTCCTGTGTCTTGATGAAACAGTGAGACAAAACTTCCATCTGTTCCAGATATGGTTACTACGGCACTAGAAAGACCATTAGCACTATCTTGATCGAAATAAGGCTGCGAAAGTGTAAGTCTAACTCTCCAGAGATCATTTACTGTTGTGATTTGGCTTTCAATAACAAGCTTAGGGTCTGCATTAGGGATTTCAACTTCAACTATTCTCTCACAAGCTATAAATAGAAATGCTGACGATATTATTAGGATTAGTTTTTTCATGCTATTTGCTATTAAAATTCGAAGTTCCAAGTAATCGCTGGTATAATTTTAAAAAGGGTAGTCTGAAACGCTGCGGTATTTCCAGAGACAGCTCCAGGATTTCTATCCAAATCTGTATCTACAATCGTTCTAAAATAAATAGCATACGGATTAGCCCTGTTGTAAATATTGTAAACCGAAAAATTCCAATTACTTTTTAGTCGTTTGCCGGGCTTTTCTTTATTTTTAAGAGTTACCCCCAAATCGGCCCTATGATAACCTACCACCCTGTAATTATTTCGTTCACCATACTCTGATATCCAACTTCCTTCGTAATAATATTTGCTAACCGGAGTAGTAAGCGGTTGTCCTGATGAATACACAAAAGAAGCTGTAGCTAGCAGTCTCTTGGTAAATTTTTGGGTAAACACTAAGGACAAATTATGTCTCCTATCGAAATTAGCGACATAAGGATTGTTAAAATTAATTCCCTGAATTTCTCTGAGTGTTTTAGCCCATGTATATGAAATAAATCCAGACGATTTACCTTCTGTCTTAGCTACATAAAACTCGGCTCCGTATGCCATACCATTACCTGTTAACAGCTCGCCATCTAGATTTTCATTGAAAGCAATAACAGCAGCATTTCTATAATCTATTTGATTATTCATCCACTTATAGTACACCTCTGCAGAGGTTTCTAAGCTGCCTATCTTTTTGACTTCAAAATTTTTAAATAATCCTAATGCAACCTGATCTGCACGTTGCGGTTTAATATTTTGATTTACACTAAACCATTGGTCTGTAGGAAAAGCGGAAGCTGTATTTGACGCTTGTTGAATGTACTGGAATGTACGGTTATAAGATCCTTTTATTGCAAGACTATTTGTTAGGTTATAACTTATGGACGCTCGAGGCTCTAACCCTGCATAGGTATTGTACATGCCAGAAAAAGAATCTGTTACCGTAAGCGAATCAATAGGTTTATAATTGGCATCTTTGAAATAAGTGTACTCTGAACCGCTAATATTTGAAAATGTAGAAAGACGTATGCCATACCTAAAGTTAAATCTTGAGCTTTGTTTGTATTCATGGTCAACATACCAGCCGCTTTCAAGCGCTTTTCGTTTTTCTATTTGCACATCGTTAAAAATAATTCGAGATTCATCATTATTTGCCGCGAACAAACCAGGATTAAATCGATGGTAAATTGCTTGAGCTCCAAAATTTAGTTTACTTTTTTGGCTTATGTAATTGGTCCAATCCGATTTTAAATCTACATCTTTAATGTACTGGTCAAGTCCAAAGCTTGCGTTTTCAGCAAACTTAATGTCTACACCGTAGTTGAAGTTACTGTATACCAAAGAAGTGTTGACAAACATTTTATCATTTACCAAGTGATTCCACCTTAAGGTTGCCGTAGCATTTCCCCAATTAATGGCAAATAATTCACTTAGACCCAGAACATCTCTTCCAAAATAACCACTTACATACAGCCTATCTTTATCGCTCAAATCATAATTTGCTTTCAGGTTTAAATCATAAAAATAAAGCTTACTGTTTTGTATCGCCTCGTCTGGAGCGAAAGGTAAGAATACGTCGGCATAACTTCTGCGCCCAGCGATCATAAAACTAGACTTATCTTTTACAATTGGCCCCTCTAGTGTTAACCGACTAGATATAGTTCCAATACCTCCAACCGCCGAATATCTTTTCGCATTACCGTCACGCATTTTGATATCTACAATAGATGAGAGTCTTCCTCCATATTTTGCAGGAATTCCTCCTTTATATACCTCCAGATCTTTTACCGCGTCCCCATTAAAAACACTAAAAAATCCAAGCAAATGAGATGCATTATAAACCGTTGCTTCGTCAAGTAGTATTAAATTCTGATCTTGAGAACCACCGCGCACATTAAACCCACTGTTTCCTTCTCCTGCAGATTGGATACCTGGAAGTAATGTGATCGTTTTAAGAATGTCAACCTCTCCGAAAATAACAGGAATCTCTTTTATTTTAGAGGTTTCCATTTTAACCACACTAATCTGTTTGTTTTCTACTCTTTTTTCAAGTGCTTTTGCGCTTACCACGGCCACACCTATTTCGTTTGAGGTCACCCCAAGCTCAATATTGCGAGTGATATCTTTATTTAGGTTTACTTTTTCTACTATATTGCCGTAACCAAGATACTTGTAGGTGATTTCATACAGCCCCGCTTCTAGAGTTATAGAATAGAATCCGTATTCATTAGTCACTGCGCCACCACCGCCTTTTACTAAAATTGATGCTCCTATTAACGTTTCTCCATTTGCTGCGTCTTTTACCCTCCCGCTTAGCGTAAATTTTTGGGCAAATACAGACAAGGATAGAAAAACGGTAACAGCTAAAATATTAATTCTCATCAGATTGATATACAAGTGCAAACGTATAAAACTGACAAATGTTTAGCACTACGGCTCGTTTATTTACCCCTCAAATCAGATAAGATCACTTGAAATCCTTCTTTTTGTTCCGTTTTCCATAGCTAATACTTGGCTTTTTAATAAATATCAAAAGAGATATAAGAATATTTAGACGCCATTACTAAAAGGGTTTTATCATATTTGCTGCAACATATGATAACATACGTACTTTTTGCCATTGGTTTTGTATTGCTCATAAAAGGTGCTGATTGGCTTGTTGCTGGTTCTGCTTCTGTTGCTAAAAAATACAATGTATCTGACTTGGTTATAGGTCTTACTATTGTGAGCATGGGCACAAGCATGCCTGAGCTTATTGTAAACGTAATTGCCAGTATGAGCGGTTCTTCAGAAATAGCTATCGGTAATGTCGTAGGATCTAACATTGCCAACATACTACTTATACTGGGCGTAGCTGCATTTATCTATCCGCTTACCATCAAAGAATCGACCATATTTTCTGAAATACCTTATTCCATCATTGCCGTTTTACTCGTAGCTTTCTTAGCGAACGCACCTATCTTTAATCCTACCTATAATTTAATAATCAGTCAATTAGACGGAGTAGTGCTTATTCTGTTCTTTGGCCTTTTTATGCTGTACATTGTAAAACTTGCAAAAGAAGGCAGGGCCGATATGGTAGAAGACGCGCCAGACGAAGTATTGCCTATGGGCAAATCCATTCTATTTATTTCTTTGGGAATTGTCGCTCTCTTTTTAGGTGGAAAATGGGTGGTAGACGGGGCGATTGCTATTGCAGAGCAGTTTGGTCTTAGCCAAAATTTAATTGGTCTTACTATAGTTGCCATTGGAACCTCCTTGCCAGAACTAGTTACCTCGGCAGTAGCCGCCATGAAAAAGAATACAGACATAGCCGTTGCTAATGTAATAGGTTCCAATATTTTTAATTTGCTTTGGGTTCTGGGGCTTAGTGCAATGATTAGCCCTATGAAATATGACCCTGTCATTAATACAGATATTCTAGTCTTGCTTGCTGCATCATGTCTTATTATCTTTAGTCTCATGACCGGAAAAGCAAAAAATCAAATAGGCAAGCCCACTGGGATTTTCTTCTTGGTTTGCTATGTAGCATACACGGCATTTTTGATTTATCGAGGATAGTTTTTGTTTGCATAACGACAAAAAACCTAAATATTAGTTTTGATTTGAGGCGTTGCCTGTAGCTTAGTGCAACTTTTTAGTAGACCACTGAGTCTACTAATCGTCGTTTATTAAAAATGAGAAAACCATTATTACAAAGCATGATACGAATTATTTTATTACAGATAGCTGCATTGTGCACGTTAGTAGGTTTTAGCCAAGATTACATTTTTACCCAAAAAACCAATGACCTTAATTCATTTAATCCGTCTCTTGTGGGCACACAAAGTGATATGGGAGTGCAACTCAATTACTACAACCAATGGCCCCAATTGGACAACAACCCAATATTAATGTCTATGCTTACTAATTACAATCTTAAAAATGGATTAGGAATTGGATTAGCTTATTGTACAGAGTTATTTGGTTTAACAAAAGAAAACAAGGTTAAAACTAATGTAAACTATGCGCTTAACACCGGAGACATAGAACTTAAATTTGGTACTTCGTTGGGCTTTAATCAACAGAGCTTTGATGTTAATCGCATTAATACCCCTGTAGGACCCGACCCTAATTTAACAGGAAATAATACTGGAAGATACTTCACATTAGATATTGGTGCTGCCGCATATTACCACGGCTTTGTAGCGGGAGTTTCTTCCTACCAACTTAATAAGCCAAGCTATAAAATGTTTAGTTCTACCTACAATGTAAACGCCAGTTACAATGGTTTCGTAGGCTATTCCAAAAAATTAAAAGATATACGAATTAGCGGACTAATCGCCTTTCAACAGATATCTAAACTGTCCTCATTAGATTATCACATAAGTGGGCAATATAAGTTTGTAAAACTCGGATTGGGGCTTCATTCTTATTACGGTGAATACAGAAATACAGATTACATCTCAGCATCATCCGGTGTTATTTTTGATCAATTTTCAGTTGCTTATTCTTATGCATCTGATCCTTTTAGTCGACCCAACGATCTCATTGCAAGAGGAACCCATCATGCAACAGTTGCATGGTTTTTCAAAGGACTCAAAAAAGAAAGTGGCTTGAGTGATTTTGTGAATGGGATGTTATAAAAATGCTTAGTTAGAAATCTGTTTTGATTAAAACAAAGGTATTTCAATCATTCAACAACTGAAGATAGTGGTAACCTAACTATTATAAATCCATTACCACCTTAAAAACCGTTTCTCCAACAGCTTTCAGCGTGCTTTTACTTATGCCGCTCATATTGTCGTCATGTGTGTGCCAAAAGTCGCCAAAACCGCTGCCAGACGGCTCATAATGAATAATATCTAACGTCGGAATGCCTCTTATCTTGTTAATATACAAGTGATCGTCTATTAACTGACCTCCTTGATTATATAAAAAGTGCTTGCTGTGACCTAAACTATTTGCTGTTTGCCAAACCAGATTTACATAGGGTTGGGCAAATAACCATGAATTACCTTCTATGGCAAAGGTGGCATTTTCTGCTCCTACCATGTCTAGTAATATACCAAAGCGAGCTACATAATTTGGTTTGTGGGGCGTCTTGGACCAATATTGCGAACCCAAGCACCAAGTAGTTGCTTCTCCTTTGCTATCTCCCATGTCTTCTGCATCAAAGAAAATAATATCTACACCCGCATCAGGTTGCTGAACTTGCAATTGACGTGCAAGCTCTAACAATACACCTACTCCACTCGCTCCATCATTAGCTCCGTCGGCTGGGGTCGTTGGATTGGTAGCATCCTGATCTGCCATAGGGCGTGTGTCCCAGTGTGCGCATAGCAAAATACGTTTTGATTTTTTAGGACCAAAAGAACCTATAATATTATTAATGGCTACGTTTTGACCTTTTGAACCCTTCATAGACCCATACTGAGTGAAAGCGGTGTCACAAAATTGGGCAAGTTTTTGTTCTAAATACCTTGCCGTTTTGCCATGTGCAGAAGAACCAGGAACTCTCGGTCCAAAATCAACTTGCTCTTGCACATATCGGTATGCACTATCTGCATCAAACTGAACAGTAAAAGGTTGTTTAACCTCTGTTTCAATTTGCTCTGAATTGCTATCCTTTGGCTGGTCTTTGCAGCTGTTTAAGGCTAAAAGCATAAGACTAAAAGCTGTTATTTTTAAAAAATTCATTGGTTTATTGGTTAGCCCACGGTTAAAACCGAGGGTTTGGTTAATTCAATTTATAAGTACTTCCTTCTTTACCGTCCATCACTTCAATACCAGCCTCTTTTAGTCCATCGCGAATTTTATCTGCCGTAGGCCAGTCTTTATTTTCTTTTGCCGATTTACGGATGTCGAGCACCAGCTTCATAACACCGTTAAGAGCTTCATTATTTCCAGCGGCTTCAGATGCCAGCCCAAGCATACCAAAAGTAAAGACATGAAAAGTCTCATGAAGAATAGCTTTATCTTCTGCCGAAATCGTTTGTTTTTTGGCATCTATTTCGTTGATCCATTTAGCTGCTTCAAACAACGTAGCAATAACTTGTGGCGTGGCCATGTCATTGTTCATTTGTTCGTAGAGTTTGTCTTTCCATGCTGACACATTCATATCGCTGACATCTGCAGTTGGTAAAGATTCTGATTTCGCAGCTGCATTCATCATTCTTTGGAAACCTTTCTCGGCCGCTTGTAAAGCTTCGTTACTAAAATCAAGTGTACTTCTGTAATGCGCCTGTAGCAAAAAGAAACGCAAGGTCATCGGACTGTATGCTTGATCTAGCAGATGGTGGTTGCCGCTAAAAAGCTCTTCTATTAACACGCCATTATTCAAGCTTTTTGCCATTTTTTGACCGTTAATGGTGATCATATTATTATGTATCCAATAACTAGGAGTACTGCACCCACATGCCGTTGTTTGTGCTATCTCACTTTCATGATGAGGAAATAATAAGTCCATTCCGCCAGCATGTATATCAAACTGTTTACCTAAATACTTCTCGCTCATTGCAGAGCACTCAATGTGCCATCCCGGAAAACCTTCACTCCACGGACTGTTCCATTTCATTATATGCTCCTTACTTGCTTTTTTCCAAAGCGCAAAGTCATTTGGATTTTTCTTTTCCTCTTGGCCTTCTAAATTTCTTCTCTCTTGACCTGCTCCTGCCATAAGATCTTCTAGCTTTCGGCCACTGAGCTTGCCATAGTCGTTTGTCTCCGCATACTTCAATACATCAAAATATACAGACCCATTGCTCTCATACGCAAAACCATTTTTTATGATTTCTTGTATCATTTCTATTTGTTCTAAGATATGACCACTTGCTCTGGGTTCTATACTTGGAGGCAAAACGTTCATTTGTTGCAACACATGATGATATGCGTTGGTATACTGCTGCGCAACCTCCATGGGCTCAATACGATTAGCCTTTGCTATTTGACCTATTTTGTCTTCTCCTTCATCTGCATCATTAAGTAAATGACCCACGTCTGTAATGTTACGAACGTAGCGCACTTTAAAATTCAAATGTGTAAGATATCGAAACAGAACATCCATCATAATAGCCCCGCGACTATGGCCCAAATGTGGATCGCCATACACCGTAGGACCACATAAATACATGCCCACATAAGGTGTGTTTATAGGCTTAAATTCTTCGGTCTGCTTGGTGAGTGAATTGTATAAATGGAGTCTTGAAGACATTTGGCAAATATAGTGGGTGAATAGCTAAAATTCAGAATGATGTATCTCGATGTAACCGAATTATACTTGTTAAATTAAAAATGCTGAGTGACCTTGTCTCTCCAACCACCTCTATTACCACGCGGTAATGTTACGTTTTCAGCAATTCCACCAACGTAAAAAAGGCCTAGACATCGCTCATTTTCCTCTAAATTAAGGTGTTTCTTAAAATGGGTGCCCAATGCATAACTAGGTGTGCTCCAGTATCCGCCATACTTATCCGTGCTAGCCAGATACAGCCACATATTTTGCACTGCCATAGCGGTCGCTGCTATTTCTTCAAATTCAGGAACTATATCATTTCGTTTCATGCAGATAACGATGATATGACTCACCTGCTCTTTGCATCGCTCAATTTTTTCTACTTTCATACTATTAAACGTATGTGAAGGGGTTTCTCTCACATAGCATTCTTTGCAACAATCCAAAAGTTTATTCATGGCATTTCCGCTATACACTTTAAAACGCCACGGCTCTGTATTACGATGAGTTGGGGCCCAGTTGGCAAGATCCAGCATCCTTTCAATCACCTCGCTTGGTACCATTTCTCCGCTCATTTGCTTGGGGAACAAGGATCTACGGGTCTGTATAGTTTCTTCTAATTTCATTATAGTTAAACAAATTTATATTTTAAGCTTAGTATGTATAACTTTGACCTCAACAAATAAAAAATAAATATTATGTCATTTGAATTACCACAATTACCCTACGCTTACGACGCGTTAGAACCACATGTAGATGCTCGCACAATGGAAATACACCATGGCAAACACCATGCTGGATATACCACCAATTTAAATAATGCCACTGCAGGAACAGATCTAGAAGGTAAAAGCATTAATGAACTTTTAACAAACTTAGATATGGCCAATAATGCTGTAAGAAATAATGGTGGTGGTTTTTATAATCACAATCAGTTTTGGACTTCAATGAGCCCAAACGGTGGAGGTTCTCCAAGTGGAGATTTAGCAAAAGCCATTGATGCTGCTTTTGGAAGCTTTGATGCATTCAAAGAGGAATTTAGCAAAGCTGCAGCTACTCGTTTTGGTTCTGGCTGGGCTTGGTTATGTGTTAAAGATGGTAAGCTAGAAATTTGTTCTACCGCCAATCAAGATAACCCGATTATGCCAGGAATAGGTTGCGGCGGAACCCCAATTTTAGGTTTAGATGTATGGGAGCATGCTTATTATTTAAATTACCAAAACAGAAGACCAGACTATGTTGCGGCATTTTTTAATGTAGTAAACTGGGAAGAAATTGCTGCTCGTTTTGCAGCGGTGTAACGGTAAAATTTTACAAAATTTAGAAGAGCCTTGAACTTTCGTTCAAGGCTCTTTGCTTTTATAGCTTATCTGTATTTACTTTTGTATTATGAATTTAATAAAATGGTTCGCCTATCTAACGCTGTGTGCCACCTTTATTTGGTTTGTGTTTTTTAAGCCCTTGCACATTAAATCGGCAGAAACTATTACAACCGATTCTGAGTATACTGAGGATCTTCCTGTTGACACTTCTTCGTTTGCGCTTATTGACACTACAGAAAATTACACACTTGAAGAGGTATCCGTTGATACACCTGAAGAGCAGGCAAACGAGCGAATTAAACAAGAAATTAAAACAGGAATTAGCGACGGTATAAATGTGAATGCAAAATACCTTGTAGTTGTTGGCAGTTTTAGTGTAAAGTCAAACGCCGATAAGTTACTCGCCAAGATAAAGAGAAACGGAAGAAATGGTGTGATTACTAAAATTAGGGGACTCCATCGAGTAGTTACAGCCTCTTCTGATAATGAACTTAATGCCCAAAACCTACGCGATCAAAATTTTCCGTCCGTTGAAGAAAAAGCCTTTGTGCTTGTGCAGTAATCCTACTTAAAACTGAGATGTAATTGTAAATCTCAAACCGCTAAAAGCAGGTTCAAGCCTACATATACCACCAGTACACACAACTCCCTCAACTTGTTTTATATAAGCAGCTGTAAAGGAGGTAGTTTTTACATTATACTTTGCAAAAAAACTTGGATAATGAAGTATTTGGTCAGGCAATGTAGTGTTTACAATACGTACGGGGTTGGTGTTGATCATATCGCTAATAGCAATACTGAACTTGGGGGAGCTGTTCCACTCTAATATGCCATGGTAAAAACTGCCTAAATCTCCATCTGTATTTAACATCTGCGATTCTAACCTAAAACTATTTTTACGATTTGCCTTATAAGTAACTTCCATAAACGGGGTAAACGTGATAACATCTGCAGTTTTCTTCTTGTCTTTGCCTTGATACACAGCCAAGTTATAATCTATCATCTGCAATCCTACTTTACCTTTCCACTTAGCATCTATCTTGTGTTCTAGCTGGGCATATTGTTCGGTAAATAGGTGCTCACCATTCAAATCATTAATGTTAGAATAGTTAAGCGTAAGATTTGTACCCTTATTAAACGAGTATATAACCTCAGCTTGAATTGCTTGCTCGCCAGTTGGTTGTGCTGGAGCTTGGTAACGAGCCAACAATCTGTAACTTGCTTGTCTACTTGCAGATGGCATATAGCTTATTAAACCCTCGTTTAGTAACAGATTGGCATAGGGTGTTGCTAGCATATTGAAGTTTTCGATACGTCTGTATTGCACATTTGCTCCTATTCCTGCTTTTTTAGATTTTCCTAACTTACCTTTAGAATAGGTTACACCACCTTGTACCATCGATCCGTCACTTCCATAAAATTTTCCGTTAAGATCCCTTAAAGCCTCTTGTGTTTTGTAATTATACTCACCATTAAAACCAAAATCTTTATAGCTGGCATTGAAATACCCGTTTAATGCATAAACGTTGTATTTAGGATAAAATCTGTTTTCAAGCGGCAAGTTATTTATAGAGGTGACCAATTGGGTCATGGTGTTATCATCCAATGTTCTATTAACTGCAGATATACCGGTATTGATGACTGTTCCGTCTTCGAAAGAGAAACCCTTCTCCACGTTTACCCCTTTTATAGTTTGTGCTGAACTACCAAACCTACTCTGTTGGGTACCTTTTTGATTACCTGTAAATGCTTTAATAAAAAAATTGTCTGATATATTATACTTTAAACGAACCCCTTGCACTGCATAATCAAGACCAATTAATCGGTTTTCGTATGCCCTAAATACCGCTCCAGAACCGAATTGGTCATAAAAAGAGCCTACGGTAATATCTAAATCTCCCACACTCTTGCTTATTTCCCAATAACCCAATCCGTGGCCAGAGAATACTCCTGAAGGATTGAGTAAGTTGCTGTTGTTAAACAAATCATATCTAGCTGCAAAGTGAAATCCCTTTATGTCGTAATTTAAAAACAGCCAGGTCTCTGCCGTGCTAATTTGCTTACCATATTGCGGCGAAGCAGACTCCACAGCTCCTATCAATGAATCTTTTAAAAAAACCGAGTAGTTAGACTGCAAATTTCCACTAAACACGCCCTTATCCTGAGCCAAAGAGGCGGTTGAAATGATTAAGAAAGCTAAAACTAAGGAAGTGTATTTGTTCATTATTGGCGGTAAAAGTAAATAATTATAAAAATACACGGTATTTTACTTTTTTTTGAAGGGTGAATGTAGCTCAGTTAGTTTCCGAAATAAAATCAAAAAAAAGTTATTTATGTGTGGGTTTAGATACCGACATTAACAAACTGCCAGAAGGAATATCTAAGGATACAGAAGGTATTCTCCAGTTCAATAAAGAGATCATAAATGCGACAAAAGACTTTGCGGTTTCTTACAAAATAAATACTGCTTTTTACGAACAGTTAGGAAGTAAGGGGTGGAATATTATAGAAAAAACCAGAGAAATGATTCCCAGCAATACGCTAAGTATTGCAGATGCTAAGCGAGGTGACATAGGCAACACCAGTACTATGTATGCCAAGGCCTTTTTTGAAACTATGGATTTTGACGCACTCACCGTAGCTCCATATATGGGTTATGATAGCGTAGAACCTTTTCTAAAATTTAATAACAAGATAACTATAGTGCTTGGCCTTACATCCAATGAAGGCAGTGCGGATTTCCAAACAAATCCGATCTACGATCCTCCACTATACAAAACAGTATTAGAACGCATATCCAAGTGGGGAACACCCGAAAACCTTATGTTTGTAATTGGCGCAACCAAAGCTGAGGCGCTAGTTGAGATACGTAATGTTGTTCCTGATCACTTCTTGCTTATTCCGGGGGTTGGCGCCCAAGGAGGAAGTGCAAGTGAAGTGTGTAAAAATGGAAAAAACGCGCTTGGCGGTTTGCTAATTAACTCATCAAGGGGAATTATATATGCATCTAGCGGTAGAGATTTTGCGGAAGCAGCAAGAGCAGAAGCTCAAAAACTAGCCTTAGAAACTCAACCATACACTGCACATTTATGAGTTTTGGGTACAATGAAGATTTACTCCAATTTATATGGGAGCATCAATTGTACCACCAAAAAGACCTTCACACAGAGGAAGGACAACCAGTTATCATTATAAAACAAGGTTTCTTAAACACAAACAGTGGGCCTGATTTTGAGCAAGCTCAAGTAAAAATAGGAAACACGACACATTACGGATCTATTGAAATTCATTTAGATAGTAAAGATTGGCATCAGCATAATCACGAAAAAGACATCAGTTATAATACCGTTATTTTGCACGTTTGCAATACATACAGCAAACCAGCGTACCGACAAGACGGTACACTTATACCAACACTTGTAATTGGAAAACACATTGACAAAAAATCCTTAGAAAAATATCATCTATTGATGGCTTCAAAGCCATTTATACCTTGTGAAAATCAACTTGCTGGGCTATCATCCTTTGATATTAACAGTTGGTTAGACAGGATGCTGATCGAACGTTTACAAAGTCGATTTGAGCTCTTCTCGGGTTATCTTGAAGATTCTAATCACAACTGGAATCAATCATTTTACACCGCTATTTTAAGATCATTTGGTTTGCCTATAAATACAGAAAGTTTTGAAGAGTTGGCGCAGAAACTTCCTTTTGAGTTAGTTCAAAAACATCAACTGTCATTGTTTCAGTTGGAGGCGCTTTTCTTTGGGGTGTCGGGTCTCTTGTTAGAAAATCAGGGCGACAACTATTATATAGGGTTACAAAACGAGTATTTCTTTCTTAAATCAAAGTACAACTTAGCAGAAATAAATTCTAAGTTAAAAATGGGAAGAATGAGGCCAATGAATTTACCACACGTAAAAATTGCTCAACTTGCCGCATTCTTCCATCATGTTCCTGATTTTAT
>JAFMCI010000047.1 GCA_017857855.1 Bacteroidia bacterium | reverse complement strand
CCTGCGCTATTCGGAATGGTAATTAGCTCAGAATTCATACCTCTAGCATTCGCGAAACTATCCAATATAAAACTACCTTCTAGTTCTACAATATTTTGTCCAAACACCTGCCCATAACCACTCTTGTAAGGAACTGTAGCGTCGAAATCATCATGACAACTAAATAGTGGTGGATCAGAAGACTCATACCAATCGCCAATATGCAGCGCTCCAGAGAAGTTGATTACACCTTTGATATCTTTACTTCCTAACAATGTTGTGGAATCCGTAGTTAAACCTTCTGAACGAAGTTTATTTATTATATAACTTGGCAAATTATCGTCCTCATCCAACATCGCCGTATGGCATGCCATAATACTACCAGACGAAACACCTCCGACAAACAAAGCACTTGTATCAATGCCATATGTATTTGATGAAGACGCGTCATCTATTAAAAACTGTATAGCTCTATTCATATCCACTACACTTTTAACCACAACCGTTTGCATATCACCAGCTGAAGGGAATGGTATCAAAGGCAAATCATACAATCGATAATCCATTGAAACAGCTACAAAGCCCCTTTTCGCATACTCCTCACATAACCAAGCAATATCCGTTCGTTTACCATTTATAAAACTTCCCCCAAAACCTAAAACTATTACCGGTCTATT
This sequence comes from Bacteroidia bacterium, assembly GCA_017857855.1. GTDB lineage: Bacteria > Bacteroidota > Bacteroidia > NS11-12g > UBA9320 > UBA9320. The sequence continues at coordinate 14,741 of JAFMCI010000047.1, read as the reverse complement.
GACACTGTTATCTCCTTTAGGAGTATATACATCCAAAAATAATTCTACTTGTTTACCCGTAATTGTTTTACCTTCACTAAACTTGATGTCTTTGTATATATCTACATCCTCATAAATTACGCTTCTATATCTTTTGCCGTCGCAGTCAGAATGATCCTGTGCCATTAAAATAACAAAAGGACTCAAAACAAGAAGTAATGCTAACAATCTCATCTTACGAATATAGAGTAACACCTTACGCCGTACAAAAAAAAAGGCTAGCAATTAATTGCTAGCCTTTTAGTTATTTAAGTAACTGTTGAAGAATTATTCCCCTTCGCTAGTTTCTGTTTCCTGATTTTCTTCAGCTACTTCTGGAGTAGTTTCTACAGCTTCCTCAGCATCCTGAACAGTAGTATCTGCAGCTTTCGCTACTGGCTTAACTCCTCTACGTGTACGCTTACTACCTGCCTTAGCTTTTGCGCTAGCTGATTTTGCTTCAAGCATTGATTCATTAAAGTCTACTAACTCCATCATACACATATCAGCATTATCCCCTAATCTGTTTCCTGTTTTTAGAATTCTAGTGTATCCTCCAGGTCTTTCTGCTACTTTAGGAGCAATTGTGGTAAACAATTCATTAACTGCATCTTTACTCTGTAAGTAACTAAATACTACTCTTCTAGAATGAGTTGTATTGTCTTTTGATTTAGTTATAAGTGGTTCTACATAAACCCGTAAAGCTTTCGCCTTTGCAGTAGTAGTAAATATACGTTTATGCGTAAGTAACGAGCTTGCCATGTTACTAAGCATAGCTTCTCTATGTGCTTTTTTTCTACCTAAGTGGTTAAATTTTTTCCCGTGCCTCATTGTACTATAATATTATTCGTCTTCTAGATTGTACTTTGCTACGTCCATACCAAAGTTAAGCCCTTTTTCTTTTACAAAATCCTCTAATTCAGTAAGTGATTTCTTACCAAAATTTCTAAATTTTAATAAATCTTCAATGTGAAAACTTACCAACTCACCTAATGTTCTGATCTCAGCAGCTTTTAGACAGTTGTACGCTCTAACAGAAAGATCTAAGTCAGACAATGAAGTCTTTAGTATTTTTCTCATATGAAGCATATTTTCATCCACTTCACTTTTTTGAGACTGTACTTGTGTATCCTCTAAAATACTTTCATCCGAGAATAAAACCAAGTGTCTAATCATTATTTTAGAAGCCTCTTTCAAAGCTTCCTCCGGATGTATAGACCCGTCTGTTTTCACTTCAAAAACAAGCTTCTCGTAATCAGTTCTTTGTTCAACTCTAAAATCCTCAACGTGATACTTCACATTCTTGATAGGAGTAAAAATAGAATCGATTGCAATTTCGCCAATAGGTGCATTTTCCTGAATATTTTCATCAGCAGGAACATAACCTCTACCTTTTTCCACTGTAAGTTCAACTTCAAGATTCACATAAGGCTCCATGCTACAAATAACAAAATCTGGATTTAAAATTTCGAAAGCATTTGTATAACGTGATACTTCACCTGCTTTGAAAACATCTTTTCCTTTAAGAGACACAAATATTTTCTCGCTTTCGTTCGAATCAATTAATTTCTTGAATCTTACTTGCTTCAGGTTAAGTATTATTTCAGTAACATCTTCTAAAACACCTTTAATGGTAGAAAATTCGTGATCAACACCAATTATCCTAACAGATGTTATCGCCCAACCTTCAAGAGAAGAAAGTAAAATTCTTCTCATGGCATTACCTACAGTTACACCATATCCTCTTTCCAAAGGGCTAAACTCAAACAACCCGTAATTGGCTGTTTCTTTGTGCATTATAACCTTATCAGGTTGTTGAAAGTCTAATATCGCCATTTTATTATTTAGAATAAAGTTCTACTATTAATTGCTCTTTTATATTCTCCGGTATGTCCGATCTTTCAGGGTAATTAAGGAAAGTTCCTTTATACTCCGCTGCGTTCCAATCTAACCAGGTAAAAGATTTTTTCCCAGCCAATGAATCTGTAATAAGCTCAAGACTCTTGGACTTTTCTCTTACTTCTATTACATCTCCTGGTTTCATTTGAAAAGATGCAACGTTAGTCACTATACCGTTTACACGAATGTGTCTATGACCCACTAGTTGACGCGCACTTCTACGAGTGGGTGCGATTCCTAATCTGAAAACTGTATTATCTAACCTCGCCTCTAGAAATTTTAGAAGATTTTCTCCCGTTATTCCTTTCTTACGAGCTGCTTTGTCAAAAGTAAGCGCAAACTGTTTTTCTAATACACCATAAGTGTATTTAGCTTTTTGCTTCTCAGCCAACTGTATAGCGTATTCCGATTGTTTACCTCTTCTTCTGCTATTACCGTGCTGTCCAGGTCCATAGTTTTTCTTCTCTAGAGCCTTAGATGGTCCAAATATTGGTTCTTTAAATCTACGAGCAATTTTCGCTTTGGGTCCTCTATATCTTGCCATTATTATTCTTCTTAATCCTTATGAATATTATTAAACTCTTCTTCTTTTAGGCGGTCTACATCCATTATGTGGAAGTGGAGTTATATCTTTTATCGCAGACACCTCTAATCCCGCTTGATTTAATGTTCTAATAGCTGATTCTCTTCCAGCTCCAGGACCTTTCACCATTACTTCAACTTTCTTGAGACCTAAATCAACCGCTACCTTAGCGCAATCTTGTGCTGCAACTTGCGCTGCATAAGGAGTATTCTTTTTAGAGCCTCTAAAGCCCATTTTACCAGCACTACTCCAAGATATAACTTGACCCTGACTGTTAGTTATTGAGATAATAACATTGTTAAACGTAGATTTTATAAACGCAAAACCATTCGCATCAATAACAACCTTTCTCTTTTTAACTGTTTTTTTACTTCCTGCCATGTTCTAATTATTTAGGAGCTTTTTTCTTGTTAGCCATTGTTTTCTTCTTACCCTTTCGTGTACGAGCATTATTTTTAGTTCTCTGACCTCTTAAAGGCAAGCCTTTACGATGTCTAAGTCCTCTATAGCAACCTATATCCATAAGTCGCTTTATATTAGTCTGTACTTCAGATCTAAGCTCACCTTCTACTTTGAACTCTTTTCCTATTAACTCACGAATACCTGCGATATCAGAATCTGACCAATCCTGAACTTTTTTATCCTCGCTTACATTCGCTGATTTAAGTATATATGAAGCTCTACTGCCCCCTATACCGTGTATGTAGGTTAAACCTATTACACCTCTTTTACCTTTTGGTAAATCTATACCTGCTATACGTGCCATTATTATCCTTGTCTTTGCTTAAATCTTGGATTTTTCTTATTGATGACGTAGATACGTCCCTTGCGTCTTACGATCTTGCAATCGCTAGATCTTTTTTTAACTGATGTTCTAACTTTCATTCTGTTATTTATATCTATAACTAATTCTGCCTCTGGTCAAGTCATATGGCGACATTTCAACTTGCACTTTATCACCTGGAAGAATTCGGATATAATACATCCTCATTTTACCACTAATGGTTGCCACTATCTCGTGTCCGTTTTGCAACTTCACACGAAACATTGCGTTTGATAACGCTTCAGTGATGATACCATCTTGTTTTATTGCTTGCTGTTTTGCCATTTTTAAAAGGGCTGCAAAATTAATGTTTTTCTCTTCTTACGCAAAATTATCCTGTGATAGCTCCTCCTACAGATGACCTACCTTTAATTTTACCCGTTTTCATAAGACCATCATAATGTCTCATGATTAAATATTGTTCAACTTGTTGTAAAGTATCTAAAACTACACCTACCATTATGAGCAATGACGTACCTCCATAAAACTGTGCAAACTGATCGTTCACTCCGATCATAATTGCGAATACTGGAAATATTGCCACAAATCCTAAAAATATAGAACCTGGCAACGTAATACGTGACATAACCGCTCCTATAAAATTAGCCGTCTTCTTTCCTGGTTTCACACCTGGAATAAATCCTCCGTTTCTCTTTAAGTCCTCTGCAATTTGGTTCGGATTTATGGTTATAGCTGTGTAGAAATAGGTAAATAACACTATCAATGTAAAAAATAAGGTATTATAACCCCACCCGTAAGGGTTTGACAATCCATTTAAAAAACCTGAATCCTGAAACCAAGATACTTGAGTAGCCGTAGCTGGTAAAAACATCAATGCCTGAGCAAAGATGATAGGCATTACACCCGCTGCGTTAACCTTGAGAGGCAGATACTGTCTCACGCCTCCCATTTGACGATTACCGACAATACGTTTTGCATATTGCACTGGTATCCTTCTGGTTGCTTGAACTAGAGCTATTACCGCTAATATTACAAGAACCCAAATAACTATTTCAACAATTAATAGCATAAGCTGACTTCCTTGAAAACGGTCAACCACTTCTGCTAATAAAGAAGCCGGAAGTCTTGCAATAATTCCAACCATAATGATTATAGAAATTCCATTTCCTACACCTCTATCAGTGATACGCTCTCCTAGCCACATAGTAAACATTGTACCGGCTATTAGAATCATTGTACCCACAATTAAAAATGTTGTCCATCCCAAAGCTCCAGTAGTTTCAGACATTAAAGCTAACGGCTTACCACTTGGTGACTTTAAGTTTATCAAATAAGCTAAACCTTGCACCGCAGTAATTGCTATGGTCAAGTATCGTGTAATAGCATTAATCTTTCTTCTACCATCTTCACCTTCCTTTTGCATTTTCTGAAAAGAAGGAACTGCGATGGTCAATAATTGAATTACTATTGAAGCGGATATGTAAGGCATTATACCTAAGGCAAATACCGAAACTCTATCAAAAGCCCCACCAGAGAATGTATTAATAAGTCCTAATAATCCTCCAGATTCATTATTTCCGTAAAAATTAGGATCGCTTAAAATAAGCGGATCTACACCAGGGATTACTACAAAGGTTCCTATTCTATATACAACGAGTAGTAATAACAGATTAAGAAGTCTCGTTCTTAAATCCTCAATAGAGTAAATATTCTTTAATGTACTTATTAATTTCTTCATAAAATATTAGATGGTTTCCGCTGAACCGCCAGCTTTTTCTATCGCTGCTTTTGCTGTTTTAGTAAACGCGTTTACTTTAACATCTACTTTGCTAGTCAATTCACCTCTACCTAAGATTTTAACTATTTCTGTCTTTTTAATAAAATTAGCTTCTATTAAACCAGCAGTCGTAACCTCTGTAGCCTTTGTTTTGTCAACAAATTCTTGTAATCTATCTAGATTAAGACCGACGTATTCAACTCTCGTAGGATTCTTAAAACCAAACTTAGGTACACGTCTTTGAAGTGGCATTTGTCCACCCTCAAAACCAGCAGACCTGCTATACCCTGTTCTAGATTGAGCTCCTTTATGACCTTTAGTAGAAGTACCACCTCTACCAGATCCTTGACCTCTTGCTATTCTTTTACCGTTTTTTACCGAACCTTCTGCCGGCTTCAAGCTATGTAAATCCATAATTACGCTTTTTCTACTTTTAGTAAATGCTCTACTTTACGAATCATACCCATTACAGATGGGGACTCTTCCATTTCTCTCGTTTTATTTAACTTCTTAATGCCTAATGCAATCAGCGTTCTTTTTTGATCCGCCGGTCTTCGTATGGCACTTTTTATTTGAGTTATCTTTACCTTTCCCATATCAATATTATCCGTTAAATACTTTACTTAAGCTTACTCCTCTTTGCTCTGCAACGGTATAAGCATCTCTCAACTTTGACAATGCATCAATTGTCGCCTTAACCACGTTGTGCGGATTTGACGAACCTTTAGATTTTGCCAACACATCATGTACACCTGCACTTTCAAAAACAGCACGCATCGCACCACCAGCTATTACGCCAGTACCATGAGCCGCTGGTTTCATGAATACAAAACCTCCAGAATACTTTCCGTACTGCTCATGCGGTATAGAACTGTTAATTATAGGAACCTTAATAAGGTTCTTCTTCGCATCTTCTATTCCTTTTTGAATAGCATCAATTACTTCCCCTGCTTTACCAAGTCCATGACCAACGATTCCATTACCATCTCCAACCACTACAATAGCATTGAAACTAAATGTTCTACCACCCTTAGTAACTTTGGCTACTCGATTTATTTTAACAACTGTTTCCTTAAGCTCTAAGTCAGTTGTTTTTACTTGTTTTAATGTTTGTGTTGCCATTTCTTAAAAAATTAACCCGCCTTCTCTTGCTCCTTCTGCTAAATTTTTGACTCTACCGTGATATAAGTACCCGTTTCTGTCAAACTTCACACTCGTTATTCCATTGGCTACTGCCTTTTCAGCTAACGCTTTACCCACTAACTTCGCTATCTCTGTTTTAGGACCTTTATCTAACCCTTGTGAAGAGCTTGCTAATATGGTTGCGCCTTTGGTGTCATCTATGATTTGAGCATAGATTGCTTTATTGCTTCTGAATACACAAAGTCTTGGTAATTCGGCTGTACCTTTCACCTTACTTCTAATTCTACTTTTAATTTTCGCTCTTCTTAGCGCCTTATTCTTAATCATAATGCTTGCCTTTACTATTTAGATGATGTTTTACCTGCTTTTCTTCTTAGAACCTCACCAGCAAACTTGATTCCTTTACCTTTATATGGCTCTGGAGGTCTAAAGCTTCTTAATTTGGCTGCTACTTGTCCAACAAGCTGCTTGTCCATACTTTCGAAAATAACCACTGGTGGTTTACCCTTTACAGCTTCAGCAGTTACGCTAACCTCATCTGGTATTTGCATAAAAATAGTATGCGAATAACCCAAATTTAATTCCAATAACTGACCTTCAACAGTCGCTCTATAACCTACACCTACTAATTCTTGTGTAGTTTTAAAGCCGTTGTTAACGCCTTCTATGATGTTGCTAATAAGTGAACGATACAACCCGTGCTTAGATTTTTCATCTTTACTCTCACCGCTTCTGCTTACAACAACATTTCCTTCCTCTACCTCTACATTAACCAACTCAAAATTTTGAGTAAGCACCCCTTTAGGTCCTTTTGCAGTAACCACACCATTGTCTACAGTTATCTCGACACCGGCCGGTATTGCTATTGGGTTTTTTCCTATACGTGACATCTTTCTTCTTTCTATTATTACTTTACTTTAGGATACGAAGCATAAAACTTCACCCCCTACGTTTTGCACTCTCGCTTCTTTGTCTGTCATGACACCGTTAGAAGTAGATACAATTGCGATACCAAGACCATTTAATACTCTTGGAAGTTCTTCTGCACTTCTATACTGTCTCAAGCCCGGCTTACTTACTCTCTTTATCTCTTTAATCGCAGAAAGCTTGGTAGTTGGGTGATACTTTAATGCTATTTTAATAGTACCTTGAGGACCAGCTGCATCGTCAAACTTATAGTTTAAGATATATCCTTTGTCAAATAGTACTTCAGTTATCGCTTTTTTAAGATTTGAAGCAGGTACGTCAACTATTCTATGATTAGCTTTTATACCGTTTCTTAATCTTGTCAGATAATCTGCTATTGGATCTGTAATTTTACTCATCTTTTTATTACCAACTTGCTTTTGTTACTCCTGGGATAAGGCCCTTAGAAGCCATTTCTCTAAATACGTTTCTTGATATACCGAAGTCTCTCATGTAACCTCTTGGTCTGCCAGTAGCAGAACATCTATTTCTCAATCTAGTAGGAGAAGCATTTCTAGGTAACTTTTGTAACCCTTCGTAGTCTCCCGCTTCTTTAAGCGCAGCTCTTTTGTCAGCATAGGTTGCAACCACATGCTCACGTTTACGCTGTCTCGCTTTCATTGATTCTTTTGCCATCTTATCTTAATTCTTTGTGAATGGTAATCCTAATTCTGTTAATAAACTATGGCACTCAACATCAGTTTTCGCTGTTGTAACGAAAGTAATATCCATACCATTCAATTTTGACACTTTGTCTATATCTATCTCTGGGAAGATTATTTGCTCAGTAACACCCATAGAGTAGTTACCTCTTCCATCAAACCCTTTATCGCTAATTCCTCTAAAATCTCTTACACGAGGTAATGATATAGAAACAAATCTATCTAAAAACTCGTACATACGATCGCCTCTTAGCGTCACTCTGCATCCGATAGCCATTTCTTCTCTCAATTTGAAATTCGAGATCGCTTTTTTAGACATTGTTGGTACGGCCTTTTGACCAGCTATAATCGACATCTCCTCGACAGCATTATCCACCAATTTCTTATCCGCAACACCAGCACCTATTCCTTGGTTTAAACAAATCTTGGTAAGTCTAGGTATTTGCATTACGTTTTTGTAACCATGCTTTTCCTTAAGCTTTGCTACTAATTCGCCTTCGAACTTTTCTCTTAATCTTGGTTTCATACTAATTTTTTATAAAATCCCCTGTCTTTTTTGAATATCGCTGAAGTTTACCTTCATCATTTCTTTTTTTACCAACACGGGTAGTTTCTCCTCCTACAAGTAGTTGTAACTTACTTACTCTGATAGCTGCTTCTAATTTTACAATCGATCCATTTGGATTTTCCGCATCAGGCTTTCTGTGTTTGGTTACCATATTAACACCATCCACAATAGCAGTCCCCTCCTGAAGGTTTATTACTTTTATTTCACCAGTCTTGTTCTTATCATCTCCTGACAAAACCTTAACAGTGTCACCCTTGCGAACGTGTAATTTAGGTATTTTGTTAAATTTACGTTTCATAACTTATAATACTTCTGGTGCTAACGATACTATTTTCATAAACTTACGATCACGAAGCTCTCTAGCCACCGGGCCAAAAATACGTGTAGCTCTTGGCTCATCAGCGGCATTTAAAAGCACACATGAATTATCATCAAACCTGATGTACGAACCGTCTGCACGTCTAAATTCTTTTCTAGTTCTCACTACAACAGCTTTAGATACCGTACCTTTTTTCATATTACCTGAAGGAATAGCGGACTTCACCGTAACCACTATTTTATCTCCAACAGAAGCGTATCTTCTTTTGGTACCACCCAGTACTCTAATACAAAGTACTTCTTTAGCTCCGCTGTTATCTGCTACTCTTAATCTTGACTCTTGTTGTATCATCTTATTTAGCTCTTTCTATAATTTCAACCAATCTCCAACGTTTGTCTTTGCTCAAAGGTCTAGTTTCCATGATTCTAACAACGTCATTTTCATTACATTCATTTTTCTCATCGTGGGCCTTAAACTTCGCAGTTGACTTTACGAACTTCTTATACTTTGGGTGCTTCATTTTAGTTTCAACAGCCACTGTGATGGTTTTTTCCATCTTGCTGCTCTTCACTACACCTATTATTTCTTTTCTGCTATTTCTTTCCATCTCTTAAGCTAATGTATTTGCGTGTCTACGACTATTAATCTCTGTAAGATACTTTGCAATAGTTTTTCTAACTACTCTAATCTTATGAGGGTTTTCGATTGGTGAAACGGCGTGACTAAACTTCATTTTTTGAAGTTGAGCTCTTTCATCCTTTAGGTTAAGGTGAAGCTCTTTCTCAGTCATTTTCTTTATATCTTGATACTGCATAAAATTAAGCACTATAATCTGGTCTTACTACAAACTTAGTAACTATAGGAAGCTTTTGACCCGCAAGTCTCATCGCCTCTTTAGCTACATTTTCACCTACTCCGTCTACTTCAAAAATAATTGTTCCTGGCTTGATACATGCCACCCAATACTCTGGTGAACCTTTACCTTTACCCATCCTTACCTCTGCAGGCTTCTTGGTAATTGGTTTATCTGGGAATATACGTATCCACACTTTACCTTCTCTTTTCATATAACGGTTAAGTGCAATCCTTGCTGCTTCTATTTGTCTAGAAGTAATCCAAGATGGTTCTAATGATTTCAATCCGAAATCACCAAATTCAATACGATGCCCTCTACCCGCCAGGCCTTTTACTCTGCCTTTCTGACGTTTTCTATATTTAATTCTCTTTGGAGATAACATAACTCTTATTTATTGTTTGGTGTTCTTCTTCCGTCTCTATTTCCTCTATTTCCTCTATCGTCTCTTCCACCTGGTCTTCTATCATCTCTTCCACCTGGTCTTCTAGAATCTCGCTGCTTTGGCTCACCCATTCCCATATTTACGGATAGATCTCTCTTACCAAAAACCTCTTCCTTGAATATCCATACCTTTACACCTATTTTACCGTAAACGGTAAGTGCTTCAGATAATGCATAATCAATATCAGCTCTGAATGTATGCAAAGGTATTCTACCTTCTTTAAATTGCTGCGTACGTGCCATCTCAGCCCCATTTAATCTACCAGAAACCATAACTTTGATTCCTTGTGCTCCCATTCTCATGGTAGATCCAATCGCCATTTTTATAGCTCTTTTAAAATTAACACGGCCTTCTATCTGCTGAGCAATTGACTGACCTACTAACATAGCGTCCATCTCAGGTCTTTTTACCTCAAAAATGTTTATCTGAACGTCTTTTTTGGTAAGTTTTTTAATCTCTTCTTTGAGTTTATCAACCTCCGAACCACCCTTACCAATTACAATACCTGGTCTGGATGTATGAACTGTGATAATTACTCTTTTCAACATACGTTCAATAAGAATTTTAGAGATACCTGCTCTAGGCATTCTGGCATTCAAATACTTCCGTATCTTATTATCTTCTGCCAGCTTATCTCCAAACTCTTTACCTCCGTACCAGTTGCTTTCCCAACCTCTAACGATACCTAATCTAAGTCCTATTGGATTTACTTTTTGTCCCATTCTATATTATTCTGACTTTGGTTCTTCTGATTCTACGTTACTAGCCACGGTATCCACTTTAAGAGTGATGTGATTAGATCTTTTTCTTACACGGTGTGCTCTTCCTTGTGGAGCAGGTTGAACTCTTTTCAGCATTCTACCTCCATCTACAAAAACTTCCTTCACAATCAAACCTGTTTCTTCATCTACACGTAGATCGTTAACCTCTTGCCAGTTTGCTATAGCTGATTTAAGTAGCTTTTCTACTTTCTCAGCATAGATTCTCTTTTGACTATACTTTAATACATTAAGAGCCACTTCAACTCTTTGACCTCTAATTTGGTCCACTACTAATCTCATCTTGCGAGGAGACATAGGGCAATTATTTAACTTTGCTATTGCTTCCATCTTTATTTCTTAGCTGTATGACCTTTAAATGTTCTAGTTGGCGCAAATTCTCCTAATTTGTGACCTACCATATTCTCTGTAACATACACTGGGATAAACTTATTACCATTATGAACGGCAAATGTGTGACCTACAAAATCTGGTGTGATAAGTGACCCACGGCTCCATGTTTTAATTACCGTCTTCTTATCGCCCTCATTCATTACATCCACTTTTCTCTGAAGCTTAAAGTGAACAAATGGTCCTTTTTTTAATGATCTAGCCATATCTTATTTCTTTTTCTTCTCTAAAATTAATCTAGAAGATGATTTCTTTTTACTTCTTGTTTTTAAACCTTTAGACATAATACCTTTTCTACTTCTGGCCTGTCCACCTTTTGAACGACCCTCACCACCACCTTGAGGGTGATCTACAGGGTTCATTGCAGCAGGACGAGTCCTAGGTCTTCTACCTAACCATCTGCTTCTACCTGCTTTACCAGAAACCTCTAACTGATGATCTCCATTGGAAACTTCACCAATTGTTGCTAAGCAAGTAATAAGTATCATTCTGCTTTCACCTGAAGGTAATTTAATAACTGCATACTTACCATCTCTAGCTACTAACGTAGCGCTAGTTCCTGCACTTCTGCATATCTCAGCACCTTTACCCGGCTGCATCTCGATGTTATGTATTGTAGTACCTAATGGGATATCTTTAAGAAATAACGCATTCCCAATGTCAGGAGTAGAACCAGTTCCACTCGAAATTTTCTGACCTACTTTTAAACTTTTCGGTGCGATAATATATTTCTTTTCGCCGTCCTCGTATTGTACTAAAGATATGAAAGCCGTTCTATTCGGATCATATTCAATAGTCAACACTTCAGCCGCTTCATATCTATTTCTCTTGAAATCGATTATACGGTAACGTCTCTTGTGTCCTCCACCACGATTTCTCATCGTCATTTTACCAGTGTCATTTCTTCCACCTGATTTCTTTAGCGGAGCTAATAAACTTTTTTCTGGTCTGCTTGCAGTTAACGCCTCAAAAGTAACAGCCAACTTGAACCGCTGTCCTGGAGTAACTGGATTTATTCTCTTAATTCCCATTTCTCAGTTTAAATATTTTCGTAAAAATCTATACTCTGACCATCAGCTAAGCTAACAATAGCTTTTTTATAGTTAGACGTTTTACCATTAGAAACACCTGATTTAGTGAATCTTGTTTTTCTTTTACCTGCAACAACTAAAGTTCTAATATTAGTTACTTCTACGTTGTACATTTTTTCTATCTCCGATTTAATCTCAGGCTTCGTAGCAGTAAGTGCTACTCTAAATCCATAATGTCCTTTGCTTTCTGCTAACAAAGACATTTTCTCGGTTATCAACGGTTTTACTAGTACTGCCATTTTAATTAAATGTCGCTATTAATTTTTCAATTGAACCCTCTACCATAATTATTTTATTGGCATGTAAGATGTTGTATGTATTAACATCGTCAGCCTTCATAACCACCGCATTAGGTATATTTCGTGCTGATAAGTAAACATTGCTATTATACTCTGGAAGTAATAGTAACGTCTTTTTATCATTTAACTTAAGATTAGTTAGGAATTCAGTATATCCTTTAGTCTTAACTGCTGCCATTTCGATAGCATCAAGCACCATAATCTCATTATCCTTTGCCTTGTAAGAAAGAGCTGATGCTCTAGCTACTAGTTTTAATTTTTTATTCAATTTGAAGCTGTAATCTCTTGGTCTTGGACCGTGCATACGACCACCACCAACGAATACACCAGATTTGATACTACCTGCTCTAGCTGTACCTGTACCTTTTTGCTTTTTAATTTTTCTAGTCGACCCTTTTACGTCACCTTTTTCAGTAGATGAGTGAGTACCTTGTCTTTGATTTGCTAAATATTGTTTAACATCAAGGTATATAGCATGATCGTTTGGCTCTACACCAAATATATCTTGTGGAAGTGTTACTTCTTTGCCAGTCTCGGCACCAGATGTATTTATTACCTTTACTTTCATTTTACTTCTCTATAACTACGTAAGAACCTTTATGACCAGGAAGCGCACCACCTATAACAACTAAATTGTTCTCAGTATCCACTTTAAGCACTTTTAAATTTTGAATTTTAACTCTCACATTACCAGTCTGACCAGCCATACGAGTCCCTTTGAATACGCGAGATGGGGTAGAACCAGCACCTAAAGATCCAGGAGCTCTGAGTCTATTATGCTGACCGTGAGTAGCCTCACCAACTCCAGAAAAACCATGACGCTTCACAACACCCTGAAATCCTTTTCCTTTAGACGTACCTACTACATCAACAAACTCACCTTCTTCAAATACTTCAACACCGTAAGAATTTCCTACTAATGCTTCACCATCAAAATCTCTCACTTCTAATACAACTCTCTTAGGAGTAGTATTTGCTTTCGCGAAATGACCCATTTCCGGCTTATTTGAACTTTTCTCTTTCTTCTCAATAGAAGCGATCTGTACAGAGCTGTAACCATCTTTATCCTCAGATTTAATCTGTGTGATAAAGTTAGGCTCACAAGACACTACAGTACAAGCTTCTTTCTTACCGTTCTCGGTAAAAATGGCAGTCATGCCCACTTTTTTTCCTATAACACTTAACATGTCCTTATACTTTTATTTCTACGTCTACACCACTTGGCAACTCTAACTTCATAAGTGCATCAACAGTTTTTGCACTAGAGCTATAGATATCCATTAATCTTTTATAAGAACATAATTTAAATTGTTCTCTAGCTTTCTTATTCACGTGAGGAGATTTTAGAACTGTAAATATTTTCTTGTGCGTAGGCAATGGTATTGGACCACTTACAATTGCACCAGTAGCCTTTACAGACTTCACTATCTTCTCAGCAGACTTGTCGATCAAGTTATGATCGTAAGACTTAAGCTTAATTCTTATTTTTTGATTAACCATTTATATTATGCTTTTGGTGTTCCTTTTACTTTAGCTATGATATCAGCCGACATTCCTGCTGGTACTATATCATAATTATTAAATTCCATTGTAGAAGTTGCTCTACCTGAAGTAATAGTTCTTAAATCTGTAACGTATCCAAACATCATAGACAACGGAACCAACGCTTTAACTACTTGGGCACCTCCTTTTTCACTCATTCCTTGCATTTGACCTCTTCTTCTGTTAAGGTCACCTATAACATCACCCATATTCTCCTCTGGAGTGATTACTTCAAGCTTCATAATTGGTTCAAGTATAACCGGCCCAGCAATCTTAGATGCTTCTCTAAAAGCAAACTTAGCTGCCGTCTCGAAAGACAATGAGTCTGAATCTACTGCGTGGAATGACCCGTCAAATAGACGAACTTTTAAGTTCTGTACCTCGTATCCAGCAAGAGCGCCATTTTTCATAGCCTCCCTGAACCCTTTTTCTACCGCTGGTATAAACTCTCTAGGAATAGAACCACCAACAATTTGATTTACAAATTCCAAGCCTTCTTTTCCTTCATCACCAGGACCTATTTCAACCTGTATATCTGCGAATTTACCACGACCACCAGATTGCTTTTTGTAAGTCTCTCTGTGTGTAACCGATTTGGTAATAGTTTCTTTATAAGCAACCTG
>JAFMCI010000001.1 GCA_017857855.1 Bacteroidia bacterium | reverse complement strand
ACATAGCAGTAATGCGCGGTTGTAATGTAGATCAGCCAAGAAATTTGGCTAAATCAGTTACGGTGGAGTAGGCAACACAACTATTAAGTTTAGTTACGCAATACTGGATTTTTTAATCCAGTAGATTATTTATGTTATAAATAATCTATCATCTTAACTTTGGATGCGTTTCCTTCTTAGTAATTTTAAGCCTAAACTTGCAACCGTAAAAAGAAGGCACACTAGCAAGAATGCACATTAAAAAATCAGTATACGAAAAGGCTCTACTAGACTTATTTAAAGCTAGGGCGATGGCTAAGATCTATGACGATAATAGGCAAATTACAAGCTATGTGCATAGTACTTCTAAGGGACACGAAGCGATTCAGCTCGCCATAGCCTATCAATTAAAAGAGATTGACTGGGTGGCGCCTTATTATCGAGACGAATCTATTCTGTTGGGTATCGGTATGACACCCTATCAGCTTATGCTACAACTTTTGGCTAAAGGAGACGATCCGTTTTCGGGTGGTCGTACTTACTATTCTCATCCGTCATTATTGGATGCAGACAAACCTAAAATTGCACATCAGAGCAGTGCTACAGGTATGCAAGCTATTCCTACTACGGGTATAGCGCATGGACTTCAGTATCTCAAAAACAATAAACTGAATGAGAGTGGCACCAATGGCTCTATCGTAGTATGCTCTATAGGCGATGGATCTATGACAGAAGGGGAAGTTTCTGAAGCGCTTCAAATGGCTGCATTACATCAACTCCCTATTCTATATTTGGTACAAGACAATGACTGGGGTATAAGCGCAAGTGGCGCCGAAATGCGTGCTATGAATGCCTATGAATTTGCGGCTGGATTTAAAGGAATACGAAGAGCACAAGTTGACGGCAGTAATTTTGAAGAAAGTTATGCTGAAATGAGCAAAGCGGTTAAGTGGGTTCGCATGAATCAAAAACCCATGCTTGTACATGCCAAAGTGCCTTTACTTGGCCACCATACTAGCGGTGTACGAAGCGAATGGTATAGAGATGACTTAGAAGAAGATCAAAAGGAAGATCCTCTTGTGTTTTTAATTGAGCAGGCCAAAATAAAAGGAATAAAACTCTCTAGAATAGAGGAACTTCAGGCAACAGCCGAGCAAGAAGTTTCAAGTGATTTTGAACGAGCAAAAGCAGCCAGTGCTCCTGCACTTGACACAGTGACTGATTTTGTATTAGCACAAACAACCGTAACAGCAGAATTAGGCGATAGACACCCACCGAATGCAGAAACGATCATTATGGTTGATGCTGCATTGCACGCTGTTGACGAGATTCTTGCGGACCACCCTGAAGCCTTACTTTATGGTCAAGACGTAGGTCACCGACTAGGAGGTGTATTCAGAGAAGCTGCTACACTTGCGCAAAAACATGGGAAACACCGTGTGTTTAACACCCCAATACAAGAAGCATATATTATAGGTTCTACGGCAGGAATGAGTGCCGTAGGTTGTAAACCTATTGTAGAAGTACAATTTGCAGATTATATCTGGCCAGGAATCAATCAGTTGGTAACCGAATTATCTAAGAGCAGTTATTTAAGTGGCGGTAAATTCCCAGTACAAGCCGTGATACGCGTGCCCACTGGCGCCTACGGCGGGGGTGGACCTTATCACAGTGGCACAAATGAATCTTCTATTTTGCCTATAAAAGGCATAAAAATAGTGTACCCAAGCAACGCTGCAGATATGAAAGGGCTTATGAAAGCTGCTTTTTACGACCCAAATCCCGTGGTAATGTTTGAGCACAAAGGGTTATACTGGAGTAAAGTGCCCGGGACAGAAGGTGCTAAATCGCCTGAACCAAGTAAGGATTACATTATACCTTTGGGTAAAGCACGTATACATCAAGAAGCAAGTGAAGAAGCGTTAGGAAATGGTGAATCACTTACAATTATAACCTACGGTATGGGTGTTTGGTGGGCTACTAATGCTTCAAAATCATTCCCCGGTCAGGTAGAGATAGTTGACCTAAGAACGTTAAGTCCTTGTGATAACGACGCTATATATGCTAGCGTAAAGCGTCACGGAAAGGTGATTGTACTTACAGAAGAAACGCTTAATAATTCGTTTGCCCAAGCCATTGCAGGTAGAATTCAAGAGCACTGTTTTCAGCAGTTAGACGCTCCCGTAAAATGTGTAGGTTCGCTCGATTTACCCGCCGTTCCTCTTAACGTAGATTTGGAAAAAGAAATGCTTCCGAACGCGGATAAAGTAGCGCATGCAATAGCTGATTTATTAAGCTACTAAATTACCAAGAAAATGAAATGGCCTTTAGGCCGATGCTGTGTTTATTTAGCGCCTAGTACAGTTGCTTTTATATTTTCAAGCATGTTACTGGTCAGCTTTTCCAGATTGTATTTTTCACTCCAATTCCAGTCTGCTCGCGCTTTGCTATCGTCTATACTTTGCGGCCAGCTATTGGCAATCTTTTGTCTGTGATCAGGTTGGTAGGTTATGGTAAAATCAGGAATGTGTTTTCTGATTTCAGCCGTAAGTTCCTCAGGATTGAACGATACACCCGCTATATTGTAGCTGCTTCGTATGTGTATTATATTGGATGGCGCCTCCACAATCTCTAAGGTAGCTCGTACCGCATCTTCCATGTGCATCATAGGCAAGGTTGTGTCACCACTCAAAAAGCACTCATACGTACTTGCTTTTAGCGCCTGATGAAAAATATCTACCGCGTAATCCGTTGTGCCTCCACCTGGAAGTGATTTCCAACCAATAAGACCCGGATATCTTATACTTCTAACATCTAGTCCGTATCGGTTATAATAATATTCGCAGTAACGCTCGCCAGCTAACTTAGTAATCCCGTAGACTGTACTCGGTTCTAAGATTGTACTTTGAGGTGTATTTACTCTTGGAGTGGTAGGTCCAAAAACAGCAATAGAACTTGGCCAGAATATTCGTTTAACTCCGTATTCTAGACAGGCATCAAAAATATTAAAAGTACCGTCCATATTAAGCTCCCAACCGAATTTAGGATTAGCTTCTGCTGTGGCAGAAAGTAAAGCAGCTAAATGATAGACCACGGTTGGCTTGTGTTTAGCGAACACTTCTGCTATCTTTTTTTTGTCGAGAACATCGAGCGTCTCAAAAATTCCATTAGCAAAAACAGGGTGATCAGATTTGCGAATATCACTTGATATCACATTGCCTTCGCCGTGAATATTCTGCAGATTTTCTACCAGCTCGGTGCCCACTTGGCCACAAGCTCCTAATACAAGTATAGTTTCAGCCATTGCTAATTTTGGATGCGAAAGTATAAAATACTATTCAACTTAATGCCACTTCTTTTCGCCTGCGGGTATATTCACTTTTAGGTGATTTTCATACGGCGGAATAGGGCATGAGTATTCTGAATTATACGCACAATAAGGGTTATAGCAGTAATTAAAATCAATGATAGGCTCCTTTAAATCATCTAGTTTAAAGTCTAAATATCTTCCTCCTCCATAAGTTTCATTACCATTGGTCAGATCTTTAAAAGGGCAAAATAAGTAATCTGGCATTTCTACACTTTGATATAACGTAAGCGAGTGCGCTACACCATCCATTTCGAAACGTAAACTACCATATGTTCTATATTCTGGAAGTCTATCGGTATTGGTCTTCATTTGGAATACTTTACCATCTTCTGTTTTGGTAAAAACAGCTGGGATTTTATACGCTTCGTTTGGCTCATAAAAATGGAGGTGACCCAATGCAGAGACATCTTTTTTTGACAATACACCATTGGAACCACTCAAAAAAATGGCACTTATACTATCTTGGTAATTGACTATTTTTTTACCATAGCCATCCAGTATTTTCGGCGATTCCTCCACCACAACTTCGCCATTTTGCCATTTGCTTGGAGAATTACACGCTGACATAGCAAAAAGTGCTATCGCTATTAGTTTGTTTTTCATCGTATTAATAAATTTCTGAGGGTGTATTTTTATTCCTTCTTTTTCGCCATTGTTCCCAATTGTGTGTCAATCCGGCCTTTACCACATAGAACTCTCCTATGTTCAATCCTAATAAAGAATCAAAAGTATTAGAAACTCCTAAATCCAATAATAAATGATTCATTGTTTCATACTGGAATGCTACACCCACCGAAGATCTGTTATTCCAAGACTTATCTTGGATTGATTTATATTGATTCAGTTGATATTCCCAAATAAAATTCACTTTGGGTCCAACTTTATACCCAAGAGCTAATAGCCCAATTCTTTGCAAATCACCACCTATGCCATTCACGGTAATTTCTGCTCTAGTGTACATTATTTCATTTAAATTGACTTGTATGGGTGCGGATAACGATAAATATCCTCCTCTATCTAAACTAAGTGGATCCGATAACAATCCCCATTTTGCAAGAACGGATAAATTTACTTTATCTGACGAAATCACACCTAACTTTACGCCCACACTCATATTACCAATAGGTAATGCAGAGCTATCTTCTTGATGGTAAGAAATAATACTTGGGAGCTGCAATTGCAACTCATGAATATTAGACAAGCTCCTTCTAAAAAGAATTTCTGGAGCTGAATAGGTCAACTTCTCTCCTGAAAGCTTGTACATACTAAAACCAGATTCAAGCTGACTATAATCTGCATCTAGCACTTTGGCAGAATGCGTTTTACCAAATCGGTCGCTCTCTAATTGGGCATACGCCTGCGAGATTAAACCGCATAGAAAAACAACAAAAAACAGCTTATTCATCATCCCAAAAATAGTGATTTAATCGGTTATGCCCTCTAGCATAAATAAGAATGCAAACTCTTTAGCGGTTTCTTTGAGTGCTTCAAATCGACCACTTGCTCCGCCATGTCCGGTTTCCATATTGCAATCCATGATCAGCATATTAGTATCTGTTTTCATGTCGCGTAACTTAGCAATCCATTTGGCGGGTTCCCAGTACTGCACTTGACTATCGTGCAAGCCTGTAGTGATGAACATATTCGGATACTCTTTAGCTTCTATATTGTCATAAGGCGAATAGCTTTTTATGTAGTGGTAATATTCCTCTTCATTAGGATTTCCCCATTCGTCATACTCTCCGGTAGTAAGTGGTATTGTTTCGTCTAGCATAGTGGTTACCACATCTACAAATGGCACTTGTGCAATCACTCCATTCCAAAGTTCCGGTCTAAAATTTACTACTGCGCCCATTAGCAATCCTCCGGCACTTCCACCTTCAGCATACAATTGTTTTGGCGTTGTCCATTTTTCAGCGATGAGGTAATCGGCACAATCAATAAAATCAAAAAAGGTATTCAATTTTGCCAACAGTTTACCGTTTTCGTACCACATTCTACCTAAGTCTTCGCCACCACGTATGTGCGCTATTACGTATACAAACCCTCTGTCCAGCAAACTAAGTCTTACAGAACTAAAATAGGGATCTAACGAGTGACCGTAAGAACCATATGCATATAAAAGTAACGGAGCTCCTTTCCTGTTCTCTTTTGACTCTTCCGCACTAGATTTTTTATATACTAAGCTCATGGGCACTTTTTCGCCATCTCTTGCCGTAACCCACAATCGTTTGCTGTCATATAAACTCTCATCGTACCCACCTACTACTTCTTGCTGCTTAAGAAGCACTTTATCTCGGGTATTCATATCATAATCATATACCGAGCTAGGAGTTGTCATGCTTGTATATCCAAATCGCAAAATCTCACTGTCAAAATCTGGATTGGTACTGGTCCAGCAATCATATGTTTCAGAATCAAACTGCATATAATGCTCCTCTTGCGTTTTCTGATTGATAACTCGAAGGTGATTTTGACCATTACGGCGTTCTTCAATTACCATAAAATTGCTAAAAACCTCTTGTCCTTCTAGCAAGGTGTCTTCCCTATGAGCTATAACCTCCACCCAGTTTTTTCTTTCGGTAAGTATCTCAGCCGTTTCCATCAGTTTAAAATTATGAGCATCCCAGTTGGTCATAACATACCATTTATTTTCAAAATGACTGATACTATACTCCATTCCGCGTATACGCTTTTGGAATATTTTAAAGGTGTCTTGCGGATTTGTGGCTAAGATAAACTGATATTCAGAAGTGATGCTCGCTCCCGAACTGATGATAATATATTTTTCGCTTTTGCTTTTATAAACACCGCAATTAAACGTATCGTCTTTTTCTACAAATCGAACTGTTTCTTCTTTTGTTACTACGTTATACGACATAACCTTGGCAGATCGCAAGGTGGTTTCGTCTTTCATGGTATAAAAAATAGTCTGACTGTCTTCCGCCCAACAAGCTCCACCAGTAGTTCCAGGAATATTTAAATCTAGAATTTCACCGGTTTCCATGCTCTTCATTTTGAGAGTATATATTCTACGACTCACCGTATCTTCTCCATACACCATGTACTTTTCATTAGGGCTTAAACTCAAACCACCTACGTTGTAGTATTTATGTCCCTCGGCCATAACATTTACATCCATAAGAATCTGTTCTTTATTCTCCATGCTGTCCTTCTTACGACAGTAAATTGGGTATTGAGACTCTTCTGTAAATCTTGTGTAGTACCAATATCCTTTTTTCTGATATGGTACAGACTCGTCATCTTTTTTTATGCGGCCTACTATTTCTTCATATAATTTTTCTTGCAATGGTTCAGTAGGTTTTAGTACCTCTTTGCAATACGCATTTTCGGCGTTTAAGTAGTCAATAACTTCTTGGTTTTCACGATCTCTAAGCCAGTAGTAATTATCTATTCGCACGTCTCCATGTATACTGTGCTCTTTGGGTATCTTCTTTGCCTTTGGTGCTTGCATGGTGCAATGATACATGATGATTTTAGATTGAACTATCCAACAAGAGAACTGATTTTCCGTTCTTTAGTTATTACACTTTATAGTATTTACCTAAAAATGCTACATTTGAACATATATATACCTATATGACAACATTTTACAAACTTGCCCTTAGCCTTATTTTAGTTGCGTTCACCACGTTATCTATAGCACAAACTACTATCTACGTGAGCCCATCGGGAAGCAACGGAAATGACGGAAGCCAAGCTTCGCCTTTTCAAACCATACAGTTTGCTCTGAGCCAAATGACCACAGCAACTACCATAGAAATTATGGCAGGAACCTATACAGAGTATTTGTACTTAGACGGGAAAGTAGGCACAGTAACGGAGCCTAATGTTATAAAACCTTTTGGAAATGACGCCGTAATCATAGATGGAGGTGGAGCTTCTGCTGGTTCAGGAGATGCCTTGCTTTTTATCTCTAATTCAGCATTCCTTACGATAGAAAACATCACGTTTAAAAATATAATAAGCAACTATGTTTCTGGGGTTAACATCAA
Source organism: Bacteroidia bacterium (assembly GCA_017857855.1). Lineage (GTDB taxonomy): Bacteria > Bacteroidota > Bacteroidia > NS11-12g > UBA9320 > UBA9320. Next base: position 114,772 of record JAFMCI010000001.1, on the reverse strand, counting down.
CACTAACTGTCAAAACATTACGTTAAATAACTGCACTATAAAAGGCGTGCACTTTTCTAATAATCCTGCTGAAAACGTGACCTCATTTAAAAAAGCCTATCCGCTAGTTGTGTTAGGAGTAAGTGCTACAAATGTCAACAGCAATATTGCTATTCTTAACTCTGAAATCGCAGATTGTAGAACAGGATATAGCGAAGGATTAACCATTTCTGGAAATGTAGATAGCTTTTTAATCGAAGGTAACTCTGTACACGATATTACCAATATAGGTATTGTGGCATCGGGCCACTATGGCATTTGCTCAGACCCAACGTTAGACATGGCGAGACATGGAATTATTAGAAATAATGAGGTGTATAATTGTAAATCTCCTATTGCCACAGCTGGAGGCATTTATATAGACGGCAGCACTTTGATTAGCGTACAAAACAATATATGTAGAGATGGCCAAGTTGGTTTTAGCATTGGCTGTGAAAAAAAGGGAAAAGAAACGTCATTTATCCAACTTATTAATAACGTAGCCTATGGCAATAGCAGAGCGGGTATTGTAGTTGGCGGATTCTCCTACCCAACGACTACTGGAAAAGTAATAAACTGCGTGGTTTCAGGAAACACCTTATACGATAATGACAAAGACAACACATGGACGGGTGAGCTCAATATGACCTATTGCGAAAACGTAACCGTAAAAAACAATATTTTTTACGCTACAAACCCGTATAACGTAATGTCTTTTTACAAGAAAGATAACGGCACAGGAAATGTGTTGGATTACAACTTGTATTACTCTACAGGTGGAAACGAAACCAGTATTTACGGCTATAATGATGCGGATATTAAAACGCTCGAAGCCTTCAAAACAACTTCGAATTTTGAGGAACATTCTTCCTTTGCCAATCCGTATTTTAAAAATGAAATAACCTATGATTTTCATTTAGTTGACTCATCCAATGCTGCAAATGCGGGCGACCCAAGCTATGCCGCCGTTGGCGAGGTTGACATGGATGGCAACACGCGTGTATTGCGCACCATTATAGATTGCGGAGCATATGAATCCCCATACTCACTGGGCATTAAACAGTCTGCACTAAACACTCTAGCTGTATACCCAAATCCTACGTCTGGAATACTTCATTTACCACTAGGTGCATATAGCAGCTATACGATCACGAATGCGCTAGGTCAATTAATGGAACAAAATACTTTATCAAGCAATACCATTGATTTATCTTACCTAAAAAGTGATGTTTATATACTTACGGTACAGTCTGAACACAAAACGTACACAAGCAGGATTATAAAACGATAATTTTTTAATCCTGAATTACCACAATGCCATTAAGAGTAAATTTCCCTCAAGCAGTATCCTATTTTTTTGCAAGCTGTATGTTATTTACGAGCTGCGTAAGTTCCACAGTTATTCGTTCATATCCAGAAGGTGCAGATCTTAGAATTGATGGAGTTGACGTAGGTAAGACACCGTATCGATACGAAGACAATAAAATAACCTTTAGTACCACTGACATTCGACTTAGCGCAGAAGGTTATCGTACCTTAAATACCAGCATAAGTAAAGATGAAGAAGTAGATGTAGTACCTGCAGTTGCAGGTTTTTTTGTCCTTATTCCATGGCTTTGGGTTATGAAGTATAAAAGTAATTATACGTTTGATTTAAAACCTGAAACGCCCGCTGTAACTCCACCTTTGAAAGCGCCCACGAGCGTCGATGCACCTGCAATCAGTTCAAAATCGGATAGACTGAGAGAATTAAAGTCGTTGCTTGACGAAGGTTTAATCACCCAAACGGATTACGATCTTCAGAAGAAGAAAATTTTAGAAGAACAATAGTTTTATCGTACTAGTAGGGTTTATAAAAATGTTAACCCGATGGGTACATCTGTAATCCAACCGGTTATACTGTAACGGCGCGCAAAAACGGGAAGCACTTCATGCTCCGTTTCAGAAGTAAAAATAACGAAGCTTCCCTGATGAGGTTCTACCTTCACTTCACCTTGGTCGGTGTATATCATAAGCTCACCTCCATCTCCTTTTTGCCAGTCGGTAAGGTATAGTATTATGGTAAAAAAACGATGCTGTTGTTTAGCAAATCTATCGCGATGTTTTCTGTAGTAACTGCCTTTTTCGTATATGGCAAACATTAGCTCCTTGTCCTTAAGTGGCAAAAAAAAATGTCGATTTAACAGTGAAATAAGGCCATCAATATGAGATGAGTAAGAAGCTAATATAGGGCTGCTTGAAGTCTCTTCTATCCAAAGAATAGAGTCTTTACGTATCTCCTCATTTATGCTAAAGGATGCACCTTTTCCAATACCCGCTTTTTTAAACTGATCTTGATCGTAGCGTATCTCCATGAGTGCTCGCAAGGCTGCCGCATCGGTTACATTAATGATATTCCTGTGAATATAATATCCGTGCTGCTCTATACCAGAAAGCATTTCATTTGAAATGCCTTCCTCCACCAAAAATGGTTTCAATAAATAATCAGCTTAATGCCTCGAAGGTAATTTATATTACGGAAGTTCTGTCTATTCATCTTCGCCTAAATATTTAAAACGGTGATACCCAAGAAATGGTCATAACTTTGCGTTAATAAAATGCTTCACTACACCACGCATTTGAGCACACCTGATGCAGAATGGGTCACCTTTATACATGGTGCTGGCGGCAGTAGTGGTATTTGGTTTAAGCAAATTAGAGCATTTCAAAAACATTTTAATGTGTTGCTTATAGACTTACGAGGTCACGGGAAGAGTAAAAAGCCGATTTACGAGCAATTCAAACAATATCAATTTGATAACATAGGTGACGAAGTAATAGAAGTGCTCAATCATTTACACATTAAAAACACGCATTGGGTAGGCATTTCATTGGGTACTATTGTTATACGCGAAATCACTGAACGTTTTCCTGAGCGCACCTTGACCATGATAATGGGTGGCGCCATTATGAAGCTTAACCTAAGAGGTCAAGTATTAATGAGGCTTGGTTCTATGCTCAAATCTGTTGTGCCTTACTTGGTGCTTTACAGATTTTTTGCGCATATTATAATGCCTAAAAAAAGCCACAGAGAAAGCCGAAATCTATTTATAAATGAGGCTAAAAAACTCTATCAACAAGAGTTTAAAAGATGGTTTACATTAGTGGCAGAGGTTAATCCATTGCTAAAGTATTTTAGATTTAAGGATAGCGGTATACGCACGTTGTATATTATGGGTGCCGAAGATCACATGTTCTTACCCAGTATTTCTAAAATAGTACAAGACCATACAAGCTCTCGTTTGGTTGTCATACCTAGTTGCGGTCATGTCGTAAATGTAGAGCAACCACAACGGTTTAATGAGATTGCTGTGGATTTTCTAAAAGGTCGTTAAGATTTTACACGTTTTCTTCTTATGGTGAAGTTCTATCTTTTTTGAGAAATAAATAAAGGCAAGATTTATCCTACTATTGCATTGTGAGTAATACCTTGTATCTAGTACCCAATTTTATTGGTGAGTTTAATAAAGAATACCTCCCAAAACGAACATTGGACCATACCTATCAGCTAACCCACTTTATTGTTGAGAAAGAGAAAACAGCTCGTGCATTTCTTAAAGCAATTGAACATCCTACACATCAGAATGATTTTGTATTCATTGAGCTGGACAAACACAATGATTACGCAGGTTTTAAGGCATTTTTCAATAAACACATCAGCTCACATAGTATTGGAGTACTTTCCGAAGCGGGGTTACCCGCTATTGCAGATCCAGGAAGTGAAGTAGTCAAATATGCTCATTCAAAAGGTGTGACTGTTGTGCCCTTATCGGGCAGTTCGTCTATCTTTTTGGCACTTATGGCTAGCGGTATGGATGGCCAGCATTTTCAGTTTAACGGTTATTTGCCCATAGATGCTCGAGACAGAATGATTGCCTTAAAAGATATGGAAATTCGCTCCCGAAAAGCAACTCAACTCTTTATGGAAGCACCTTATCGCAACAACCAATTTCTGGAGTTTTTAATCAAAAACTTACAAAAAGACACCCAATTATGTGTTGCTGTGGATATAGAAAAAGAAGGTGAAGAAACCATTATTTCTAAACCCATTAAGGATTGGAAAGTGAACGAGCTGGAGCTTCATAAGAAGCCAGCTATTTTTATAATAGGATAAGTGAAAGTATTCGCTTTTTTTACTTCAACTACCTACTGAAACCAATAAATAAACTTGACTACCAGCGCTCTATTTTTAATAAATAGATCTGTTGCTACATAATTTTCTGAGTAAACAAGATACAAATCAGAAAGCGGACGATATCTCCATTGTAATCTGGAATTAATATTGAAATTATTGGCCTGAGTGTTATACTGAAAAAACGTAGTGAAGAAAATTGCTTTGGTAAATGACATTTCTGCTGAAGCCCCTATGAGTGATATATCGACAGCCTTTTCTAATTGTGACATATCTATTCTATTAAAATTATATGAAAGTCCAAATGTCCCCCATGGCTGCCAACGGTAATTTAAATCCAACTTTGCATTTGTCCTGTAACCGCTGTAATATTCTCCTGTGGTAAGTCCAGCCTCCCAATTAAACGGTTTACGTAAGTTTGATATATAGCTCAACGCGAGATTAGTATAAGAATAGCCCCCTGATGCTATTGCTGAGTCCCCTGTAAACGAAACATCCGTATCAAAAAAAAGCTTAGTGTACCATTGGTTATAATACGCAACAAGATTACTTGTGTTCTTAAACTGAACCTCGTATCCATATCTTAATTGGTTATCGGTAAGAGTGTAGCTATTGTCCATATATCTATCCATGTACAAACTTGGACCGTGGTATATTAGATTGGCTGATTTTTTTGGATAAAAATTATACCTTAAGAGTGGTTCCAAACGCCAATATCCATGCCGTTCAATCGTAAATAGTTGTGGATTATAGCGTTCTATTCTTGGCACAAAACCTACGGCTGCATTATAATTTTTACCGACGTACTCATGATTCCACATAGCCCTAAAACTGGGGGTTGAAAAAGTGTACCATGAAGCGTGCGCATAGCTATCTGCGGGTTTATCGAAGGTAAAACTCTTATGAAAGAAAACTTTACCTCTATGGTTTCTGTCTGCCGAAGCAAAATTATAATCTACTCCAAGAAGTCTGTTAAATGCGGACTTAACGAAGTCTCCATTTTCTAAACTAGACCTATTAACACCAATGATGCCAATGTTAGAGCTCTTTCCTACCTGGCGTTGCAACGCAGCTACACTGAAATTTTGACCAAGACCTGCGGTGCCGCCATCGGTCTGCATGCTCATAGCTCCTACTCGCCAGTTATCTCCAACTTTACCACTTAGCCTCGCCCCGCCCAAAATTGGGATGGTACCCCCATCTTTAAGGCCGATTTTTCGACTGAAAAAAGGCCTAATCTGACTAAACCCGAAGTTAGCAAACAAGTCACCATTTTCTATAAAAAAATTTCTTCTTTCTGGGAAAAATAAACTAAATCTACTCAGGTTGGTCTGCTGCCGATCTACCTCAACCTGAGAAAAATCGGGGTTTACCGTAAGGTCTAATTGCAAGCTTGAACTAATAGCTATTTTGGCATCTACACCCGCATTCATTATGGGTTTAGGCTCTGTAGCTGCCACATAATCTTTACTAAGCCCTCCGCTAGCATAAGGAATTATAGCTACATATTTTTTGGGTTTTTCAAGCGGTTTATCCCAAATTAATTTACCACAGTAATTGAGCGTTGCTATATTAAAATTACGAGGTACTGCCGCCCATGCTGAACTTTCATTTCTCTTTAAATCGTTTCGGGTAAAATTGATACTCCACGCTGTACTACCCTCGGCAAATCGAATGCTATTAAATGGTATTGAAATCTCTACAAACCACTTTCCATCACCTTGACTTACCGCAGAATACCACAGGTTGTCCCAGGCTGTTGTAACACCAAAGTCTCCACCATTTTCTATACTTCCTTCGCGTTGTACTCCCTTCGGACTCACTGCAAAACTGAAACCATTGGTCTTATCGTTTGTCGGATTAAAAATAATAGAGAACGCATCGGTGCGTGGATACGAAAAATCTCTTTTTAAACTTTGTATAATATATTCTCCAGGAATTTCATCATAACAAACCGCCGCAACGTAAAGATTTTTGTCATCATAGGTAAGCATTACCTCTGTCTTGCTTTTGGCAAAAGCCGTATCGATAGGCGTACTGATAAAGAAATCTTTTGCCTTTTCTGCCTGCTGCCAAACGGTTTCGTTTAAAACACCGTCTACTGTAATAGATTGTGTCGTCTTTCGGATATGAATGCTAGGTTCCCGATTTTGCCCAAAACCTGCTACCATCAGAAACAAGAAATTTATAGCAACTGCAACTCTCAAAATGATTGGCAAATCTAAGCTTACAATTTCAATATGTGCAAGTTATCACTGATCCTAACTCAACAATTTTACTTATAGTTTTTTTTACTATAAGTTTCCTATATTCGCCAATCAAATAAGTATAGAAATGCACATAAAAATCTATTTAATGCTTTTGAAAGTTGCTCCTAAAAAGACTTTATTTGCTTCAAAAGTGAAAAGTACTTACAGAGCAGCAAATCACTTATTGGGGTCTAGTTTTGTTTTACAAAAGTCAGTTTACTCAGGATTTAACGCATTATAATTTATACGTAAAACATTCATTAAAAGTGAAATTTATCTTTTCAAATACTATTTTTTGTTTGGTGCTTCTCTTCTCTTGTGCTCCTATGAAAAAGCTAGTGATATCGCAAGAAGAAGGAAAAAAATTAATTGTGAATGACGAGGCTTTTTTCATAAAAGGAATGAATTGGGACTACTCTCCTATTGGCACTAACTACACCTATAGTTTGTGGCAACAACCAGAAGAAACCATAATCGCGGCATTGGATTATGAAATGTCAATGCTAAAAAAATTAGGTGTAAATACCCTGAGAATATACGCTAGCATTCCCCCAAAATGGATCGAGTATATCTACCGAAAATATAGCATATATACAGTTTTAAACCACACATTTGGCCGCTATGGGCTTACCCTGAACAACCAATGGGTAGCTCATACAGATTATGGCGACTCTTTGTCTCAAACTATTATTCTACATGAAGTAGAAGAACTAGCTAGAACGTATAAAAACACCCCCGGGCTGCTCATGTATTTGTTAGGTAATGAGAATAACTACGGCCTCTATTGGGAAGGTGCTGAAACTGAAGATATGCCTGAAAACATTATGGGCAACAAACAAGTTGCCAAAAACCTATATAGCCTTTTTAATAAGGCATCATTGCTCATCAAAAGCATAGATTCCGAACATCCCGTTTCCATTTGTAATGGCGATTTGGGTTACTTAGATTTAATAGTATCCGAATGTCCTGATGTGGACATTCTAGGCATTAATATTTATCGTGGAATATCCTTTACCGATGCTTTTGAAAATCTAAAAAAACAGACCGATAAACCTTTTATGTTTACAGAGTTTGGGGCAGATGCGTTTAATAGCATAACTCAAAAAGAGGAGCAAAACGCGCAAGCAGAATATTTATTGCACAATTGGTACGAGATATACTTAAATGCGTCTGGATTGGGTTTAAACGGGAATTGTCTTGGTGGTTTTACCTTCCAATTTAGCGATGGATGGTGGAAAAAAGGACAAACCTATAACTTGGATGTACACGACAGTGGAGCATCATGGACCAACGGAGGTTATAAGTATGACTTTGTGGCGGGTCAAAAAAACATGAGCGAAGAATGGTTTGGGGTGTGTTCCAAAGGCAAAACGCAGTCAAATGGCACTTACCCGCTATACCCAAGAGCAGCATGTTACATACTGCAAGAAGTGCATAAAATTAACCCCTATCAAAAAGGCCAAACTACCGAAATATTAAAAGACGAATTCTCAAAAATACAACTTGATAATGCCATACAAAAGGCACTAAAAAACAACCTTAATTAAAATAAATAAAAGAATTTAACACCTTATATGCCCACCCAGTACAAGCAGATGCAAGAAGAAAACAAAACCAATAATGTAAACATAAAACGGTTAAAAATAGAAGGAGAAAACTTTTATTGTATTTCAAATTACAATGAAATGCGCCCATTTTTTATGAGTATAGTAAGTGACTCACACCACTGGATGTTTATATCCAGCAATGGAGCTCTTAGTGCCGGTCGCAAAAACTCAGAGTACTCACTTTTCCCTTATTACACTGCTGATAAAATTAACGAATCTGCAGAAACAACAGGTAGTAAATCTATTTTTCAAATACTACATAATGGCGAAATATTGGTATGGGAGCCTTTCTCAGAACGGAACGTAAGTCTTTATGCCACTACCAGAAACCTCTATAAAAACACGATTGGTAACAAAATTATTTTTGAAGAAATTAATCATGACTTTAATCTCACCTTTAGATACGAGTGGAACTCTAGCGACATTTATGGATTTGTTCGTAAGTCATCATTAGAAAACACAGGAAATAACGAGCTTACGGTTACTTTACTTGATGGTATTCAAAATATAATGCCGGACGGAGTTAGTAGCGACCTTCAAAACTCAACGAGTAATCTTGTAGATGCATACAAACGAAATGAACTAGACGCCGACTCTGGATTGGGAATCTTTGCTCTAAGTGCCATAATAGTAGATAAAGCAGAACCAAGCGAAGCGCTTAAGGCTAACGTGGCATGGTCTCTTGGTTTACCTAAAGCATCTTACTTGGTGTCCTCTTTACAGCTTGATAATTTTAGAAAAGGACTGCCTGTAACTCAAGAAGAAGACGTAAAAGCAGAAAAAGGCGCTTACTTTCTTAGCTCCACATTAAACCTAAGTCCACAAGCTAAAGAAGCGTGGGTTATTGTCGCAGATGTAAATCAAAGTCAGTCTGATGTAGTTTCACTGATAAACAACATCTTGCACCAAAAAGATCTTCAAAATCAGATAGATAAAGATATCGACCTAGGCTCGAGCAGACTAATCGAGTTAACTGCCTCGGCAGACGGCATGCAACTGTCAGCAGACGTATTTAGAGACACCCGTCATTTTTCAAATACGTTATTTAACATAATGAGAGGGGGTATTTTCGATTTTAATTACCAAATCGAAAAATGGGATTTGACCAATTATTTGGCTGCTGCAAATAAAAAAGTTTATGAAAATCATCTTAACTTACTCGATAACCTAGACGATAATCTTACGTGCTTTGATCTTCAAAAAATAGCAGAACAAAGTACTGATAAAAATTTCAAAAGGCTTTGTATGGAATACTTACCGTTGAAATTTAGCAGAAGACATGGAGACCCCAGTAGACCATGGAATAAATTTTCAATAAATACTAGAAGTGAAGTAGATGGTTCTAAAATACTTGATTACGAAGGCAACTGGCGAGATATTTTTCAGAATTGGGAGGCGTTAGCATTGTCATTTCCAGCATTTACTGAAAGTATGATACATAAATTTTTAAATGCTACCACATTTGAAGGTTATAACCCATACAGAGTGACTAAAGGTGGTTTTGACTGGGAGACTATTGAACCAGATAATCCTTGGTCCTACATTGGTTACTGGGGAGATCATCAAATCATTTACCTCTTAAAATTACTTGAAGTTAACGAAAAATACTACCCAGGAAAGTTGGCTAGCAGTTTCGGAAAGGAATCATTTGTATATGCCAATGTACCCTACAAGATAAAAAGCTACCAAGACATCCTCACTAATTCTAAAGATACCATAGAGTTTGACGAACATTTAGATGCCAAAATTAGAAAAAACAGAGAGCTGCTAGGGTCTGACGCATCATTACTTACTGATGAAAATAACGCCATCTATACGGTAAATTTTATAGAAAAAATTCTTGCTACTGTCCTAGCAAAACTATCTAATTTTATACCAGAAGGCGGTATATGGATGAACACACAACGTCCAGAATGGAACGATGCAAACAACGCACTGGTAGGCAACGGAGTGTCCATGGTTACGCTTTACTATCTCAAACGTTTCTTGATATTCTTTGGCAAGCAAATAGAGAAAACAACTGAGGAACGCGTTGAATTATCTAATGAGCTTATTATTTTCTTTAAAAATATTGAAGCTGCTTTTGAGGACCACAAACACCTTCTAGACGATAGCATAAGCGATACACATCGTAAAGAAATATTAGACCAATTAGGTCAGGCCGGAAGTGATTATAGAGAGCATATTTACAAGCAAGCTTTTTGGGGCGAAAAACGAACCATTTCATATGGCCGTCTCAAAGGTTTTGTAAAATTAAGTCTTGACTATATAAACCATACCATTGAGGCGAATAAACGAGAAGATCAATTGTACCATGCCTATAATTTGATGACTATCAAAAATGAAAAGGAAATTTCCATTTCGCATCTTAATGAAATGTTAGAGGGTCAAGTTGCCGTTTTAAGTTCTGGACACCTTTCACCTGCAGAAGCCCTTAAGGTGCTAGATGCAATGAAGAGCAGTGCGCTTTTCAGAACAGATCAATACAGCTACTTATTATACCCCAATAAGCAACTGCCAAAGTTCTTAGAGAAGAATACCATTCCTCAAGAGGATGTAGAGCAGTCTAAACTACTAGGTGCATTGCTAAATGATGGTAATCGTATTTTAGTGGATCAAGACATAAAAGGAACGTATCATTTTAACGGTAATTTTAAGAATGCTGCAGACCTGGGAAAAGCCATAGATACACTTCAAGATTCGAAGTACAGTGATTATGCAGATTCCGAAAAAAGAATGCTATTAGAAGTGTTTGAAAAAGTATTTAACCATAAAGCATTCACAGGTAGATCGGGCACGTTTTATGGTTATGAAGGGCTTGGATCTATTTACTGGCACATGGTTTCTAAACTACAACTTGCGGTGCAAGAAATCTGTCTGAAAGCCGTAGACCTGAAAGAAAACTCGGAATTAATAGGCAAACTGCTAGAGCATTATTATGAAATAAATGAAGGCATTGGCGTACATAAATCACCTGCATTATATGGTGCATTTCCTACAGACCCTTATTCTCACACACCGGGAGGAAGAGGAGCTCAACAGCCAGGTATGACCGGTCAGGTAAAAGAAGATATACTCAGCAGATTTGGCGAATTAGGCGTCTTTGTACAAAACGGTCGCTTGTACTTCAATCCTTGTTTGCTCCGCAAAAATGAATTTACCATACAAGACCGTAATTTCCATTATGTAAATACCCATAAAGAGCACAATGACTATGCTCCCCATGTAGGTTCATTATGTTTTACTTACTGTCAAGTGCCTATAATTTATCGTCTTGCTAATCAAGATAGCATGGAGGTAACAAGGAAAGACCACTCTATCACCACTTTTGAAACTCTGCACTTAGACGCAGAAAGTAGCTCTCAAATTTTTAATAGAACAGGTGACATTGTTCAAATTACAGTATACGTAAGTGAGGCTACACTAAAATAAAAGCGAAATGACCAAAGTACATCTCACCATACTGGCTTTTGGAATACTTTTAATAGGTGCTTGTAGAAATGCTAAAAGCACTATTTCGCTAATCCAAAACGCAGATATAGAGGTACAGGTAGAAACCCTTTTGGCTAAAATGACCCTGGAAGAAAAGATAGGTCAAATGAGCCAGGTGAGACACTTTTGGGATATTGAAAGTGGTGATGTAACCAAAAAGCATATCGGGTCTATAATACATACCGAAGGGCCATTGCCTGGTCAAGATGCTGCAGAGTGGCAAGCTCGATTTAGGGTGTTGCAAGAGGAAGCATTAGCTACCCGTTTGGGCATTCCATTGCTTTTGGGGGTAGATGCGGTACATGGTCAAAATACGTATAACGGTGCTACCATATTCCCTCACAACATAGGAATGGGTGCAACCCGCAATCCTAAACTTGTACAAGAAGCTTCAAGGATTACAGCTATTGAAACTCAAGCATGTGGATTTAATTGGGTTTTTGCTCCATGTGTAGCCATTCCCTATAATGAAAAATGGGGTCGATTCTATGAAGCCTATTCAGAAGACAAAAACATAACATCAGCACTTGCCAAAGCATCTATTATCGGACTACAAGGTGATCTGACCAGCAACAAGACTGTGATGGCTACTGCTAAACATTACATAGGTGATGGCAATACGGACTTTGGTATAGAAGGAGGCGAAACCACATTAAGCCCAGAACACATAAGCAGTCAATTGCTAATGCCTTATAAAACAGCTGTTCAAGAAGGTGTAGGTGCAATCATGGCATCTTTTAATAGTATAGACCATATTTCTATGCATGCGCATAAGGCTTGGATTACGGATACGTTGAAAGGCGCTTTGGGGTTTGACGGAATGGTAATTTCAGATTGGAAAGGCTACTCTAAATTCGGGGGAATTGATATTATAAACGCCGGAATTGATATGGTAATGGCCGTAGATGGCGATTTGGACTATTTTCAAAACGACCTTAAACGTGCTGTAGAGAGTGGGAACGTTTCAATGGAAAGAATAAATGATGCAGTGCGAAGAATCTTAAGACAGAAATATCGATTAGGACTGTTTGAAAATCCGTTTCCAAAAACAGAACTTAGCACTAACATAGGAATCAAACAACACCGAGACGTCGCAAGGCAAGCGGTACGTGAATCACTGGTGTTGCTAAAGAACGAGAAGTCCATATTGCCTTTGAATAAGAATGCTAAAATAATACTAGTAGGCGAACACGCCAATAATACGGGTTTACAATCTGGCGGATGGACGATGCATTGGCAAGGCACGGATACCAGTTATAAAGGAGGGACCACTATTTTAGAAGGAATACGTAAGCTTTCAAATGGAGAAGTGATTTATGACTCGATCGGCAATCAAAAATCAGATGCAGATGTAGCCATTATCGTAGTAGGTGAAACGCCTTATGCAGAATTCTTTGGTGATATTGGTCGTGATAATAATCCGCACCTGCTTACACTCACCCAAAAACACCAAAATTATATTTCCAACTATACCAAGCAAGGGATCAAAGTGGTAGTCATACTAATCTCTGGCAGACCATTAGTAGTAACACCACAATTAAATCAAGCAGATGCGTTCGTAGCAGCGTGGCTCCCAGGCTCAGAAGGCCAGGGCATAGCTGAAGTGCTTTTTGGAGACTATAACTTCACAGGCAAACTACCTCATTCGTGGCCTAAAGCCGTAGCAGATTTCAACGGAATATACGGACCAAATTACTGGAATTCAAGCATTACCCCACTATTCTCATTGGGATATGGACTTACTTATAAAACAACAAATAACGAATAGTCGTAATGAATTACTTACAAAATATACCAAATTACAGATCTATACTTTTTTTTAAAAACATTAAAAAAATAGGGCTGTTCGTTTTTATTACATCAACACTAGCCAGCTTTGGCACTTACCCAACCAAAAACGATACACTACAAAATATGACCCATAAAAAAACAGCCTCGGAGATTTTAGGAAATCCAAAATATCAAGCTATATGCTACGGTGGGTTTCGTAAAAATACAAGAGAAATAGAACCAACTATATCAGAGCTTAAAGAAGACTTAAGAATACTGGATGCAGCCGGAATTAACGTTTTGAGAACCTACAATACGCATTATAAAGAAGCTACCAACTTGCTGCAAGCGATATCTGAACTACAAGCAGATAATCCTAATTTTGAAATGTATGTCATGCTAGGAATCTGGATAGATTGCCAAAATGCTTGGACCAGTTCCGAGCCTAACCATGATGCTGAAAGTACGACAGCCAATACTGCCGAAGTGCAGAGAGCAGTGGATTTGGCTAATAAGTATCCGCACATAGTCAAGATTCTTGCAGTAGGAAATGAAGCCATGGTAAAATGGGCTGCCAGCTATTACGTGCAACCTAACGTGATACTTAAATGGGTAAATCACCTACAAACATTGAAAAAAGAAGGTAAGCTTGACAGAGATGTGTGGATCACCAGCTCAGATAATTTTGCCTCTTGGGGAGGAGGTGATTCGCTATATCACTGTAACGATTTAGAAAACTTGATAAAAGCGGTTGACTATGTTTCGCTGCATACTTACCCAATGCACGACACACACTACAACCCCATATTTTGGGGAACCTTAGAATCAGAATTACACTTGCCTAAAACAGAAGCATTAGAACGAGCTATGACACGAGCTGTACTTTACGCTAAAAAACAATATGCTACTTCAAAACTCTACATTCACAGTATTGACAGCACGAAACCAATACACATTGGAGAAACCGGTTGGGCTAGTTCTTCCGATGGTTTATATGGTCCAAATGGATCTAAAGCCTGTGACGAATACAAAGAAGGCCTCTACTATAAAATGATGCGAGACTGGACTGATTCTATTGGAATTTCATGCTTCTACTTCGAGGCATTCAATGAACAATGGAAGGATGCTCAGAATTTAGGAGGCTCCGAAAACCACTTTGGCCTATTTAAAATAAACGGTGAAGCCAAATTTGCACTTTGGGAGCTTGTCGATAAGAAGGCTTTTGAAGGACTTACCCGAAACGGGAACACCATTAAAAAAACCTACCAAGGTAATTTTGATTTGTTGCTTAAAGATGTAGATTTACCATCCACAAAACAGTTAAAATAAGGAATGCAGCCCCTTAAAATCATACTAATATGCCTTACCGTGATGCTAACTTCATGTAAAACAGAAACTAAACTACAAGTAGCTGTTTACGAAACATCTGCAGCGGGAGCACAGCTAAGTGTAAAAACAGAATTTAATCCCGAAGTTTCTGCTAGCGTCATTCGTATTTTACCTAAACAAAAATTTCAAACCATAACAGGTTTTGGAGGATCATTTACCGAGTCTTCAGCCTATTTACTATCCAAACTTAGCTCAGCTAAACGCATAGAAGTATTAGAAGCATACTTTGGTGATAGTGGCGCTAAATATTCACTTACCCGCACGCACATGAACTCTTGCGATTTCTCATTAAGCAATTATTCCTATGCTCCCATAGCTGGCGATACATTATTAGAAAATTTTTCTGTTGAAGAGGATTTAAACGACATAATCCCTATGATAAAAGATGCCATGGCCACTTCGTCAGACGGATTTAAAATAATCAGTTCTCCATGGACAGCTCCTCCTTGGATGAAAGACAACAACAATTACGTAGGCGGTAAGCTGTTACCAAAATACTACGACACGTGGGCGCTTTTCTTTTCGAAATACATAACCGCCTACAAAGCAGAAGGAATTGATATTTGGGGGTTTACCGTCGAAAACGAGCCATTAGGAAATGGCAATAACTGGGAGAGCATGATCTTTACACCTCAAGAGATGAATGATTTTGTAAAAAATCACCTTGGCCCAAAACTAAAAGCAGACGGTCACGACGCTAAAATACTGGGCTACGATCAAAATAGAGATGAACTGAAAAATTGGGTGGAGGTTATGTATAAAGACCAAGAAGCTGCTCAATACTTTGCAGGTACAGCGGTACATTGGTATGCAAGCACTTTCGACTTTTTTCCAAAAGCACTACAACTAGCACATGATGCAGCGCCTGATAAATACCTAATACAAACCGAAGCCTGTGTAGACTCTGAAATACCCAAATGGCAAGACGACAAATGGTATTGGACTAAAGAAGCTACAGATTGGGGCTGGGACTGGGCTTCTGAAGAGCAAAAACACCTACACCCAAAATATGCTCCTGTAAATCGCTATGCACGCGATATCATAGGATGCCTAAATAATTGGGTAGATGGTTGGATAGACTGGAATATGGTACTCGATAAACAAGGAGGCCCCAATTGGTTCAAAAACTGGTGTGTAGCCCCTGTGATAGTTGACATAGAAACAGATGAGGTATATTTTACGCCCTTATACTTCGTTATGAGCCACTTTAGCAAATTTATACGTCCTGGGGCGGTGCGCATAGGACTAGAAACAAGTGATAAAGACCTGCAAGTTACTGCAGCTCAAAACCCTGACGGCAGCATAGCAGTTGTTGTTTTTAATGAAGGAACAACAACCAAAAGTTTTACCGCAGAACATAACGGAAAAAGTAAATCAATAACCATTGCTGCACAAGCCATTCAAACCCTAGTGATTCAAAACTAAAATGAACTAAAATGAGTAATACAACAGAAACAAACAAAGTTCCTATGGGACAAAAGATAGCCTTTGGCGTTGGTATGTTAGCCAACCAAATGTTCCCCGCGGTTATGGGAATATTCATGGTCGTTTTAGTGCAAGACCTAGGGTTCCCGGGTTGGATGTGGGGTTTTGTCTTTTTCTTCCCTCGTATTTTCGACTCTATTACAGACCCAATTATGGGTTTTATATCTGATAATACCAAGTCTAAATGGGGACGCAGAAGACAGTATGTTTTTATGGGTGCCATTTTGATGGGTATCTCTTTTAGTTTCCTTTGGCAACTATATAAAGTAGATAGTATCGATTACAACTTTGCTTATTTTTTAATCTGGTCGTTTATTTTTTACCTTGGATTAACCATTTTTAGTGTTCCTTATGTGGCTATGGGCTATGAAATGAGCGATGACTTTCATGAGCGCACCAGTATAATGGCTATATCACAATGGATAGGACAATGGGCTTGGGTTATAGCTCCATGGTTTTGGGTAATCATGTACGATCCAGACTGGTTTAGTTCTGCAGAAGTAGCTACAAGAACCCTCGCCGTATGGGTAGGCGTTATTTTTATGGTATGTGCTATGGTTCCAGCTATTTTCATAAAAAGCGAATCCACACTTAACGAGGACTATACCCCTATGACAATGAAAACATTAGGAGGCAGTTTGTATAAAATATTTTATGGTTTCGTTGAAGCTTTTAAGATAAAGCCTTTTCGTAAATTGTGTATTGCCACATTCCTAATATTCAATGCTTTTAATACCGTAGCATCCTTTACCTTCTTTGTCATCGTTTATCACTTATTTGGAGGCAATGCTGGCGCTTCAGGCATTTGGCCTACTCTATTTGGGTGCATCGGCGCACTCATGACTACCTTCTTAGTTATTCCCGTAGTAGCTAGCATGTCCAAAAAACTAGGTAAAAAAAACGCATTTCTTATATCACAAGGAATATCCATTATAGGATATATTCTACTTTGGTTTTTACTAATACCTGGTAAACCCTACATGTTCATTTTTGCATTACCGTTTTTTGCCTTTGGTATAGGCAGTCTTTTTACCCTAATGATGTCTATGACAGCGGATGTTATTGACTTAGATGAGTTAAACACAGGAAAACGAAGAGAAGGAATATTTGGTGCCATTTATTGGTGGATGGTTAAGTTTGGTTTCGCCATTGCTGGATTAGCGAGTGGTGCTATCCTTTCTTACATTGGTTTTGACTCTTCACTCGCAACGCAGCCCGATGGAGCTATCACTGGACTTCGACTATTTTTCTCAGGGTTACCCATTGCAGGTACTTCCATAGCTATTTTAATAATGTGGAACTATGATGTGACTGAAGAGCGAGCTTTAGAAGTAGGTGCAGAACTTAAAAGAAGAAAAAAGAAAAAAATAAGTGCCCCATCTTTCTATCAGCTCAATAAACTTCAAAACTTTACCTCTTTATCACCTTCAGCTATATTAAGTAACGATTTAGACTTCAGTAATCTCAGCCATTCTGAACTAAAAACGCAATTTAATAATACCTTAAACCAGGGACTACATGGTTTGTGCTTCGGTGCTTATGCCAAAGGTCAAAATATAGGAGATCAAATAAGTCAAGAGCAGATAACCCGTCGTATAAACATCATTGCACCTCACACTACTTGGGTACGATCTTTTTCCTGTTCTGAAGGTCATGAGTATATTCCAGTGGCAGCCAAAACCAAAGATTTAAAGACTATGGTTGGAGCTTGGATAAGTGGAGATAAACGCAAAAACGATGTAGAAATCCAAAACCTTATACAATTAGGTAAAAATGGCCTCGTAGATATAGCGGTAGTAGGCAATGAAGTTTTACTTAGAAATGAATTGTCAGAAGAAGAATTGTTGGATTATATCTATCAAATAAAGAGAGAGCTGCCGGGAATACCGGTTGGATATGTAGATGCTTACTATCAGTTTCACGAACGACCAAAAGTAGCGGAGGCTTGCGATGTTATTTTAGCCAATTGTTACCCTTTCTGGGAAGGTTATAGCATAGTTAAAGCCACGGCATACTTGACGCAAATGTATGACGTAGCTAAAAATGCAGCTAAAGGCAAGCACGTAATTATTACTGAAACCGGATGGCCCAATGCAGGAGAAAATTTTGACCAAGCTATACCCTCAGAGGGCAACAGCATGCAGTATTTTGTAAATACTCAAACCTGGGCAAACACAAACCATATTGACTTATTTCATTTTTCTTCCTTTGATGAATCATGGAAAGTAAATGAAGAAGGAAATGTAGGTGATCAATGGGGACTTTGGGATCAAAACGAAAAACTAAAATACCAATAAATTATGTCAAAACGTCAAGAAAAATTAATGTCACTTGTTGCCGCTAAAGGCATTCGGCAATCCTCCGGAAATTATGCTTTAGATGCAAAAGGACTTTTAAACGATGGAATACACGGCATCTGTTTCAGTCTCTTTGAAGAAGGACAAAAACCAGGCGATAAGGTTACCGAAAAGCAGATAAGAAGACGCTTAGAAATCTTAAAACCCTATGCCAAATGGATTCGTACTTTCTCGTGTACCGAAGGCAACGAAATGATACCACCTTTAGCCAAAGAATACGGAATAAAAACACTTGTAGGTGCTTGGCTGAGTGACGATAAGGAAACCAATGCCAAAGAAATAGACGGTCTCGTCAATCTTACTAGACAAGGTTACGTAGATATTGCTGCTGTGGGTAATGAAGTACTTTACAGAAAGGAACTCACAGAAACAGAATTAATCAGGTACATAACCGATGTAAAAGTGCAAATACCAGGAACACCTGTGGGCTATGTAGATGCCTATTACGAGTTTACAGAAAGACCTGCAATAACCGCCGTTTGTGACGTTATACTTGCCAATTGCTATCCTTACTGGGAAGGTTGCCATATAGACTACTCATTTTTGTACATGAAAGAGATGTATCAACAAGCGGTAAAAGCTGCCAATGGCAAAAAGGTAATTATTACCGAAACAGGCTGGCCTAGTGAAGGTGGAGCTTTTGAAGGCTCAGAAGCCAATATGGCCAACTACCTGAAATATTTTACTAATGCTCAGCAATGGTCTAAAAATGAAGACATTGAGATGTTCTACTTCTCTTCTTTTGATGAGTCATGGAAAGTAGGTGCTGAAGGTGACGTTGGTGCTTATTGGGGACTGTGGGACAAGGATGAGGCATTAAAATTTTAATAGCTCACAGCGATAGAAAACCACATAATTAGCCTTACATCGGTCAGTACATTTTTGTTTGGTTAAAATGAATAGGAATGGCAAAATCAAAAAAGGCAGCACCCTTTCTTTTTGGTTAGCATAAAAGCTTACTACAAAGCGCTAAAAGCCTTTCCGTTTGCGCCGTCATTTTCTAACAAAGCAGGAACCAGTGCCCCCGGTAAAACTGCTTCCACCGCATTGGGTGCATTTTGGCTTCCCATATCCGTTCTGAGCCATCCCGGATCTAAGCAATTTATACGTACGTTAGTGTCTTCATAGTGCGCTGCAAGATCTTCGGTGAGCTTAATCACTGCCCACTTGGATGCGCTATAAGGTGCTAGTTCGGGAGTTTTAGTTATTCCAGAGCTTAAATTTACCACACGACCATATCCACGCTCCGCCATTTTTGGCACAAAAGCAGCACAAATGGTGTACATAGCAAACACATTGGTTTTCATAGTTTGCATCCAGTCTTCCCAACTGTGTTGCCATATATCGCTTTGGTGAGAAGTCATAATTGCGGCGTTATTATACACTATATCTACTTCAACACCTAATGCATTTACTTGATCTATAACCTGGTGCACACTTGTTTCATCAGATAATTCACCAAAAACCACATACACAGCTATTGGATAGGTTTTCAGCATTTCTATAGTCTTATGGCAACTCGCAGCGGTACGTGCATGCAATATTATATTGCAACCCTTTGCAGCTAGTCCCATCGCTATTTGTTGCCCTACACCTCTGCTAGAACCTGTTATTAAGGCATTCTTTCCACTTATATTATTCATTAAACATTAATCTTATTTTAAAATTGCGAGAGCCTTAAGAGGATTTCAAGGTAATATCAAACGTAAAACCAACATCTCTAAGTGAGCGATATCTACCTTCGTCAAACTTATACAATTTGGCTGGTCTGTGCCATACATTTTCTTGTACTTCGTCCAAAGGTGTAAGTAAATTCATTCCTAATATTTTTTTTCTGAAATTAGGCTTGTCAAACTTAAATCCGAGTAGCGCTTCATACAAAGCCTGTAACTCTGAAAGTGTAAATTTGAGTGGCAAAAGTTCAAAACCCACTGGTCTGTATTGAATAGAGCGTTGTAGGGTCCGAATTCCTTTTTCCAAGATTACCTTGTGATCAAAAGCAAGGTCAGGTAATTCACGTATATCAAACCACTGTATAGAGCTAGCCCAAGCTGACGCAACGGGATGGTAGTTACTGCTTTTTACCAAAGAATAATAAGCTACCGTAGCTACTCTACCCGCAGGATGCCTGTTTACAGATCCGAAAGTGTGAAATTGTTCCATGAAGATGTCTTTCAACCCTGTAAGCTTATTCAAAACTGAATTTGCTGCATGCTCCAGATCTTCGTTTAAACTTACCAAATCACCAGGCAGTGCCCAGCTACCTTTATAAGGATCCGCATTACGTTCTATAAGCAATACCCGCACTTGACCTTCTTGATAACCAAAAACGACACAGTCTACAGAGAGCCCAAATTGAAACTCTTGTTTAAAAGGCACATTGTTTTCAGATATAAAATACTTGTTGGATTCACTCATTGACGCGGCTAAACTACTTATTTCGATTCAAACTTAACGGAAATTTTTACTTATAGTATTTTTTACTTTAAGTTTTTTTATGTTCTTTTGGAACATCATAACATAATAATAACATGAAAAAAATCATTACTTTAATTCTAACAGCACTCACTTTTGTGGGTTACGCTCAGGATCCTACCACTTCGGCAGGAACTCCTTCTCAAGCTTCTACGGATGTGATTTCTATTTTTAGCGACTCTTACACTGATGTCTCTGGTACAGATTTTTATCCAAATTGGGGTCAATCTACGCAGTATGCTGCATTTACCTTAGGCTCAGATAACATGATTAAGTACTCTAACTTAAACTATCAAGGCATTCAATTTGGTTCTGCTCAAGATGCAAGTGCAAAAGGGTATCTACACATGGACATTTGGACTGCAACTTCATTTGATTTAGACATCTTTTGCATAAGTCAAACTCCTCAAAACGAGAAAAAAGTAACTAAAAGTTTAGTAGCAAATCAGTGGAATAGCATCGATATCGACTTAGCAGATTACATCTCTCAAGGTCTTTCTGTGGCTAGTCTTTACCAATTCAAATTTGACGATTTGGGAAGAACTGGTAGCACCATCTTTTTAGATAATGTATATTTCTACGGATCACCGGCAGCTACTGAGCCAAGCGTTGCTGACGCTACTCCTACTTATGCTGCTGATGACGTTATTTCTTTATTTAGTGACGCGTATACTAACGTAAACGTAGATACTTGGAGAACAGGATGGTCTTCTGTAACCCTAGACGCTTTTGATATTAGTGGAGATAACATCAAAAAATACAGCAGCTTAGACTTCGTTGGAGTTGAGGCAACTGGAGCAAATTCAATAGACGCAAGCACTATGGAGCATTTCAATCTAAGTTTATGGACTCCTGACGCAACTATATTTAGAGTAAAATTAGTTGACTTTGGCGCTGATAACGCTTTTGGAGGCGGTGATGACAAAGAGCACGAACTTGTTTTTGAAGCTCCTGCTCAAAACAATTGGATTAATTATCACTTGGCTTTAGCTGATTTCACTGGGCTTACAACTAAATCAAACATCTCTCAAATTATTTTTTCTGCAACCCCTGCTGGAAGCGCTACGGCTTTTATAGATAACGTTTACTTTAGTAAAGAAGCGGTTACCCCAACTCCTACTACTGCTGCAGCTGACCCTACAGATTTAGAAACTAACGTTATATCCTTATTTAGCAATGTATATACTGACGTAACTATTGATACTTGGAGAACAGTTTGGTCAGCAGCTGACTTAGAAGAAATTCAAATTGACGGAAACGACGTGAAAAAATACGCTAACCTTAACTTTGTTGGGATTGAAGCTGTTGGAGATAATTCTATCGACGCAAGTGGCATGACTCACTTTACTTTTGACGCATGGACTCCAGATGCTACTACATACAGAATTAAGTTAGTTGATTTTGGTGCAGATAACGCTTTCGGTGGCGGAGACGACAAAGAGCACGAAATTGCATTTGAAGATCAAGCTACTGAAACATGGAATAATCATAAAATCGCCCTAAGTGACTTCACTGGATTAACTACCACATCAAACATTTCACAAGTAATTTTCTCTGCTCTTCCAGTAGGCGGTGCTACACTTTATATAGACAACGTTTATTTTAGCAAACCAGATAATGGAAGCGTTAAGGAAACAGCTTTTAGCAACTTTGAGGTTTATCCAAATCCTGCTGCTGAATTTGTAAAACTTGAAGCTGTTGCAACTGTTGGTCTGGTATCAAGTTATACCATACAAAGCATTAATGGTCAAACTGTGACATCTAAAGAACTTAATAGTTCAGTTGTTTCAGAAGTGATTAATACTTCTAGCCTCGAAGCTGGTATATACTTTTTACAAGTAGCTACAGAGCAAGGAACATACACGCACAAATTAATTATTCAATAATCACTTTTATTTAAATTTTACCAAAAGGGGTTACAGTTAACTGAAACCCCTTTTTTTGTTAAACAATATACCATGAAAAAAAACATACTTACTCTAGCCGCTTTATTAGGTTTCACTGCCATTTATGCACAGAAGGTTCCTATTACATTTGAACCCAACGAAAACGGTGCTGATTGGACCTGGACTGTCTTTGAAAACAATGACAATCCACCATTAGAAATTGTAGAAAACCCATCTAAAACTGGTATTAATACCAGTAATACAGTAGCCAAATTAACCGCGCGCGTTTCTGGTGCGCCATGGGTTGGATGCGAATCAAAACACGGAAGTGATATAGGTACGTTTCAATTAACAGCTGCAACATCTACCATCACCATAATGGTATATAAAACCGTAATTAGCGACGTAGGAATAAAATTAGTAACGAGCAGCAACGGCGCTCTTCCTGAGGTAAAGGTGGCTAATACCAAAATTAATGAATGGGAAGAACTAAGCTTTGATTTCTCAGGTCAAATGACAATGGTTTATGACCAAATTGTCATTTTCCCAGACTTTAGAAGCAGAGGAGAAGAAACGGTTTCATATTTTGACAATCTTACCATGGGTAACAAAACCATTGGTATAAGAGAGCAAAAAATGGTCAATGCTCAAATTTTTCCAAATCCAGCAAATGACTATATTCAGATAAAACTAAATACACCGTCTCAAGAAACCACAGAAGTAACTATAATCAATGCGCTTGGTAAAGTAGTGAAAACCGAATATATCAATTCAGTGAATAGTAACAAACAAATTAGTACTAGTGATTTATCACGAGGAGTCTACTTTGTAAAACTAAAGAATGCCAACAGTACACTAAGCGAGCAAGTTATTTTACATTAATTAAAATATAAAGCAGGCGAGTATATTTGCCTTCTATGCTTACTAAGACTTACGGCAGTGCCGTATATGGAATCTCTGCCCAACTCATTACTGTAGAAGTAGATGTGGGTCAAGGCGCAAAAACACAAATCATCGGACTGCCCGATAACGCAGTAAAAGAAAGTCAACCCAGGGTAAATGCCGCAATGAAAAATTGCGGCTTCACCTACCCCAGAAAAGGCGTCGTTATTAATATGGCACCAGCTGATATTCGCAAAGAGGGTTCTGCTTACGATCTAACTATCGCCATTGGCGTGATGGCTTCAGGCGAATTAATAACAACAGACATGCTGGAAGAAACTATAATCATGGGCGAATTGAGTCTAGATGGTAGTATTTTGCCCATAAAAGGTGCTCTGCCTATTGCCATTCAAGCACATAAAGATGGTTATAAAAAACTGATTGTACCCATAGAAAACGCCCGAGAAGCCGCTATCGTTAAAGACCTTGAAGTGTATGGAATGGAGAACCTTAATGACGTTGTAAACTTATTAGAAGGCAGCAAAGAATTCGAACGCACCATTGTAAATCCGAGAGATGATTTTGCAGAGGGATTAACCAAACTCGTTTTTGATTTTAGCGATGTTAAAGGACAAGAAAACATAAAGCGGGCAATGGAAATAGCTGCTGCAGGAGGTCATAATATTATACTTATAGGTCCTCCAGGAGCCGGTAAAACGATGTTGGCTAAAAGACTAAACACCATTCTTCCACCTATGAACCTGCATGAAGCCCTTGAAACTACCAAGATACACTCTGTGGCTGGCAGATTAGGAAATAATGCTACACTTATGGCCCAACGGCCGTTTCGAAGTCCGCATCATACAATAAGCGATGTAGCTTTGGTAGGCGGCGGTAATCACCCACAACCTGGCGAGATAAGCTTGGCACACAACGGTGTTCTTTTTCTAGACGAGTTGCCTGAATTTAAACGAACCGTCTTAGAAGTCCTTCGTCAGCCGTTAGAAGATAGAAAAGTAACCATATCAAGGGCTAAATTTTCGGTTGACTATCCGTGTTCTATGATGCTCGTAGCGAGTATGAATCCATGCCCATGTGGTTATTTTAATCACCCTGAAAAAGATTGCGTGTGCGCACCAGGTGTAGTTCAAAAATACCTAAGTAAGATAAGCGGACCACTACTAGACCGGATAGACATCCATATAGAAGTAACACCAGTTAAGTTTGATGAATTAAGCCAACAAAATGGTAACGAAGAAAAAAGCGACACCATACGCCAACGCGTAATCACCGCCCGCGAATTACAACACAAACGCTTTGAAGAGTTACCACTATATAGTAATGCACAAATGGAGAGTAATCTGATAAGGCAATTCTGCGAGATCGACCATAAAGGGTCGCTACTACTTAAAAATGCCATGAACAAACTAAACCTTTCTGCACGAGCATACGATAGAATACTTAAAGTAAGCCGAACTATAGCAGACCTTGCAGACAGTGAAACTATAGAAATGGAACACCTTGCCGAAGCTATTCATTACAGAAGTCTAGACAGAGACAATTGGGGCGCCTAAAGGACATTAAGCCTTCTTTTATGTGCGTTTCAATTGGTTTGCTTATAAATACACTACGACTACTACCTTTGCACCAATGCAATTAATCACATCTCACATCTGTATGGTGAAAGACATAGGTGTTCACGGTAATCTTTTTGGCGGTATTATGATGGCTTGGATTGATGAGGCTGCCAGCGCTATGGCAGTTAGCGTATGCCACACTCCTAATATGGTTACTGTAAAAGTAGACGAGCTTGTTTTTACAAAGAAAGTAAAGGAAGGTTTTGTGATACGCATTTATGGAGAAGTAGAACGTATGGGAAACACCTCTGTAACGTTTAAAATAGAAGCACGTAAAGTAAGTGTGTATACTGGAGAAGAAGATGTCGTAGTGACTACAAACACCACTTTTGTACGTATAGACGAGGAAGGAAAACCAACACCTATACCTACCATTGTAAAAGATCGATATAGGAAACCGTAATAGGTATCGTTCATATAGTAGCATTAATCTCACATGATGCCCGTTGCTCAATT
The DNA here is from genome assembly GCA_017857855.1 of Bacteroidia bacterium. Classification (GTDB taxonomy): domain Bacteria; phylum Bacteroidota; class Bacteroidia; order NS11-12g; family UBA9320; genus UBA9320. Next base: position 88,898 of record JAFMCI010000001.1, on the reverse strand, counting down.
CATTTTGAGTATTGGTTCAATCTAGATAATCAAAGAAATATACGAGTTCGTTTAAAGTTTACCACTAAAGGTAAATAATATGCGAGCCAAGACCAATGTTAAAAGACCAGACAGAGTCATTCTATTCGAAATCGGAATAATTCTAGCACTTCTATTCGTAAACTACGTAATGGAAATTCAGTACAAGACTACGTTTATAGCACAACCACTAATCACGAATATATTTAACGATACAGCGTACATCTATAATCTGGAGACGGAAGTCATACCTATCAACCAAGAGATATCCAAAAAAGAGCCCGAAACTGTTAAAGCAATCTACTTTGACCCGACGGCATATATAATTCCCGTTGCCGACATTTTTAAAAATTTAGGAACAACCTTATCCAATACATCGCTCCCAATGTTGGCACAAACTGGTCTGCCTAGTCTACCGACTTTGGTAGATACAATGGCCAATAATATAAACACATGGGCTCAAATTATGCCACAATTTCCTGGTGGCGAAAAAGAACTCTATAAATACATAGCTAATAATTTTGAAATACCTGAGAGATTGTATGATGTTGCTAACCAAGTAGAGATAGTGGTGCAATTTATAGTTACTCATAATGGACAAGTGACCGACGTAAAGGTCATTAAATGCTCTCATCCTAACATGGGTGCTGAACGAGAAGCCAAACGTTTATATGCTACAATGCCTCTTTGGACACCTGGCAAAAATGGCCAAGAACCAACTAATGTAAGACTAATACAACCCGTCAAATTAAAACTATACCACTAGTTTGGCACACCGTTAGCAATACCTCTTACATATTTGGTTAGTTAGTTTTTTTCATAAACGTAAGTAGTTTTAAAAGGAGTCGAAAGGCTCCTTTTTTTTTGACAAGTGATTTGAGCTTAAATTAGATTAATTCCTTGACCTAAATTTTAATGGCAAAAACCTGCCCTTATTTAAAAAAATAGCCGCTGATAAACTGAGCATAGCCGCTCTTCAATTGCGAAAATTGATTACCCGTTTAATTATGTTATTTTTACCATATGTTCAGTCCGTTACATTTCAATCGTTTGGTATATGCACTACTTTTAACTGTGCTTACTTCATTAAGTTTGCTTGCCGACTGGGATGATGATAGAGATAAGAAACGAAAGACAGTTAAAAATCAAACCAGCAAGTCCGACAGCATCCAATTTGTAAATGATGATATAGACTTACAGGAACAAGACGATACCTTAGTTTTTGAAGATTGGGATAGCTCCGACGGCGATGCTGGAGTAAGCACTATTTCTGTTGAATTAGGGAGTAAGCCGGCTGAAATATCTGCTAATTCTACAGAAACCCTTTTGGATAATATGCTCTCAAGTCTTACTGACAGATTTACTCCTCTAAAAAACGAATACCTTGTAGATTTTACACTTTACCCAAATCCGACCGTAAATGAATTACACCTAAAGACCACAAACATTCCTAAATCGTTAACAATTATAGACCTTACCGGAAAACAGCATACCATTTCTTCGTATAGTGATAACATAGACGTCTCCATTTTAACCCCAGGTACCTATTTTATACAATTGATATACCCTGATCACATTGAGTCACGAAAGTTTATTAAAAAATAAACCCATTTGTTTAACCTTTTAACCACAGAAAATCATGTTGCGTGCAGTAATTATAGATGATGAACGAAAAAGTAGAGAGAACTTGGAGCTATTGCTACAATCATTTGTAGAAAATGTAGAAATAGTGGGAATGGCTGATGGCGTAACAACAGGCATTAATGCTATTGACCAGCACAATCCTGACTTAATATTTTTAGACATTCATCTGGCAAATGGAGATGGCTTTGAAGTCTTGGACTCTCTGAAAAATCAAAATCAAAATGTAATATTCGTCACTGGACATGAAGAACATGCAGTAAAAGCATTTAGATCTGACGCTGTAGACTACCTCCTAAAACCTGTATGTATAGAACATTTACAAAATGCTGTGGAGCGTGTTAGGCTGCGTACTTTGAATACCAAGGATTGGAAATCTGAATTAAAACCTCAAATTTCATTATCAACCAATAAAGGATTGCAATTTATTAAAACAGCAGACATCATTTATTGTAAAGGTGACGGTGCATACACCTACTTTTTTTTAAAAAGTGGCGAGCGAATCACAACTTCTAAGAACCTAAAGGAATATGAAAATAAATTAACAGATTTTAATTTTTTCAGAAGCCATAAATCCTTTCTCTTGAACTTGGCTGAAATAAAAACGTACATTCGTGGTGATGGCAGTCATGCAGTTATGTCCAATGGGGATAGCGTAGGTGTTTCTAAAAGACGTAAAGACTTGTTTTTATCTGCCTTAGGCGGTGCGTAGTCCTTTTACATTACATATTATACTTGCATTTACTCTTATTTGCCAAACTATCTATAGTGATGGGCAAGGCATCTTGCGCTTTCAAAATTTAACGGTAAACGAAGGACTTTCTATGGGAAGTATTACCGGTTTTGAAAAAGACTCTAAGGGCTTTTTATGGATGGGTACAGCCGAAGGCTTGCATAGATATGATGGTCAAAATTTTAAGATTTTTAAACATATAGAAAACGATCCTAATTCACTTAGTGATAGTTATGTAACATGCCTCCTTTCCTATCAAAACAAGTTATTTATAGGTAATAACATTGGAACAATTGATATACTAGACGAAGTAAATTATACCTTCAAACATATCGATTTAAAAGCGGCTGATCCCAATTTTGACAATGCCATTGAACAGCTAATCGTCTATCAAGATCGAATTATCATTGATACCGATGGAGCTGGACTTTGGCAATTAGACACCAAGCTAGGAAAATTGCAAAAATTAGAAATAACGGCACTGCAGAACGATGAGGTAAAGGAGATGGGCATGAATAACAAGCAATTACTTTTACTCACAGATACCAAAGTTATTCAAACAAATCTATCCTCTAGTACTGTCCTTTTTGAAAACAATAAATTAGATTTAACATGCTTCTCACCTTATAAAAATCAAATATTACTAGGCACTACTAACGGCCTTTATACCGTATCCAAATTCTATAAAAATCTTCAAAAACTAAACCTTCCACCTAAAAAAAGAAATTTAAGCAGCATTACATCCATTAGGGTAGACAAAGAAAGCGCTTGGATAGGAACATCAGGCGGTTTACTGAATTATACAGATAGTCTATTCTCGTTGTACAGAACCAATACGCTTAGACCCTTCTCATTGGTAAATGACAACGTAAGTGAGTTATACCTAGACAGTGACCATATTCTATGGATAGGAACCATAGCTGGAGTAAGTAAATACGCACCACAACTCAAGAAATTTGGACTACTTCAGTATTTTGAGCTGGATGAGGAAACCTACAATAACAACGTTTACTACACCTATCAAGATAAAAAAAATACCATATGGTTAGGCACGCTATCCTCCGGACTTATTAAGCTAGACAAGAACCACCGTATCGAAGCGGTATATCCAAAACTTATAGATGGCATTTTTGAGTCTTCATCAGTTCGATGTATTTATGAAGACAGTAAGGGTAACTTTTGGATAGGCACTGGTAAACAAGGAATTTTTTTATTTGACCGAAAAACAGGCAAGGCAAAAATGGTAGCCTGCAAAGAAAACGGCAAATTATCCTCTAATACTGTTAGGGATATCTTTGAAGATAGCAAAGGACGACTCTGGTTTGCTCTTCAATCTGGCTTGGCGCTAAAAGATAGTATTCGGCATTCATTTACAGAATACAAAGCAGACCCAGAGCACAGAAACAACTCCATTTATCAAATAGAAGAAGATACCAAGACCGGCAACCTTATACTGGCCAGTTTCAGGGGAGGATTACAAATTTTTAATCCTGAAAATAAACAATTTAAAGTTTACACCTCGCAAGTAGGAGACACTAATAGCTTAAATAATAACAACTTAATGGCATTAGCTTGGGTTGGTAAAGACACGTTACTTATTGGAACCTACGGTGGAGGTTTAAATATTCTAAATCTTCGCACTTTAAAATTTGACCATATTTCTGAATCCAATGGGTTGGTAAACAATGCAGTATATGGTATTATTTACAACGGGAATGGCTCTGTGTGGTTATCTACGAATAATGGACTGGTAAACTATCATTTATATCAAAAAACATTCATCAATTTTAAACCGGAACATTACCTCCAAAGCACGGAATTTAATGAAGGGGCATTTTTAAAAACGAACAATGGAGAACTACTCTTTGGCGGTGTAAATGGACTGAATTACTTCAAACCCCAGAATATCACTTTTGACACTGCTAGTCGAGCTATTTATTTTACCGATGTAAGGGGAACATTTAGAGAAAAAAGTCCTTTGCGCGTTGAAATGAGTTTTTTATCCAGCAGGATAGAGATAGATTTCATGTTGCTCAACTACGCTAATCCTCTTGGTATTAGATATTATTACAAGCTAGAAGGGTTTGACACCGAATGGATACCTGCAGGATTACAAAACACTGCAATTTATCCTGGATTAAGCCCTGGAACATACACATTTCAGGTTCTTGCCAAAGATGAATTTGAAAACTGGGAAACCTACTCCGAAAAGTTAACAGTCATAGTAGAACCACCGCTTTGGCAAAAAAGATGGTTTATCATCCTTGGACTTTTTATGGTTACAGGTATTGTTTACACTCTTTTCAGATATCGTACACGAGCCTTAGAACGCTCCTACAAACTACAACTGATAGATTCCGAACTGACAGCGCTAAGAAGTCAAATGAACCCACATTTTATCTTTAACTCGCTGAATAGCATTCAATACTATATCTTGAAAAAGGAGCCAAAAGAAGCTTATAAATACTTAAGTACATTCGCTAGTTTAATGCGTAAAATACTGCAAAACAGTAGGTTAAAATACATATCAGTAGCCGATGAACTAGAAGGTCTTAACCTCTACTTAGAAATGGAACAAATGCGTATGGATGGGAATCTTAACTACACGATAAAAACCGAAAATATAGATGACTTAGATCAAACCAACATCCCTACTATGCTGATACAACCATTCGCTGAAAACAGTATCATACATGGATTACTGCCTAAAGATAATAATCGAAAATTAGATATCCTTATCTCTCATGAAAAAACCCACTTATTGTGTATCATAACAGATAATGGAATTGGAAGAGAGGCATCTAGCATAATGAATGCAAAAAGAAGCAGTAAACACACCTCTGAAGGTATGGAACTTACCCAAAAGAGATTGAAAATTTTAAGCGAAGGGAAAGGTGACTTTAATGTCGTAATCGACGATATTCATAACCTAGACGGGACAACAGGAACATCAGTAAAACTGATTATACCAATTATTACCTAAACAGATTAAAAACTACCCAGCTCCCTAAGTAGGCCAAGGCTGTCATATATACAAACTGAATTGCAGGCCACTTCCAGGATTTTGTCTCCCTATAAACTACCGCAAGGGTACTCATGCATTGCATTGCAAAAGCATAAAATACCATTAAAGAAAGTACAACCGCAATGCTATAAACAGGCTCTCCATTAGGCAGTGTATCCTTATTCATTTTATCGCGCAATTGATCGAAATTGTCCTCATCACCAATGCTATAAATAGTACTCATAGTCCCTACAAATACTTCTCGGGCAGCAAAAGAGGTTATAAGAGATATTCCTATTTTCCAGTTAAAACCCAAAGGTCTAATGGCCGGCTCTATCCCTTTTCCAAAATGACCAGCATAGCTTTCTTCTAGATTTACCGATTCTTTTACGCTAAAACCACTTTCGCCATCGGGACCGTAACTTGCTAAAAACCATAATACTATTGACACGAGTAAGATGACTTTTCCCGCCTCCGTAATAAAACTCAAGGACTTTTGCCAGCAGGTTTGCCATATATTTTTCCACCTAGGCACATGATAAACCGGCAACTCCATAATGAAGTATGAGGGTATGTCATGTTTAATTATCCATTTAAACACCACCGCTGCAATTAGTGCTGCCACCGTACCCAACACATACATGGCTAACATTACCAACGCTTGTAAGTTTATAAATCCTAGAATAAGTGTGCTTGGTATCGCCATGGAAATAAGCAAGGTATACACAGGCAATCTTGCTGAACAGCTCATAAGCGGCGTTACCATTATGGTAATCAAACGATCTTTCCAATTTTCAATATTTCTTGTACTCATAATGGCAGGTATAGCGCAAGCTGCACCGCTAAGCAAAGGCACAATAGACTTACCACTTAAGCCTAGCCCGCGTAACATCTTATCCATAATAAAACTAACCCGTGCCATATATCCAGTATCCTCTAATAATCCCATAAAGAAAAAAAGTATGGCGATTTGAGGTACAAAAACCACAATACCAGCTATACCAGCTATAAGTCCGTTTACCAACAATCGTTTGAGCCAACCGTCAGGAAGGGTGTTAGACAAAAACTCACTGAGCATTGAAAAGCCGCCTTCTATCCAATCCATAGGGTAAGAGGCTAACGTAAAAACACTCTGAAAAATAACCAAGAGTACAGACAAAAACATTAAGTAACCTAAAATTGGATGTGTAGCCCAAGCATCAATCTTGTTAGAGATAAGTTCTCGTTTAGATTTTAGGGTAGTCGTCTTATTTAGTAATTTCGTAATTGATTCAAAATGAGTTTCATGGGTATGATCATCTGCTGATCCAAACTGATAATGAGGAACAAACTGATCTTCACCCAATGCTTTTTTTAACAGATCTACCCCAACTCCAGTACGTGCATTTATTTTAAAAACCCGTACACCTAATTCTTTTTCCAGTCGATCTACATTTATTTCAAATCCTTTAAAGTCAGATATATCGAGCATATTAAGCACTAAAATCATTGGGATTTTATGCTGCGCTAATTGACTAAAATAAAATAAGTTTCGTTTTAGATTAGCAGCATCCGCAATATATAGAATGGTGCTCGGTTCTGGTTTTTCAAAGAATACTTTGACTGCTTCTTTTTCATCTAAACTCTTCGGATTAAAGCTATAGGTACCCGGAGTATCTATCAACTCAATGTTGACGTTACCTACCTTCAGTCGGCCTACTTTATTTTCGATTGTAGTGCCAGGAACATTGGTAATCTTTTGCTTTAGTCCGGTAAGCTGATTAAATAAAGAAGACTTGCCGCAATTGGGATTACCCGCTAGAATTATTTTAGTTGTCTCCATTCTATATGTTAAATAATGGGTCTAAAAGTTTTACTGTAATCGTATCTGACTCTTTGTTTCGCATGCTTAGCGTGTACTCCTCAAGCTCATAAGCTATGGGATCGCCAAATGGCGCTTTAAGTATAGGCTTAACCAATACCCCTGGTAGACAGCCCATCTCAAGCAATTTTTCTTTAAATGGTGAATCATCTATGGATGAGATCCTGGCTATTTGTCCTATTTGCAGTTTAGTTAGTTTCACTTGCTTGCTGCAAAGATGTATTTTTATTTGGATTAATTAAAGATAAGAGAATTTGCTACCAATTTAAAAGCGCTTCAACTTTCTCTTTTAAGCGTGCTTTCCCCATGAAATTTAACTCTAAATCAGCATTAAACGGAATCGGCGTATCTAAGCTTCCAACACGCATTACTGGGGCATCTAAGTTTTTGAAACAATGCTCACCAATCCAAGCAGAAATCTCACCTCCAATTCCCCCTTCAAGTGTGTCTTCGTGCACGATAATTACTTTTCCCGTCGCTTTTACCGCTTGCGCAACCGCTTCTTTATCCCATGGTAATAAGCTACGTAAGTCTAATAACGTCGCATCGAGGTTCAATTCTTGTATTACTTCCTGACACCAATGAACTCCCAAACCATAGCTTATAAATGTAATCGCTTCACCTTCACAAATCTTCTTAGCTTTCCCTATTTCTATGGTAAATTCATCTACACTCACATCCTCTTTTATACTTCTGTACAAGCCCTTATGCTCAAAAAACAAAACAGGATTAGGGTCTTCAAATGCTGCAAGTAAAAGACCTTTAGCATCTGCTGGATTACTTGGATACACTATTTTAAGCCCCGCAATATGAAAAAACCACGCCTCGTTACTTTGGCTATGAAATGGTCCAGCGGCAGAACCTCCGCCAGTTGGCATTCTAATCACAACATCACTATTCTGGCCCCATCTGTAATAGGTCTTTGCTAAATTATTGGCTATTTGATTAAATCCGCAACTCACAAAGTCTGCGAACTGCATTTCCACCATCGATTTTTTACCCATCATAGATAAACCTAATGCCGCACCTAAAGGCGCTGCTTCACTTATTGGCGTGTTTCGCACGCGACCTACACCAAATTCCGCCACAAATCCATCTGTTATTTTAAAAACACCTCCGTATTCTGCAATATCTTGTCCCATAAGTACCAGATTATCGTATTTACGCATTGCAGTTCTCAATCCGTCTTGTATAGCATCAATGTAACGCATTTCAATCCGTTGCTCACTAGGCTCCTTCACTAAAGGTGAGTATGGTTTATAAACATCTCCAAGTTCTAAGGAGGTATTGACATCTATCCTCTCATGGACGCTTAATATCTTTACACCTTCATTTATTTCATCTGTAATAGCATCCTTTATTTTGACTATGTCTTTAACAGAAATGAGCTTATTGGTCAAAAGATAATTCTCGAAATTAGCGATAGGGTCTTTTTTTGCCCACTCATCCATCAGCTCTTGAGGCACATACTTGGTACCACTTGCCTCTTCGTGGCCGCGCATCCTGAAGGTTTTACATTCCAGTAAAAATGGTCTTGGATTTTGGCGCAAATCAGCCGCTATTCTTGATATTTCCGTATAAACTTCCAAAATGTTATTCCCATCTATGGTTTTACTCTCTATTCCGTAACCTATTCCTTTATCTGCAATATGAGCACATCTAAACTGATCTTTACTTGGCGTACTTAGCCCGTAACCATTGTTTTCAACCAAAAAAATAACGGGCAAATCCCATACCGCAGCGAGGTTTACTGCTTCGTGAAATTCGCCTTCGCTAGTGCCTCCATCTCCTGAAAAAGCTAAACTAACCTTCTGTTTTCCGTCCAATAAATTACCTAAGGCAACCCCATCAGCCACGCTAAGCATAGCTCCTAAATGGGAAATCATGCCTGCAATATGATACTCATTCGTTCCAAAATGAAAGGAACGATCTCTACCTTTTGTAAATCCGCCAATATTACCTTGCCACTGGTGCAAGAGTTTTTCAAACGGGATGCCTCTAGCCGTAAAAACACCTAGATTTCGGTGTAGTGGCATAATGTATTCATCCGCTTCTAACGCTAAAGTCGCTCCCACAGCTATAGCTTCCTGACCAATGCCGCTGAACCATTTACTTACTTGACCTTGTCTTAGCAACTTGAGCATTTTTTCCTCTATCATTCGAGGTTTTAAGAGAGCAGCATAAAGCGCTGTAAGTTTTACGGTATCAAACTGATTGAATTTATCGAAATTCATATTGTATCACGAAATAAATACAATATTTCTTAGTCCTGGGCATATTCCAACCCTATTTTTGCATTGTGCTTCTACTTCTAGATAATTATGACTCGTTTACCTATAACTTGTATGATTACTTCGTACAATGTGGGGCAGAAGTGCAGGTGGTAAGAAACGACAACTTAAATCTCGATACGGTGTTAAAGAACTATCAAGGTATCATTATTTCTCCTGGTCCGGGCGAGCCCAAAGATGCAGGATGCACTATGCAAGTTATTGAGCGATTTCACAACCAATTACCTATACTAGGGGTTTGTCTAGGGTTACAAGCTATTGGTCAATTCTTTGGCGCTTCCTTGATTAGAGCTAGATTTCCAATGCATGGCAAAGTAAGTGAGCTCACGTATGAAAGCAATCATCCTTTTTTCTCCGGAATAGAACTTCCTTTAAACGTGTGCAGATATCATTCTTTAATTTTATCCGATCTGGAAGGTACACCTTTAAATGCCATAGCCCGCAGTGAAGACGAAGCAGTAATGGCATTGGCGCACAGCACTTTACCGATTTGGGCTGTTCAATTTCACCCGGAGGCTATTTTAACCCCACAAGGCAAAATTCTAATTTCAAATTGGCTAACCCACCATAAATTGTCCCAAAACAATATTGTTTAGCCATTAGTTACTATACTTGTAGATATACTTTGAAAGTAATCAATTACATATTGCCCATACACCCCATCACCCAAAGCACGTCGCGTTTGGAATGCATAAAGCTTATGATGGATTATTTATGTTTTGAACTACCCGTTCTCCGCAATGGCACCCTCTATGGTACAGTGCAACTTGATGAATGTATACACAGCGAAGAAGAGACAATAGAAACACTTGTTGACGGTGGGTTTGCCAGTGTAGGTGGCAATTCTCACTTATTTGATGTACTTCATATTTTTAATGAGTCCAAAGCGAATGTTTGTTGTGTGTTGAATGATGAGCTTCAGTGGATAGGAATCATTACTAAGACTGCTGCTATAGAAGCACTTGGGCAATCGCTCACCGTGAATCAAGGTGGCGCAATTCTTTTAGTTGAAATGGCTTCCTATCAATATTCTAGCAGCGAGTTAGCACGGCTCATAGAAGGCGAAGGAGCTCAATTGCTGGGTTTGTGGCTTAATAATGTTGCTGAGAGTGGTCGAATTCAGGCTAGCCTAAAACTCAATATTAAAAATGCTGAGCGCATCATTAATAGCTTGCAACGTCATGGTTACGAGACTATTGCCTCTTTTGGCGATGAAGATTACAAGGAAAATGTAGAGAACCGTTTTCAATCACTGATGAAATACATTGACCTTTAAACAGCTATTCTTTCTACTATTTTTAGGAGTGAGCACTCCTAGTTTTGCCCAGCTAGTTACGATAAATAAAATCCAGCTAAATGGTAACAAGCAGACCAAAGATTTTGTAATTCTTAGAGAAATGCTGTTGCACTTAGATAGTGTTTATACTACGACAAATGATGGCCATTTTAATGACCTACTTGCGCTTTCTAAAAACCGAATATATAACCTAAACCTATTCAACAAAGTTGAATTTACACTTGCTGAAGACACTGTTATTAACAATATTACTACGTATACTTTAGAAATTACCGTTTTAGAAAAGTGGTATATCTGGCCTATCCCGATTTTAGAATTTAGCGATCGAAATATAAATGTTTGGAGTGGATTTAATTTTAATCCAGACAGAACAAACTATGGCATATCTAATTTCAACTATAACCTTTTTGGTCGTAACCATACGTTAAGAACAGACCTGAAAACGGGATACAATAAAGAGCTAAGGCTTGAGTATAGGATACCTTTCATCAGCAAAACTTCTAACTGGGGCATGACAGCGTTGGCCAAATACACCTCTCAAAACGAAGTTTGGTTAAATACCATCAATGATTCATTACAATTTTTTAAAAACGGAAATAAGAATCTGATTCAGTCTACCGAGGCTCGTATTGAAATTTCAAAACGTATCCGACCTTTGATTAAGACCTTTGCAGTTTTAAATGCACATAAAGGTGAAATAGATTCGGCCGTTCCGGATTCAGGATTTTATTTAAATAACAGCCACAAGCAACTTAACTATGGTATCGATTTAAAAGCAGATATAGACACGCGTGACAATATCTATTTTCCACTTACCGGTTATTTTTATCAGCCTATTATAACGCTTCAGCAATGGAAAAACACAAGCACTCAAACTAATTTAAAACTACAACTTAAGGTTCAACATTTCAAGAGACTATCACCCAAATTGTATTCGGCTCTATCTGGCTACACACAACTAAATTCTGCTCAAAACATTCCTTATTTTTCGCGCAAAATGTTTGGATATGATGAAATTATTCGCGGTTATGAAAGATATGTTATAGACGGTAGTTTTGGATGGAAATTAAATGCAGCTATTCGATATCACTTACTTGACAAATCTGATATACAACTCAAATTCTCTCATTGGGTTAATTATAAAGTACTGCCCATAAATTTATATTTAGAAGGATATGCAGACGGTGGAAGAGTTTCTTACGACTACCCTCATCCATCCAACCATCTCGTGAATACTTTTTTGTACTCTGCTGGACTGGGCTTGAATGCCCTCATCTATAATGATAGAGTACTCAGATTAGAATACAGTATAAATAGTTTGCAAGAAGATGGTTTCTTTGTACACTTTAAGAAAGCCATCTAAAATGAAAGTAGCTATATACGGAAGAGAAATAAAAACTGCAGGCTTTGAGGTATTTTTTAAAACATTAGTATCCTTGCTTAATGAACACCACATTGAGTTTTCGCTGGTATCCAGTTACGGTAAATTTATTCAAAAAACCTATGGTACGGATTACCCTTTGTGCGATAGCACAGAATTAGCTCCTGCAAATTTTACTTGCCTGATAAGTCTTGGCGGCGATGGAACAGTTCTGGACACCTTGCTTCTAATTAGAGATAGTGAATTGCCTGTTATGGGAATTAATCTGGGTAGATTAGGCTTCCTTGCTAACATTCAAAACGAAGAAATAGAGGAGGCGGTTGTAGCCTTAAAAGAAGGAAGAACCATTATAGAAAAAAGAGCATTAATCCAAATTGATTCTGATATTTCTGAATTAAATGATTTCCCATATGCTTTAAATGACTTTGTGGTACAAAAAAGAGATACCTCGGCTATGATAACCGTTAAGGCTAGTCTAAATGATTACTTTTTAAATAATTATTGGGCAGACGGTCTTATTGTGGCCACTCCTACAGGCTCTTCCGGATACTCACTTAGTTGTGGCGGACCACTTTTATTTCCTGGCAGTAAATCACTGGTTATTACTCCAATTGCCGCTCATAATCTAACCGTAAGGCCAGCAGTTATTTCAGATGACACCGTATTAAAAATAGAAACCAGCAGTAGAGCAGATTCTGTGCTTATTACGCTAGACAATCGTTCTTTTATAGTGCCAGCAAATACCATTCTAACGCTCAAAAGATCCCATTTTGATTTTCACATGATCAAATTAAACGAGAACTCTTATTTGGATACCATACGAAATAAGCTGTTGTGGGGGGCTGATAAACGAGATTTTAAGTGACGCTACTCCCTATTTTTACTGTCTAACCAGATGGTAACCGGTCCATCGTTCACCAAACTAACCTGCATATTAGCGCCAAAAACCCCTGATTTAACAGGAACAATTTGAGCACTTTCTGCCAAAAACGCATCATACAAAGGCATAGCAATTTCAGGTCGAGCTGCGTTTAAAAAAGAAGGTCTATTCCCTTTTCGAGTACTGGCATGAAGCGTAAATTGGCTTATTACCAATAGTTCACCTTTTATATCCAAAAGACTAGCATTCATTTTGCCATCTGCATCTGCAAAAATTCTCATCTGCGTTATCTTACCCACCAACCATTTAAGGTCTTCCTGAGTATCTTCAGATTCTATTCCCAACAACACCAGTAATCCCTTTCCGATTTCTGAAGGGATACCTTGCTCTATGGTTACGCCTGCCTGACTTACCCGTTGAATTAATGCTCGCATGGTGCAATTTTAGTGATTATTGGACTGTTACTGCGTTGTTAGCACTCATGCTAGGACTCTAACATGTACTATACAAGTCACTAGCAGACAAAATTACCTACAACTGATGGAAAATTTCTTTAGTAAAATAGCATATATCGTCAAAAATACCTGTCTCAGTAGATTTGACAATTTACTAGAAAATGCACTTCGCAACAGTCTTGGGTATGGTGTCATGTTTTATGTATTTTTGCTTCATAATGAACACATTAGGACGTACTCTTATTTTCTTGAGTTTTTTTCTTCTAAACGTATTAGCATTTGCACAGCAGGACAGCAGTGAATCAAAAAGTTACGATATCATATATATGAAATCAGGAGCCACATTAAAAGGTGATATTTTATCGTTTAACGAGAAAGAAGGTAGCCTGGTATTCAGAGATATAGATAATCGTGTTTATTCAGTAAGCAAAGAAGAATACCTTTATTTCAAAGAAAATATTTTAGTTATACCTTCAAAAGAAAAAGAAATAAGACCCCGAAAATACAATGACATACTTTATAGCGTTGGTTTCTCATGGACCAGCTTATCGGGGCCAGATTATTATTATGAGATTGACAATGGCACTTCATCTTCTAACTTCAGTGTTACACCGATTTGTGCTAAACTAGCCGTAGGTAAAATTAATAAAGGCGAGCATTATTATGGATTAACTACTGAATTTGCTTTAACCAGCGGGGTTAAAAATTATGTAAATGTGGGTTTAAGATACGCTTACACGTTTACAGCCGATCAAAAGAATGTACAAATTTATATCCCCGCAGAACTTAAGTACCATAATTTAAACTCTAGCGTGGGGCTTTACGGTAACATAGAGAACGAATTTTTCAACTATAGAATCCAGTCAGTTGGTTTAAATCTAGGAACTGGAATTTCTTTTATTCGTGATCATGAGCGAGCAATATCTTTAGAAGTAATGCTTACCAAACATGTACCTCAACCCTTACAGATAAGCAATATGCCTGAAAGAGTGGTTTTTAAGCCTGGAGAAATGCGCTTAATAGGCGGTGCTTTTGTATTGCTATATTCTATTTGATTTTTCTGTAAACAGAAACACAATCCCCTCTTTACAGAAAGAATTAACTTAACCTGTTCTTAACATTTATTGTGTATGTAAATCGTCTTTAAACAAAAAAAGTCCCGCCGAAGCGAGACTTGTATGTGACTGATTGTCAAAGTGGGAACTGCTGGATTCGAACCAGCGACCCTCTGCTTGTAAGGCAGATGCTCTAAACCAACTGAGCTAAGCTCCCCGTTAAAGGGCTGCAAATATAATAACGATTTCATATCTGCAAAATATTTTTTTAATAGACACATTATTGTTCTCTGTTAATTCGTTTTACCATCACATAGCAAGATATTTCTTTCATTTGCTACCCATAATTATTACACTTGAAAAAAGCACTTAAGATACTAGCAGCCGTTCTATTTGTCCTTGTTTTGCTTATGAGCGGAGTAGTCTATTATTTTTATACCAACATAAAACCTATACTCGTTACCGAGATAAATAAAGCATTAGCCGTAGAAGTAAATGTGGGCGACATTAGCATTAGTGGCATTCGAGATTTTCCAAACTTGGGCGTAAAATTTACCACTGTGACCATCAATGAGAGTACACCTTTTTACCAGAAAAAATTACTAGAGGCTGCAGAACTTTCCCTTTTCGTTGATATTCTTAGACTCTACAAAGGAGAGTATGTCATAGATGGTATCGTTCTTAGAGGAGGTCAACTGTATGTAGCTGACTTTATCAGCGGAAATAATTACGACATTATAAAACCCAGCACAGATACTAGCACCACTGCATTAAGCTTTGAGATTAAAAGCCTTAAATTGAACGATTGCAAAATAAGATATGAGCATACGCCAAGTCGTTTCAAAATGAATGGATTTACGCCTTATTCTCAGATAACCCTAAAATACAAAGACGAAAACACCTTTCTTTCTATTAAAACACAACTGGAATCAACCTTGGTGTCACTCGAAGGAAACAAATACATCAATAATAAAGATTTGAGTATCAATACAGCACTCACTATCAATACGCTTAAAGAATTTGTGGTTATCGACCCAAGTAACATCAAAATTCAAGAAGTAAAATTAAGTACAAGAGGTAAGGTGTCATACGGAAAACTATCCGATATCGACATTGCATTTACCAATGAGAACACCACCACACAATCACTGCTTAGTATACTGCCTGCGAGTGTTACGGAGTCCATGAGCAATCTTCAATTAAAAGGGGAAGTTATTCTAGATGGCTCTATCAAAGGAAAAACATACGGCCATAATCAGCCAGGATTTGAAGTAAGTTTTGATGTTAAAAATACAGACCTTACTGTTATTGATAAAAACATTTCCCTAAATGGTATCATAGCAAAAGGAAATGTAAAGATTCCCAACATAAGTCAATTTAATTCCGCATCCGCTAAGTGCACTATTAGCTATGCCAGTAGCGGGAACAACCAACTATCAGGAGATATAACCGTATCTGATTTTGAAATACCCCATATAACATGGGATGGCGAAGCTAATTTAGATGCCGCATTTTTAGTCGCCTTCACTAACACTACTAATTTTGAAACGACCAATGGAAGAGTTAAAGTAGCTGGTCAATTTGGATTAGTGTATGACGCTACCAATGAGGTGTTACTAGAAAATAGTCTAACCTATAACGGAAGCGTAATCCTAGAAAAACTATCAGGAACTTTAAAAAATCCAGCACTAAAACTAAACGACCTCAACTTAAATCTCAGTGCCAATAATCAGAAAATGGTGATTAATAGCCTAAATTTTGATTACAATAAGACCACAGGCAACTTAAAAGGTATTATTGAAAACTACCCATCGCTTTTGGATGAAAATTCGGAAGCAGAAATAGTTGGCGATATGTCGGTTAGTAATTTAAATGTGAATGAACTTTTTACCACATCAGCTTCCGTATCTGAAGAACAAAATGCATCGTCCGCCTTTTTAATTCCAGTAAATTGTGACCTAAAAACAGAATTTACCAACTTCGTATATAATGACTTTCGCGCCGAGTCTATGACGGGAACACTGCTATCTAATCGCACAAGCATTAGCATGCCTAATGTACGTATACAAGCATTAGAAGGAACTACCACTGCAGCCATTGGCGTAAAAAACTGGGGAGATAATCACCTGCTTGATATTCAGGCTGATCTTACTTCCATCAACATTACCCAGCTTTTTAAGCAGTTTAATAATTTTGAGCAAAGTGAGATAACAGATAAGCACTTAACCGGAACCTTGTCCGGAAAGATTATTGCCAAGGTTATTTTAGATAAACAATTTGAACCAATTCTACCCAAGCTATACGCAAAAGCAGACATTGTCATTGAAGACGGAGCCCTAATAAACTATGAACCTCTGCGCGAATTGTCGAAATTTGTAAATATTAAAGAACTCGAAAAAGTACGTTTTAAAACCCTAAAAAATACCATAGAAATTTTTGATGAAACCATCTACATTCCACGTATGATGATCGAAAATAATGCTATGAATCTGGAGTTAGAGGGGACGCATACATTTAGCAACTACATGCGATACAGTATGGGCCTTAGCGTTGCCGAATTGCTCGCTACCAAAGCTAATTGGATTGCTAAAAAAGCCGAAAAACGTATTGAAAATAATAGCAAAGGAGGACTTACAGCCTATATTATTATGGAGGGAACGCCAGACGACCTAAAAATTCGTTACGACAAGGCTACCGTTAAAGAGAATGTAAAAGAAGAAGTCATGAAGGAGAAACAGAACTTCTTAAGAGCATTAAAAGGTGAGGCGACGTTAGAAACGAAGGTGGAAACGAAGGATTACGACAATGTATGGGACGAGTAATTAGATTTCATCTTTTAGCTTAAATAACTCACTGGCTATATAATCCGCAAAAAGTAATCCTGAGGATGTTAACGTTAATTGCCCTTGGCTAATAGTTATCCAGCCCCTTTTTTCCCAATCACCTAGCTCCGTTGAAAATAAAGTATGTATTGGATGTCCGTAGTTAGAATTTAACTCCGCAAGATTTACCCCCCACTTGGTTCTGAGTCCCGTAAGTAAGTACTCATTTACACGGTCTTCTACACTTAAAAATTCACTTTCAAAAACGTGCTCACCCGCTGCTATTTTTGAAATATACTCCGCATTGTTGCTTACATTCCAACGTCGTTCGGTACCTGTAAAGCTATGTGCAGAAGGCCCTAGACCTAAATATTTTTTATTTTGCCAGTAGGCAGTATTGTGTCTCGAATAATTTCCGGTTTTACAAAAATTGGAAACTTCGTAATGCTCCCAACCCTTAGAATGGATAATAGCCACTAACGTCTCAAAATGAGTTGACGTATTTTCATCCTTGGGAGATTGATATTTCTTTTGATCTACCAATCGCTGATAGGGGGTATTGGGCTCTAAGGTTAACCCATACGCACTTAGGTGATTGATAGGCAACTCCAAAGCACGCTCAACGGTCTCTTGCCATTCTTGAAGTCCAAGACCCGGAATTCCATAAATTAAATCTAGTGTAATATCTGTAAATCCCACACTAGCAGCCATATCTATACATTTTAAAGACTGTGCGCTGTCGTGACTTCTATTCATCCATTTCAGATGGTCATCCTTAAAACTTTGTACGCCAATACTTAACCTATTCACGCCAAGCGATTTAAGATCAGCAAGGTAACTTAAAGACAAATCATCGGGATTGCACTCAAACGTAATTTCTGCATTCGTAGCGATAGTATACTGATTGTAAAGCGCATTCAAGATACTACTCAGTTCATTTTTACTTAGAACGCTTGGTGTTCCTCCACCAAAATAAATGCTATCCATTACATCATCGCGGTTAAAGAAATTAGCGTTAGAAACAATTTCTTTTTGCAGGGAACTCAAAACTGCATCCTTATGCTTTAAAGAAACATCAAAATGAAAGTCACAATAAAAGCATGCTTTCTTGCAAAACGGGATATGAATATATATTCCAGCCAAAATTATAGTAAGTGCTCTTTTATTATCGTTTACCTTTGTAAATAGAAGTGCACAAAGTTATTTCATTTTGGAGCTTTATGTTGGTTTGCTTGTTTGCTCAAGCACAAACATACACCTTACATGTATTGGAAGGTGAAAAATCGACCTATAGTGCTGCTAGCGATAGCTTTTCTGCTATTAACGCACTTCAAGAGCAAGTTATCGCTTTACGAAATACCGGGTATTTAGCGGCAAGTACAGATTCATTATGGGCTCACAATGACACACTACACGCACTAATTCTCAAAGATATTTTATATGAGTTCATTCACATAAGATCGCATAATATCACCTCTGGCTACCTACCTTTAGCCCAAACCACACTTACACGTTCTGCATTTTTAAAACTTCAAAATGAGATTTTAACCACCTATGAGCAAAGTGGATATCCTTTTGCCACAGTCTATGTGCTTGAGCCAAAAATTGCCCAAGACACGTTGACCTGCGTGTTACTTTTTGATCCTTATCTAAAATTCACCTACGATACATTAGCCTATACGACAGATTGTTCCATCAGCAAGGCTTACCTCAGCAAATACTTAGGCATGGAAGAGGGGAAAATCTATAATGAACTTGAAGCTCGTGAAATAGATAAAAAACTCAGAAACTTACCCTTAATAAAGCTTAACTCTCCATCGAGAATTGTTTTTTATGAAGGATTAGCTCGACTTATTCTTAATATAAGTGACGTTGTGACTGACCGGGTGGATGGCATAGTAGGTTTAGCTCCCAATAGTAATAACAGCGATCAAAATAAGTTGCTAATTACAGGCGAGGTAAACGTTGAATTAAATAATCTGTTTAAAAGCGGGAAACAGATAGCATTGCATTGGCGTAACTATTTACAAAACTCTCAAAAACTAGATGTCAATTTTACTTACCCTTATTTATTTAACACTAAACTAGGTATTAACGGTGAATTTAGCTTGAATAAATTTGATACTGTATTTGTTAATTTAAAGAGTAAGCTGTCATTCAGATATCAGCAAAAAGGAAATAATTATCTCCAATTTTATTACCAGAATATAAATAGCAACTTACTTTCTGTCGACACTAATTTGGTACGCACTTTAAAACGAATCCCTAATAACAATCCTTTCAAGATAGACAATTACGGTATCGCAGCATTTCAACAAGATTTTGATTATTTACCAAATCCCAGGAAAGGATATACTATCTATGCCGATATTGCCGTGGGTCAAAAAACATTGCTTCGCAATACGCCCATTAATCAGGTCAAATATATAAATACAGAAAATGGTCAATTAATCTCTATCTATGACACCATAAATAACAGAAGTGTCCGCTTAGACTTTAAGATCCATTCTACCCTTTATATCCCCATAAAAAAGCGAAGCACCTTTCTTCAAAAAATACAATTTGATGCACTATTTGCCAAAGACATTTTATTTAATGAGTTATACAACATTGGTGGTTTTAGCACCTTAAGGGGCTTTGACGAAAATGAGATTTTTGCTAGTAAACTGTTATCCTATACTGCAGAATATCGATACCTTATCGGAGAAAACAGCAACGTGGGATTATTTATCAATGCTGCTGCCATAGAAAATGTTTCAGAAAGTAGCGTCCTTATAAAAGATATTCCATTTGGTTTTGGTGCCCTAGCAAATATTCAGGTAGGCAAAGGAATTTTAAATCTAGCATACGCCCTAGGAAGTCAACAAGGCAATGCTCTTAAATTAAATTCTGCAAAGTTTCACTTTGGCGTAGTGAATTATTTTTAATCAAAATAACCGACCTTTGCTCAGCGTTGTCACTTATGCTATTCTTAGAGCTTATTCTGCGAAACCAATCTCCACTTTTTCTTAGAGTAGTGCTTCTTTGCATTTTAGTGATTTTAGTGATTTTTTACACTATCAATAGAAGCTGGTTTGTATCGTTAAAATCTCTTGCCCTCCTTCCGTTTCAAAGATTTGGATGGCAAAGCGAGAAGTACTCCGCCGACCTTATTTTTCGTGTAAGTTCATTTTTACTTTGCGTGTTGATTATTTCCAGCGCTATCTATTCGTATAATCTCACATCAACAGACAATTTATCTTCTACTTATATTGAGATTACACTTATAACCGCTTCACTATTCGCTGTGAAATTTATTGCAAATTCAAGTTACTTCAGTTTGCACAAATCAAGCAGAACGGGTAGTCAACTAGTAGATTTTCAATACAGCTTAAATCAATGGTTTACGCTTATTGTGATTTTTGTCTTATTAATTGACGTTTTTTATGAAAATCTGTCCAGCAACTATTTGAGTATTTTACTTGTAGTTAGCCTCCTTTATTTTCTAGTCAGACTTTTCGGCACTATCGTGCTACTGCAGAACAACTTTAAGTACTCAATATTTACTCTTTTTGTGTACCTTTGCGCCTTCGAAATAGTTCCTGCACTAGTTATAGTCAAAGTATTATTCGTAAACAGTTAAGGTGGTTCATGAGCATAAAAAGTATTCTAATATCGCAACCTCATCCTGGCAGTAAAAAAACTGTATATGATGTTCTCACCGAAAAACACGGTGTAAGAATTGATTTTCATTCGTTTATCGAGGTACAAGGTGTTCCCGCAAGAGAGCTCAGAAAACAGAAACTTAGAATTCTAGATCACGACGCCGTTATATTTAATTCACGAAACGCAATAGATCATTTCTTTAGAATCGTAGATGAAATGAAAGTGGAAATTCCTCCCACAATGAAATATTTTTGTACTAACGAGGGAGTTTCTCTATACATCCAAAAGTATACTCAATTGCGTAAGCGCAAAATGTTTGTAGGTAAAGGAACAGATGCATCTTTTCAAGAATTACTTAAAAAGCATAAATCATTAGATTACTTGTACCCTTGTTCGAATATAAGACAGGAAACAATACCCAATTTTGCAAGTGAAATGGGTATCAAGTTCACCCAAGCAATCATGTACAACACGGTTAATTCTGATTTATCCGGTTTAGCAAGTGTCTATTACGATATTCTTGTTTTTTTTAGCCCTCAAGGTATAGAATCTCTCTTTGCCAATTTTCCTGAATTTAAACAAGAAAACAGAGCAATAGCTGGCTGGGGAAAATCTACAAATGAAGCTTTAGAAAAAGCAGGATTGGTAAATACAATAGCTGCACCGTCTCCTGAGCACCCCAGTATGGTGGCTGCTCTAGAAGCTTTTATAATATCTAAAAAATAGACTGCACCAGAATTGCATGGTTTTTATTTCCTTTTAGTAAAAACAAAAAGTAATTGCCGCCATCCTTTGTTCCGAGTTTTTTGTGCCACAAATCGGGAGTGTCTGAAATCCCTTTGATCACTATATTAAGTTGCGTTATTCCAAAATCCCGACACGCTAATTTGAGCTCTTTAACATTTAGCTTTGTTTGAATCATAATCTCAAAACTCCTGAAACCATAAACACTTGACGACTTAGAAAAATACAAGTCAAATGTTTCGTGTTTTGTTGACAACGTTTCCTTAAGAAAAAAATGAGCAGCTCCAGCCTTAGAAACTAAGGCAATTGGCACTAATAAATAAGGACCACTAACCTCTTCAGAAAAATTAAAAACGTTAGGTGCTTCAAGATTTATTTCTTGTGAAAAATCAGAATAAACATCTCTCAAAACAACTGTTTTTTGGTTAGAAAAACGACTCATATCCAGAATCACACCTACCTCCTTAATTTCACCACGTTCTGCAATTAGATGCACTGTCTTCACATTTATAAACTGCCTCCAGATTTCGCTCAAATCAAAAAGTGGGGAGAGCTTTATGTAAACCCATGTTGCACAATGTTTAAAATCTGGCAAAAGATCCAATACATTAGGTTCTAATGACGGTAAAGCAACAGCTCGGACATTCCCTGGTCTCCTATCTGGATCTACATATATCCAATCATACTTTTGATCCAAATAATTAGCCCCTTCACCGCATAGTCTAATAAGATTTGGTATGTCCAGTTTAGTCACATTATAGGCTGCAAGTTGATGTAATTCCATGTTTTTTTCCACCGCTTTAACAGACTGAAAAGTGGAAGAAAGAAAAATACTATCTACGCCAATACCGCCCGTAATATCCAACAAGGTCTCTCCTTTAATAAAACTACATTTATATTCTGCTACTGCTTGCGAAGTGCATTGCTCATAAGACCGTTGATCTATCGCTAGACGCTTGTTCCAAAAGAGCGGTATTTTTTTTTGTGCCTTAGCATACACAGCCATTAATTTTAAGCAAATTGTAAAATTAAAACTTGTTTTACCTGCGTATTTCAACGAGATAGATGGCAAATCAGCGTTTATATTCTCACTGATAAATGTAATTGCTTCTTCGCTTTCTAATACATCTATAATATCGTTACTTTGCACTATAGTTGGTGATTTAATCGTTACTAACTTATCGCCACAATATTAATTTAGAAAAATGAACGTAAAAAAAATCTTATCCATAGTTGCTATCGCTCTATTTATTTCTGCAACATTCACCTCGTGTAGATCTCGTGACGCTTGCCCAGGAGTAGGCCAGGTATCACCAGTTTCTAAGGCAGTAATCGGATAATCTACATGTGGTCTTATACGACTGATGTTGATATTTCCAGCATTAATTCAGAAGCTAAACCCGTAGTTATCATTAAACACAGCAACAGGTGTTCTATAAGCTCAGTAGCACTAAACAGGTTGCTTGAAAGTCAAGCCGAACTGGATCAAAGTGCCCATGTTATTTTGATCGATGTGGTAGCAAATAGGAGTAACTCATTACTGTTGGCCAGCCACTTGGGTGTAGATCACGAATCCCCACAAGTTATAGTTCTAAAAAATAATGAAGTGGTATACGTGGCATCCCACATGGGTATTAAGCCTAGTATTATTCTCTCTTATTTGTAAACAAAAGTTATTTCTTGTTTAATATCTGGATGTAAGCTTTGAGCAACAGGGCAAGTTTTAGCCGTGTTTTCCATTATTTTCCGCTCTTTCTCACTCCAACTGTCTCTCACTTCTAGTTGTACTTGTATCATTGATATTCTTCTTGGGTCATTAGCCATAACCTTCTTGACTAGTGCCTTCACTTGCGTGAATTGAATATTTGTTTGCTCCGCTTTGATACCCATCACTGTAATCATACAAGATGCCAATGCAGTTGCTACTAAATCCGTGGGAGAAAACAATTCTCCTTTACCATTATTATCAATGGGAGCATCAGTGTGTATGGTAGATGTAGATGCTAGATGAGTGCACTCTGTTCTAAGATTGTTTTGATACGTAACAGTTGATGTCATTTTTCTCGAAGTTTAGGACAATAATAAATTAAATATTACTTTTACTCTATTACTATAAAACAGCTACATAATATAACCCCATTTAAACTTGTCTTCTCAAAGAAATCAAGCATTATAATACTTTTAATGGCCAATATTTCCTCGTTTGGTCAATACAGTTATTCTAAAAATCTAAATGCTGGACTTATAGCAGCAACCAATGGTTTTGGGATAAATATTTCGACATCATTATCTTCTGTAACTTCTAATTACCAAAATTGCTTAAGTCTTGACTTTCAAACGTTACAAACTGTTAATGAAACAAAAGTGCAAAACCAGTTTACCACAAATCCTAAATCATTTGTTCTCGGAAAAGTTAATTCGGCAGGCGCACTTAGAATCGGCTATTCTATATCCAAAAGACTTGGCAACTATTTACCCAATAAACAAAACTTATTTTTAGGCGCATGTTTTGGACCTAGCATAGGAATTCTTAAGCCATACTATATTGGGTACTTAGATCCAAAGTCAGAAGATAGACAGGCTCTCATTATTGTTCAAAATGAAGAAACACTTCAAAACCAAGCTGACATATACGGGCCGGCTAACTGGACTAGGGGTCTGTATGAACTAACATATAAGCTTGGATTGCACTTTGACGTAAACCTTAGTACGAATAAAAATGACCTCTACCTTCTCCAAAAATGGACAACAGGAGCTCGGTTAGACTTATTTCCTCAAGGCTTAAATGTGCTTTACAAGACAGAAACGCAATCATTTTTTTCAATTTATCTGTCTTATAAATTAGGATCTAATCCATAGAAAAACAGTGCGTTAGTAAACCGAAATACACCCTTACTGAACTATTACTTGATTGTATTAAATCAAAAACTAAATTTGTGTGTTTAAAATTGACACAATATAGCAAATGAACAAAAATACAATACTATCAATTATTGCTGGCTGCTTTGTTTTTGGAGCAGTTACACTTGGTTACTTAAGTGTAGAACCATCTTATTCTCCTAGAGAAAAAGTGACACAAGGTATAGATGGTTACTCTAGCTACATGAAGTTACTAAGAGCTAATCAAATAACAGGCACTGTTTCTAATGAGGATGTTGCTGAGGTAATGAGCCAAATAAAAGCAGTAAACTCAAGTAAATACAAAACTTCTTGGCCGGTGAAATGGGACTTTAGAGGTCCAGATAACGTTGGAGGTAGAACCAGATGTTTGGTTATAGATAAGGATAATCCACAAATACTTTATACAGGTGGAGTTTCCGGATCTGTATTTAAATCTGTAAACCGAGGAGGCACTTGGTACCCGATTACTGCTGAAAGCGATAATTTTGGAGTAATAGGCATGGCACAAACTAGCGATGGTGCAATTTATTATGGAACTGGAGAGAATGGCATTTACATAAACGTGGATGGTACAGAGAGTAGCTCATTTAATGGAATGGGTATGTTCAAATCTACAGATGGCAATACTTTTTCAAAAGTAAACAGTGCAAACACCTTTGGAAACATCTTCGTACTCGCGTCACATCCAACACAAAATATGTTATTCTGTGGATCACAAAATGGTCTGCGTTATAGTGATGATGGAGGTTCTTCTTGGACCTTACTAAGAGGGGGAAGTTGTAAGGATATCAAGTTTAACAAAAACGGAACCATCATAGCCTATATTGGAAACGCTTTTTGGAGAGCAACTGATGCTACAAACAAAGATGACTATAAGCTTATTTCCGGAATAACTCCTAACTCAAGAGGCGGTGTGGCTTGGTCTGAAAGTGATCCTAATTATTGCTACCTAGTAGTGGTAGGTCCTGCTAGTTTGAATGGAACTTCTTATAACAGCGCATTAAAAGGATTATATAGATCTACCGATGCTGGGGTTTCTTTTACCCAAGAAGTTGGTCAAATTAGTCAATTCTTTGCTCCATTTACCAGTATCGGTGTTCAGTCACAGGGGGATTACAACTTAGCTATAGGTGTACACCCAAGAGATAAAGATAGGGTTTTCATTGGCGGCGTACAACTTGCAGAATGGACATTATCAGAAGGACCTAAAATTGTAGGTAATACTTTCAACTCTCCAACAAATCCTTTTGGAGTGCATTCAGATAAACACCTCATAAGCTTTGACAATACTGGGACTGATCCAATCATGTACATTTGTAATGATGGAGGTATTGCCAGAACAACTAACGCCCAGTTAGACAGGTACAGAGATATTAGCTTAAACTACATAACTTCACAATTTTTCGGAATCGCAGCGAGTACAGATAATCGCGTTATCGGAGGTACTCAAGACAATAATACCGTCATCTTAAGCGGTGAAACATTCCCGCGTAAAAATTCTTTTGACTTATTAGGAGGAGATGGATTTCAGTGTGAGATCTCACAATATGATCCTAACATTATGTTTGCTGAGAACCAATATGGTGGACTAAATAGATCAATAACTGGTGGTTCTGATATGGGATCCATGTGGGACAACCGTATCGCAGCTTCTTTTAAAACGCCTAATAATGAAAACGCGAACATTACTAGCTATTTTGACAATCCACTAACCCTATGGGAAGACCCAACGGTTATTGATCGTATAAAAAGAACTGGCGCTGTAGAGGGAGATGATACACTAGTCAATTCTAGATTATTTTTTGCAATGGACAATGGAATTTGGATGTGTACTGACGCAAATGGTAAAGCATTTGATCCAGGAAAACCTAAAGGAAGAGGTTCTATAAGATGGTTTAGGGTTTCTGATAAGAGAGGCATACATTTCATGACCACTTCAAAAGATGGTAACTCACTTTATGCCACTACTTCTGGAGGTAAAATATACAGAATAGACAATCTAATTTCTGCCAAATTCGACACAGCAATTGTCAAAAAATATGATGATATAGCAGACGAATTAGTTCAAACAGAGATTACGAGTAACCTTTCTGTTTTTAACAGAACTATTACTTCTTTAGCTATTGATGATGCAAATTCAGATAGAGCAGTTATCTCTTTAGGTAACTACGGTAATACCAATTACGTATATATTACAAATAATCTGAGTGCTGCATCACCAACATGGACAAGTATACAAGGAGCTTTACCTAAATTCCCAGTGTATCACGCACTAATTAGTGAAGATGATCCAAATGTCATTATTCTTGGAACTGAGTTTGGCGTGTGGGCTACAAATAATGGCAGTGCTTCTACTCCTACTTGGACAGAGAATATAACTGGTGTAAAAACTGACATGCCTATGCCTCGAGTTCCTGTTTTTGAAATAATACAAATTAAATCTAAACCTTGGTCTGGTGTCAAAATTTACGCCGCAACTCATGGTATGGGAATCTGGGAATCAAATTCTCTAACAGCTAGTATCAAATCAGATAATACAAGTAATAAACCAACTATTACTGCATATCCTAACCCAGCTAATAATCTCATAACCATCAATACTGAAATTATAGGAGCTTATACCTTAAATGTATACAGCATAACTGGTCAATTAGCAACTAGCCAAAAAGGAACTAACAGTGGAACGATTAAACTTAGTACAGAAAATCTAAATAACGGAAATTATTTTATTGAAGTAATTGGTAATAAATCAAAAGCGGTTTCTAAGGTGATTGTACAACATTAATTAACGCTATTCACGATTTAAACACTAGCCTTCTGCTTCACAACAGAAGGCTTTTTTTATGAAAAAAATACTTATTCAACTTTGTTCCTTTTTTTGGGATATCCCCATTTTAAAAACAAGCTCACCTCAGAATGAATACCTTGAATTGGTATGGACTAATGGAAAGAAAATATTAAATACAAAAGATGCTAATTTTTCTTTTGGGAACGCCTCAAAGGTTATCGAAAAAGCACTCACCCCTTACGCTCAAGAAATACAAGAAGCACAGAACATACTAATTTTGGGATTTGGATGTGGGAGCGCAATAGAACTACTAGATCGAAAATACAATTATAAAAACAAGCTCATAGGCGTAGAGTACGACGCAAAAATTATAGATTTATATCACGAGCACTTTGCCAACCAGTTCCAGTTGAAGCCAAAGATAGTGTGCAGCGATGCTGCTGATTTTTTGCGACAAGATTATGCTAAATATGATATTATTCTGGTGGATCTTTTTAAGGAATTAGAAAATTCAATACTCCTTAAAGATTCCATCTTTTTAAAGGCGATAAAATCTCACACTGCGTTTGGTGGACTCACAATCTTCAACACAATAAGTAGAAGTGAGGCAGAAAGTACGCTTTTAAGCACTCTCATCATCGAACTTGGAATGCTCTATAAAAATGTAACTACCGAAATTTTTCAAGACATCAATAACATTATCGTAGCAAAATAACGGTCATTTTGTCGTTTATTTAAAATTTATTCTGTATTTTTAAGCCATTTTGTCTATTTTTTGTATTGGGAATAGCAATTGACCATTACACAACAAGCAATAAAATGAACAAAATGAGACTTAAAACGAACCAAGCAATTTTTTCTGATGTCCTTATCAATAACTTCGGACAGATCGTAAATGACATGTTATCTGAAACTACGAATAAACCACAAGGCATTTACAGGCCACCTTTCCAGTTGTCTGAGAACGACGAACAGTACATGTTACAACTCAGCCTTCCTGGAGTTACTAAACAGAACATCAGCATAAACCAAGAAGAACATATAATTAAGATTGAGGCGCATCGTGCCACCACCGCTTCAGACTATACAGTTCTCCATTCTGAGTTTAACCACGGAAAGTACGTACGAGAGGTAAGGCTCCCTAAAAATGCGAGTTTAGATGCTATAAGCGCAAAACTACAAGACGGCCTTCTAACTTTGTTCGTGCAGAAAAAAGAAGAGTCTAAACCAAAGAGTATAAGTATAACCTAGTTCTCATACGTACGAACTTACTAAGGAGTATTCAGAAGATGCTCCTTTTTTATTTTTTTCGTAGCCTACCAGAGCTTAATTGCTCATCTACAATTTTATATTCTGAGGGTTCGTTCACATATAAAATACTACCTGGACCATATATTTTGACGAAGATTCCTTTCGAAGCATTAACGACACAATCAAGTGGAGTATGTGTATCAAGCAATACTTCCTCAGCTTTCAAAAACTCTGCATCTACGTCAGATATTTCCTCTATAGAACCTTTGAATACCTTTATTCTTCCATCTAACTTTGTATGTGCAGAATTTCTCGATCGCAAAAAAACCTCCTCACCACTTAACGTTAAGTGTATATCCGATAAGGCAAGATGTTCAATATCTAGCTTCTTTATCGTTAACGTATCTTCTGTTTTTACAGAGGCTATCCCGTCAATATTCAGCATGCTCAAATCCTTTAAAAAAACTTTGACGGTTAATTCGTAATCATAACTGCGCACGAAGTTACAAGTGTTCGTGTTTTTTATTTTCAGCCATCCATCAGAAACCTCAGTTGTAATTTCTTCCAATAAATTTTCAGGACCACTTATTACTATATCCCCAGCTTTGGCACTATCCTGCGTTATGATGAGATTTAGTCTATTCTCAATACTGATTTTATCAAAAACTTCCAATTTTCTCGATACACTCCCATTGGCTCCTTTATTGGTAA
The DNA here is from genome assembly GCA_017857855.1 of Bacteroidia bacterium. Lineage (GTDB taxonomy): Bacteria > Bacteroidota > Bacteroidia > NS11-12g > UBA9320 > UBA9320. The sequence continues at coordinate 59,420 of JAFMCI010000001.1, read as the reverse complement.
AACAATCGTCTCCTCGTTGACATGACCATAAAAATATCGATATTAATAGGATAGTCTGCTTCATAGTGTGTATCCAATTCCTATTTCAAAAAAATCAGCAACCCCCCTATGAAAGCGCAACGTACCTTGTGCATTCCAATGCTTATTTAATGTATAGCTTAAGCCCATTCGTTGACTTAATGCATTTTTTAAAACCGCAGGTTTATATACATACGCGCCTATCTCTGCAATCACGTCAACCCTTCCAAAATTCCATTGAAATCCAGCCGCTACAGCTAATTCCGACTGCTCAACTATAGTTATTGAGTCTAAAGCCACAAGACTGTTCTCAGAATACTTATACGTTTTATCTAAGGTGTAATCGACACCAAATCTCCAAGCCTTCGTATTACTTACATTTTTAATCCCTCGTAACTGAACACCGTAATTATAAAAATTAATAGGATTCCCAAAGTTACGTTGCTTCTTACCATAAATTAATGCCGCCCGCCAATCGATCTTTTTGTCGGATAATGCTAATTCAGGTGTTTTATTCTGCTTTTCTCCTAATCCAAATCCATATCTTACCGTTACCGAAGGAATATTATAACCCAAATTTGGCACCTTAAAGGCTGCATTAGAGTAATGCGAGATAGAAATTCCATATTCCAAATAGTTTTTAGATAAATATCTCGAATGTCCAATTAAACCAAACTGCATACTGCCGTTAAAATGACTTCCGATCGCCTGATTTCGACGGTTTTCGTATACATCAAACTTTTTGGTAAGGTAGGCTAAGCCAGCGCCCATTCTAAATCGTATATCCGATTTCCCTACACTGATTATGTTCAACTTAACATGGGTGAGTAAACCGAAAGCATGACCTGTTTCCTCCTTACCTAAATTATAATAAAGAATACCATACCCAATGCTTGGCTTTTTATAGGCAGCACCCCAGTGTGAACTGTACTTATTCTGTTCATAAGACACTTCTAATCCATAATTATGAGCGGCTAAACCTAATAAATCTGCTCTGTGTGCTAATAAAAACCCTGGTGTAGCAGAAAGATTAACGAAATGGTTATCCTGTCCAGAGACAATAAGTATTGCTAAAAGTAATATGTACGTTAGCCATTTTCTCATTGTACTCTATGCCCAGCGTTTTTTACGATACATCGAATTAATAAGTCCAAATATAATCACCAATAAAATAGGCACTATCATATTCATACTTTGCCAAAACGCACGTTCCTTTTTAATCTTTACCTTATCAAGTAGCCTTAACTCTACTTCGCGACTTCTTACTTCTATAAGATTTGTTTCATCGCACAAGAAGTCAACACAATTCATGAAAAACTTCTTATTGGCAAACTCCACCGGCGCTCCAAAATGTTTTGAAGCATACTTATCGTATCCTAGCGGATATACCTGCCCATCAGAAGATGTTTGATTTCTTATAATGTCACCATCGCCAATAACGATCATCGCATTGTTCTTAATAGACCCAATAAAAGGAATGTCAAATGCTTTTTTAATACCCTCTCTAAAACGGAAAGGACTTGTGAATTCGCCTTCCACTAAAACTGCTGCTATCTGATTTCCTTTATTGAAATTAGCAGGATCAGGGGTGATCTTAAGTAAATCTAACGATATTAGTACCGGATTATGTGCAACCCTACTTTTGGGTGAAGAGCGAAGAAGGACGGTGTGATTAAGTGCCTTACGAGTTGTCGTATCTAATGTACTACTGTATTGTCCCCAGACATTCTCCAGGTTCTTAGACACCGGGTTGTCATCCACGGCACTATATAGCGGATAAAACATCCACGGGAAGAATCCTGGTCGATTCGTTTGTTGATTAATCGCTGGTATGCCGTGGCATTGTAAATCTTGCACCAATGTAGGCTGAACTTTTACCCCGTAATGAAAAAGCAAGTCATCTAAATTATGGTTGTGGTTAATTGTCGACACTTGTCCATACTTAGCTACTGAATCCATTTCAGCTAAGAGGCTTTCTACTAAAAAAATCACCTTCCCTCCATTCATCACATATTGATCTAGAACGTACTTTTCTGGCTCTGTAAAGGGTTTTGTAGGTTTGGCTATTACTATACCGCTAAATTTTTTAAGTTCTCTTATTAAGCCTTCTACTAAAATGGTAAACACTGGTTTGTCAGGCTGATTTACTACGTCTTTAGCAAAAATTTTATAACAATTAGAATCCGTTAGATTTAAGTTAATCAGGTTAATATCATAATAACCGCTTAACTCTTTACCAATATCGGCAGTTTCCACAGCACTTAGCTCACCGTGTCCGGTTGTAAAGCCCAATTTAACATCTTTACCCACGATTGCCTTTCTAATGGCATTACCTATCTCGTACTCTAAAAGCTCAATAGACCCATTAATTTCCTCTTCTAAGGGTTTCCCAAATTCTCTTTTTAGTAAGTTAAAAGGGTACTCTTGTCCTTTATAAAAAACTATTCCTGCAGGAATGATATACTTTTCAGAAGGAGCTTCATCTGGGGCCGTTTCCGATCTTTCGATTCGAAGGCCTTTGCTATAAATTTCTCCTAATATTTTCTCCTTATCTTTTAGCTCCTTATCCTCCAGTACATCTTCAAAATCAAAACTAATCTTGCCAGAAGAGGTTAACCTGTATTCGTTAAGCATATCTCTAGTAGCAGATTTTAACCTTTTGTAATCCAATGGAATATCTCCATCCAAGAAAACAGTGATATATAAATCGTCTTCAATCTTATCTATTAATTTCTCTGTGGAGCCCGATAGTGTGAACCTTCCTTCCTTAGTAAGATCTATCCTTTTGTAAAATGTATCAGCGAGTATATTGAGTAAAATGATACCTGCGAAACCGATAATCATTTTTTTAATTATCACTCCTTTGCGGGTGTTGGTTTTGATCTTTTTTACCATTTTCTACTATCCAACGCTAAATATGTTAAACCTAAAAAAAAGGTAATCAATGACCCAAAATAGACTAAATCACGTGTATCTACTACTCCTCTACTTATAGAATCATAATGATATTGAATCCCGAGTGATTGAACTATACTATCATTCCCTCCAAATAAATTTAGATTACTTAGCTGTTGAAAGCCTACATAAAAGAAGAAACAAAGAACCATGCTAAATATAAAGGCCACAATCTGATTAGGCGTAACTGCTGAGGCAAAAAGACCAATAGCAGCATAACTCGCACCTAGTAAAATAAGTCCAATGTATGAGCCCCAAGTTGCTCCCACATCTATATTTCCTTTAGGTAACCCTAGTTGATAAATCGAATAAAAATAAATAAACGTTGGCACAACAGCAAAAAATACCAGAACAACAGCAGAAAAAAACTTACCTAAAATAATATTTAGATCTGTAAGCGGCTTTGTTCCCAATATTTCATAAGTGCCTTGTTTTATCTCTTCAGAAATCGCTCTCATTGTTATGGCCGAAATAAGAAATATGAAAATCCATGGTGCCATATAAAACAACACATCTAAATTGGCATATCCTAAGGTAAGCACATTTCCATCGGCAAAAACCCAAGTAAAAAGACCATTGAGCAATAAAAATACGACAATAACCACATAGGCTATTAGCGAACTTAAGAAGCTTCGAATTTCTTTTTTGAATATACTATACATTCTTGGTCAATTGATGAAATACATTTTCTAAAGATTCTGACAACTCCATTTGCTCGGTAATAATGGTATTTGAAGCTATGGCAAATTTAAATAATAACTCAGCTAAATCTACTCCATTGCCTGCAGTAACCTCATAAACATGAGCATCCATAGGTACAACAGCTTCCACACCAGACTGACCTTCTAATTTAGCAAGTTCAATTGCGTCTCTAAATTTTACGCGAATTGTTTTAGAGTTATTCTTTAACCTGTTTTTAATATTACCCACTTGGTCATCGGCTACAATCTTACCCTTATTTATAATAATAACCCTACTACACATAGCTTCTACCTCCTGCATAATATGAGTAGATAGAAGAATAGTTTTGTCCTTTCCTAAGTCTACAATCAGCTTTCGGATTTCAGTCATTTGATTTGGATCAAGACCTGAAGTTGGCTCATCCAAGATCAAGACATCTGGATTATTAAGCAATGCCTGAGCAAGTCCCACACGCTGCCTATAACCCTTAGACAATTGGCCTATTTTTTTCTTTCTTTCTAGCGTCAATCCTGTTATTTCTATAACATGTTCGATGGCCTCCTTGGCATTTTTAATTTTGTAAATATCTGCGTTAAACTGTAGATATTCTTTGATATACATTTCATTGTATAAGGGATTAAGTTCAGGCAAATAACCTACGCGTTGTTTTATTTTGAGTGGCTCTTTTGCAACATCCATACCCAAAACACTTGCGTTACCAGAAGTTTGCGGAATATAACCACTCAATATTTTCATTGTGGTACTCTTTCCTGCTCCGTTAGGACCTAAAAACCCAACTATTTCACCTGCGCCAATGCTAAATGAAATACCGTCAATGGCTTTTTGAGTTCCATAAACTTTGGTAAGATTCTTAATCTCTATTGACATAAATTAATGTGTAATCACAACGTTGAGGCTAAGTGTTTTATCGTCCACAGAAATAATAACGCGATATAATCCAGCTGGTAATTCTTTTACATTTATTTTTTCATTACCATTAAATGATCTGTTGCTGTATACTGTTTTACCTAAAGCGTCCATTATGCTTATGGCACTTTTAGTCAACTCGCTGCCTCCTTCTATATGAAGCAAGTCATTTACAGGATTTGGGTATACACTATAACGAACTCCATTGATATAATTTAACTCTGCTGTCTTATTAATATATATTTCAGCATAGGCAGAGCAACCGTTAACATCTACAACAGTTACAGAATATCTTCCGGTATCTGTAACTTGTAAAATTTCAGTAGATGCTCCTGTGCTCCAAGTATACGACTTAAAGCCGGAACCGGGGGTAAGATCTAAAACTCCGCTTGCAGGTATTTTAGTCTCAGCACCTAGGGATATTGTAGGACTTTGTGATAACGTTACATTTACGGTATCTCTGAATTCGCACATGTTATCGTCTACTATTTTTAGGTAATAAATACCCACCGTATCAATGGTTAAGTTTTGATTCGTTGAGCTATCTGACCAAAGGTATTCTTTCTCTCCTACTGGACCCACTATAGTGTAATTTATGTCATCGCAAAAACCAAGATCAGCTCCTAAACTAAAGGCAGAACTGGGGTAAAATGAAATATTTACAGTATCGTAACTTGGACAACCGAAACTGTTATAAGCTTCAGCCCAATATTTTCCGGCAACGTTTACTGTTTTACTTGCCAATGCAGAAGAAACATTATTCCATTTATAAAATTTAAGCGCTGATGGTCCGAAGATGGTATAATTAGAACCAGGACAAACTAAGGTGTCAGGGCCTAGAGAAAAAGGAGAGTTAGGAACAGTTAAAACCTCTATATCGTCAGTAAATTTACACCCAAAAGAATCTACAACAATAAGTTTATGGATTTTAGAAACATTGGTTGTGTAGCTTGCAGTGCCAGTACTAACATTATTCCAAATATAATTCTGCATGTTAGTTGGACCGTTAAGTTTTATATTTAAATTTTCACAAATCGTCGTATCACTTCCCAAACTAAATTGAGGAAGTGCTTTTTGCACAACGCTAAACGTATCTCTGTACGCACATGAATTATTATCAATGGTGAACAGACGTATATTAGGAGACGTAACCTTAATGTAGATAGAAGGTTGATTTACTTTGCCAGCTGGGGTATTCCACTCATAATAATTCATGCCAGAAGTTGCTGTAATTAAGATACTATCCCCTATACAAACGAACGTGTCGCTAATTGGGGTTACATTTAATTTTTGATTTACCTTTAAATATACAAGAGCAGAATCTGGAGTACATAAGCCATCTGCCGAAGAAACCACTAATTTATACAAAGTGGATGTCGAAGGTGATACCGATGGATTTGCCGAACTACTTGAAAAACTTGAACCACTTATTGAAGTCCAGCTATACTGATATCCACTTATTGATTGTCTCCCTAAACTAATGGATTCGTTACCACATATCGAAAGTGAATCACCGCTGGTTCTAGCTTCCAGCTTACAACAAAGCAACGTATCATTATTCGTAATACTTGCTCTAGTAAATAGTGCACCTCCATAAATAGAATAAGTTTGGCTATTTGAAAACACACCAGAACTTAAATTAAGTGCCCCAAAATTCAAATTATCTTGACCAAACCCACATTGGTTGTCATAAAATTCATTCATTTTTGATATATAAATATCTTCTGTATTGGTTCCTCCTAGAGAATAACCAGAAGAAAGCAATGTAAATCCAGTTAATTCTCTACCTGCAAGAATAGCCTTTGACGTTGCATCTGAATCTAAACCGCCCGTTATTTGGGCAACGTTAGTTAAGCCGGTGGATGGAGTGTATTCAAAAACAAAAGCGTCTCTTGAACTTGAGGTTCCTACCGAAGATGAGCTGACTAATAACTTCCCATTAGCCAAGAGCCTTAGTCCATCTATTCTGTCTTCATCTAAACCACCAAACCAATTAGAGTTTGTAGAATTGAAATTTGAATCTAGACTTAAAATCATTCCGTTAGTCCCTGTACCGAAGCCTAAATGGGTGGTACCCGCTACATAATATGTTTTTCCTGGAGCTAAAATTATCGCAGTACCCTCATCGTCCGTTGAGGTTCCGATATTTTTAATTCTCAGTACATCCCCTGTCGTATTCAGTGCCATAATGCACAAATCTTTGTCTCCTGTACTTCCTATATTGGTTGAATCATTGGCCATACTGCCTATCACCACGATTCTATTTAAATCATCCTCGATTATGGCATTACCGATGTCATCACCATCTCCGCCATAAGTCTTCACCCAAAGAGCGGTCCCAGAACTATTGAATCTCGCTACCACTATATTAATATCCATAGTGTCCATTTTCATGTAACCAGTTAAAAAATATTCACCTGATTTACTCTGAATAACATCAGTAGCTCTCTCCATACTATCACTTCGGATATACTTTGTCCACTGTTGCACTCCTGTAGAACTTATTTTAGTAATAAATATATCATCATCACCTTGCCCTGTGAGACTATCAGAATATCCGCAGATTATAGCTCCACCATCCGTGGTAGGTTTCATACTTGTACCCACGTCATTGCCAGTACTTCCATAGGTATAAGACCACTGTGTAACACCTAAACCATTGGTCTTAGTTACCTGAAAATCCTTTTTGCCTTGCCCACTACTATTTGTCGTACTCAGAATATAATAATCACCTGAAGTATTTTGAAATGCCGCTTGTAATTGATCGGTAGAGTCGTTATTTATAACTCTAGTAAATGTGGTGTTTTGAGAGAATCCCAAAAAAGAATAGGCCATTAAAATGGCAACTAAAATTTGTTTCATGATGCTTGACTAATTAAGTCCGCAAATTAAAAGTTTTCAGCTAGTTGCGTGCCATCTTTTTGCAACTTTCAGAGAATAATCTATAAAGGCTTTGAAACCATCATTAAACTTCTCATTATCAAGCAGATTACCCTCTGAATCTATACACTTGGTTACTTCCTGTGCTTCAAATGTGCGAGGGCTTGTTATGCTATTTAGGTCAAATACATTAAAAATTTTGTTGAAAACATATCCCAATTGCACCGCGGGCATCCTTCCCCCTCTTCCTGTACTAACACCCACCGTAGCAACCACTTTATTATCAAAAATGTGCTTGTATGTATTACCCGCCAGTTGATGAATTGTATTAATTACTTCGGCACTCGGGAACCAATTATACTCTGGGGTCAGTACAATGAGTAAATCTGAGCTGTCTACTGCTTCAATTAACTCTTTCTGAAAGCTTGTTTCTTGTCCCAAAACGATATACTGATCAGAAAACGATGGAATATCATACTCCTGATAGTCAATTATAGTTGTCTCCAGATAAATCTTTTTAATCGCCTTAGCAACTCTTAAGGTGTTATTTCCTTTTCTGGCAGATCCAGAAAGCACTGTTATTTTCATTTTCCTAATTTTATAAAAGTAGCTACGTCCTTAACATTTTTAAAGTTTCGTCCAAAATCTATAAACCACCATGCAGCAAAGGGCTTACTGTTGATCTCAAATAAATTGTTATTACATGAAATTGTAATTCTGTCAGGATTTAATAAATGTACTTTTCTTCTTGCCTGAAGTGTTTCTCCATCAAAAACAACATTCTTATACTTCTTATTGGTTTTCAAGAAACCCTCTATATCCGTTAAAGAAGCATTTCCGCCGACAGACACATGCTGATTTGCTTTCATAAAATTTTCGTCCGGCGCTCCTTCTATTTCTTCAAAACTAACCGCATGGTATAACGAGATTAGAAACGCTAACGCAAATGAAATGAATATTGCTACGCTCATGTTATTTTGAATAAACGTAAAACCATATTTCCATCCTCCCTCTTTTGCCAAAACACCCACAGTTACAACCGGAAGAATGACTAAACCTAAACGAATAATAAAGGAACAGATTATAACAAACTTGAATAAGAACTTCGATATATTCATTTATAATATTTTATGTAAAACAGCATACGCTGCAATTGGTTTATTAGCAATTAATAATTGCTTAGCTAGTGGGATGCTAAGATTAATGGGCAGCTTAAGAAGCTCATTGATCATTTCTTCGTTATTTGGAACGGATTGCAAATTTCCTAAAATTCCAAAGTCATTGCCTGTAAGTTCTTTACACATTTTTATTTTAGCTGGAAGTGCATCTACTCCAATGCCAATTGTGGTTAGCGGTTTGTCCACTTCAAATAATGACTCACCATTCGCGCGACAGTACCAATTACCACCCATTCTACTCACCAAATCAATCTTTTCTTGATCAATCATTCCTTTTTCATCCAAAACACTTTCACTTATGTGTATTTTCAACACCTCACAAATAACTAGATTCCCCGCTCCACCATTTTGGCCTAATTCCTTTACTTCTAAAACTTTACACTCCATTTGTACAGGAGATTCTTTAACCCTAAAAGGACGAATAGTATCTGAAGCAACTGGTGTAAATCCAGCTTTTTCAAATTCATCTACCCCGGCTTCAAAGGGAGAACTTGCCAAACTCATTTGATGCACCATATCATAGGTAACCACGTTTATAACCACTTCTGCTACTTCCTTTACGTTGTTGTGCGTATCCTTGGTAGTATTGGTTCGGCCGCTTCTTGCAGGCGAGAAAATAAGAATAGGTGGATTAGCGCTGAACACGTTAAAAAAACTAAACGGTGCCAAGTTTCTATTTCCATCCTTATCAATTGTACTCGCAAAAGCAATAGGACGGGGACCAATGCTTCCAAGCAAATACTGATGAAGTAGAGGAATTGTTAATTCTTTAGGGTCGAGTGATACCATTTTATTTTTTTAAGATTAGGAATTTATTCTTTTTTCCTCTTTGCAACAAAATATACTTGCCATTTATCAAGTCTGCATTGCTAAACATGAAATCTTCGTTAACCTTTTCGCTATTTACAGATATGGAGTTTTCTTTTAACGCCCTTCGTGCTTCACTTTTACTTGCCAAAAAACCAGTATCTCCACACAAGTCGATTATACTAACTCCCTCTATTTCTTCTACTTCTGATTTTTTTACGCCATCAAAAACAGAAAGAAAATCTTTTTCAGAAAGACTTCTCAAACTTTCCGATGTACCATTACCAAATAAGATCTCTGTTGCCGCTAATGCAGTCGCATACCCTGACTCACCATGTACCCAAGTAGTCACATATTTAGCTAATTCCTTTTGCAATGCCCTTTGATGAGGCGCTTCCTGATGAGCAGATATCATATTGTCTATCAACGACTTGCTATGTAAGGTGAAGATTTTTATGTACCGTTCAGCATCAGCATCTGTCGTATTCATCCAAAATTGGTAAAACTCATAGGGGCTCGTTTTTTCAGCATCAAGCCAAACGTTGCCACCTTCACTTTTACCAAATTTACTACCATCCGCTTTTGTAATAAGTGGAGCGGTGAGCGAGTACCCTTTTGCATCTTCTCCTTCCCCTTTTCTGCGAATAAGTTCGGTTCCAGTCACAATGTTTCCCCATTGATCGCTACCTCCCATTTGTAGCTTGACATTCTTTTCTTTCCAGAGATAATAAAAATCATAGCCTTGTACCAGCTGGTAACTAAACTCTGTAAAACTCATACCCTCTTCTAATCGGTTTTTTACTGAGTCTTTGGCCATCATATAATTCACAGAAATATGTTTCCCAACATCTCTGATAAACTCCAGAAAACCGAAATTTTGAAACCAATCATAATTATTAACCACCTCGGCACTGTTGCTCTCGGTATTGAAATCCAGGAACTGCTCTAACTGTCTTTTTTGACAAGCTAAATTGTGATTGAGCGTTTCTAAATCCAAAAGCATTCTTTCAGCTTTTTTACCACTTGGGTCTCCCACCATACCTGTGGCTCCTCCTACAAGTGCATATGGCTTATGGCCCGCTCTTTGTAAATGAACCAAAAGAATAATCGGAACCATATTGCCAATATGAAGCGAGTCAGCAGTTGGATCAAAGCCAACGTATCCACTCACCATTTCCTTCATAAGTAGCTCTTCGGTGCCTGGCACGTCTTGGTGAAAAAGACCGCGCCACTTTAATTCTTCTATTAAATTATATTTGGGGATAAAAGCCATTTTTAATGTAAGATAGTCGGCAAATTTAGGATTTAGAATGGTGTTGTTATAAAATACCTTTCTTTATCCTGTAGATAATCTCATAATCCTCATAAATTCTGTTTTAAAGAGGATTTAATCCACAGGTATTTTTATAGATTTTTATCTTAATAACATAGAGAAACAAAAATAATTTACAAAAAATATAATACTATTGTCTTACTAAATCAATACTAACATGTACAACGAATCATCTCAATTATTTTTAAATCAAGCTTCAGTAGAAGAAAGAACAACCTTCTATCGTAAAACCTATTTGCACGTAGCGCTGGCGTTTTTGGCCTTCGTTATTGTAGAGTATGTTTTTTTAAGTACTCCTGCCATCGTAAATATTGGACTGAAAATGACCCAAGGCTGGACTTGGTTATTGGTTATAGGCGGCTTTATGTTTATAACCAGCTATGCTGAAAAGTTAGCTGCGAACTATGACGACAAACGCACTCAATACCTCGGCTTTGGATTATACATAATAGCAGAGGCTTTTATTTTTGTCCCATTACTTTATATCGCTATGACTTACAGTGGCGGCACTGCTATTTTAGAACAAGCATTTCTAGTAACACTTGCATTATTTGTTGCTTTATCGGCAGTAGTCTTAATTTCTAAAAAAGATTTTTCTTTTATGAGAACAGCGTTAACGGTAGGCAGTATAGTTGCCATTGGCATTATCTTGGCGGGAATGGCATTTGGATTTGACCTTGGTCTTGCATTCTCCGGATTTATGGTATTACTAGCAGCCGGGTCTATCTTATATCAAACCTCTAATATGGTGCACCGCTATACCGCAGATCAATATGTAATCGCATCTCTTGGTCTATTTGCGTCATTTATGTTGATGTTATGGTACATCATTCAGTTTTTTATGAGCAGAGATTAAGTCAATTATTGTAAACCAAACAAAAGCGTGTTTATCCAGAAAATAAACACGCTTTTTTTCTTATTCTTTTTGTACATCTAAAGATCAGGCTACAAAAACCTATACAAGGCCCCATTTTAAGTTTAAACCAATCTTATTATGATTGTAATTACTTAATCAAAACACTAATATTGACGAGATAGTTCTACTTTTGACCACCTATCATGTCATCTGAAAAAAAACTTTTCCTTCTTGATGCGTACGCACTCATTTTTCGTTCGTATTATGCATTTATAAAAACGCCAAGAATAACCTCTTACGGTCTGAATACCAATGCTATATTTGGTTTTACAACAACGCTTTTAGAAATTTTAGAAAAATACGATCCAAGTCATATTGCAGTTTGTTTTGATCATAAATCAGAGAATGTACGCAAGCAAGAATATCCATTATACAAAGCAAACAGAGACGAAACTCCTGAAGATATAAAGCGTTCTGAACCATTTATTCGACAAATTATAGACGCCTTCAATATTCCGCTTATTGAAAAAGCGGGCTATGAGGCAGATGATGTTATTGTCACACTAGCCACCCGAGCAGAAAAAGAAGGATATATCACCTACATGATGACTCCTGACAAAGATTTTGGTCAAGCCGTGACTGAAAAAATTCTAATGTTTAAACCTTCCAGAGGTGGCAATCCACCTGAGGTGATGGGACCAAAGGAGGTTTGTCAGAAATTTGGACTACATCGTACTGAGCAAATTATTGATTACTTGGGACTTATGGGAGACGCCGTAGATAATATACCTGGGGTTCCAGGCGTAGGTGCAAAAACAGCTTCTAAGCTTTTATTGGAGTTTGGAAGTATGGACGGTATATACGAGAATATAGACAAGGTAAAAGGTAAACTAGCTGAAAACCTAATTACCTTTAAGGCTCAAGCGTATCTATCCAAAAGCCTTGCGACTATTATCACTGACGTTCCGGTTGAATTCAACGAGGAGTCCTTATTGCGAGAAGAGCCCAATAAAGAACGAATCAACCAACTTTTTACAGAGCTAGAGTTTAGAACCTTAACCAAGCGGGTTTTTCAAGAGACCATGAGTGCTCCCGTTTCTGTTCAAGGTGATCTATTTTCAAGCAGTAGCTCGGCCGCTTCTAGTTCGCCGTTATTACCCAATAAAACAGAAACCTTAGTTATTCTTAAGAACATTGATTCAACCAAACATGACTATCAACTAATCGATAGTCAAGAAAAAAGGAAAATTTTAATCTCTGAATTAGAAAACATAAAATCCTTTTGTTTTGATACCGAAACCACATCATTAGAGGAGATGGATGCGGAAGTGCTTGGTCTTGCTATTTCATACGAGAACAACAAAGCGTATTATGTAAATATGCCAAACGACTTTGAAGACACCAAGGCTATTTTAGGAGAATTTAAGCATCTATTCGCAGACACAACCATCGAAAAAATCGCTCAAAACTTAAAATATGACCTTAAAGTCCTTCTAAAATATGACATACAACTAGCTGGCCCTCAGTTTGATACCATGTTAGCGCATTATCTCGCAAATCCTGACGGGAGACATTCCATGGATATCCTTTCAGAAAAATACCTCAACTATAAACCTGTATCTATTACAGAATTAATTGGCAAGAACGGTAAAGGACAACTCAATTTTAGAGACGTTCCTTTAGAAAAAGCAACGGAGTATGCTGCCGAAGATGCCGATGTAACCTTTCAATTAAAAGACATCTTACAAAAAGAACTGCTAGATAAGCAAGTGGCGCATCTTATGCAACGACTTGAGATGCCTTTGGTGCCAGTGCTGGCAGATATGGAAATGGAGGGCATTCGCGTAGATGCTGACTTCTTGAATATATACTCTGACGAGCTGAAGATCATGTCAAACGATCTAGAAAAAATAATTTACGAAAAATCGGGTTGTAATTTTAACATCGCTAGCCCAAAGCAGATGGGGGAAGTCCTATTTGATGTAATGAAAATAGATCCAAAGGCTAAAAAAACTGCAACAGGTCAATACAAAACCGATGAAGCAACACTTACTAAACTAGCTGCTGAGCATGAGATTGTAAGCAAAATAGTAGATTACAGAAAGGTCAACAAACTACGATCTACCTATGTAGACGCTTTACCTAAACTAATACATCCCAAAACAGGCAGAGTACATACTAGCTATGCACAAGCCGTGGCTGCAACAGGGAGACTTAGTAGCACCAACCCAAATCTTCAAAACATACCTATACGCACAGATTTAGGCAAGGAGATAAGAAAAGCATTTGTGCCAAGAGATGAAAACCATACACTTTTGGCTGTAGATTACTCACAAATAGAACTTAGAATCGTTGCGTCGGTTGCCGAAGATGCAGGCATGATGGAGGCTTTTCATGCTGGTATTGACATACATACCGCAACAGCCGCAAAAGTGTTTGGGGTCGATATAGCCAATGTAACCAAGGAACAACGTTATAAAGCCAAGAGTGTGAATTTTGGGTTGATCTATGGACAAAGTGCTTTTGGCTTGTCACAAAATCTCGGAATAAAACGCGGTGAAGCTGCCGAACTGATTGAAGCATACTTTGCTCAATTTGGTGGCGTAAAAAAATACATGGATGACTCTGTAAAATTTTGCCGAGAAAATGGATTCGTAAAAACGATTATGGGTCGTAAGCGATTTATTCCAGATATTAACTCCAGCAATCAAACTGTAGTAGGATTTGCAGAACGAAACGCCATAAACGCACCCATACAAGGCAGTGCTGCCGATATGATAAAGCTTGCCATGATTAATATTCATGCAAGACTAGGAAAAATGAAAGTGGGTACCAAAATGCTGCTTCAAGTTCATGACGAACTTCTATTTGATGTTCCTAAAACTGAATTAGAAGAAATGACCGCGGTGATCAAAGAAGAAATGGAAAGAGCTATGCCACTTAAAGTGCCCGTAATAGCCGAAGCTGGACATGGAGATAACTGGCTTGAAGCTCATTAAACAAAAAAGACTTTTTAACTTAATTTCGCAACGCAAGAATGGGTAAAGTATATTTCGCATCTGATTTTCATTTAGGTACTCCCGATTACGAAACCTCTTTAATAAGAGAAAAAAAAGTAGTAAGCTGGTTGAAGAGTATTGAGCAAGATTGCGAAACATTATTCTTAATGGGTGACGTTTTTGATTTTTGGTACGAGTACAAAACTGTTGTCCCAAAAAACTATTCGAGATTGTTAGGTCAACTTGCTAATATGACCGACAATGGTATAAAAATCTATTTTTTTAAAGGTAACCACGACATGTGGACCTTTGACTACTTGCAAACAGAGATAGGCATGACCATTATTGATGAAGAACTAATGCTGACTATGGACGATAAAAAGTTCTTTATGCATCACGGTGATGGACTTTGGAAGAGCGAAACTACCTATAATATGATACGGAAAATATTTAGGAGTAAATGGGCAATTTGGCTCTTTCATAGACTACATCCTAACTTCGGAATAGGTTTAGCTAATTTTTTAAGCAGAACCAGTCGCAAGAAAAATAGTATTGCAGATGAACAAGATATACCTCTAGAAAAAGAACATCATTATCAATTTGCACTAAATCACGCTGCTACATCAGACACCGATTTTTATATTTTTGGGCATAGACATAAGCCGATTGATGTACAAGTAGGACAAAAATCACGGTTAATAAACTTGGGCGATTGGGTAACAAAATTTACCTATGCTGAATGGGATGGAAAAAACATTACGCTACATACTTATCATAATTAATATAGTAGTTGGTGTTCAGCTAAGTGCTCAAGACACGCTTACGTTGACTGATGTAAAAGATGTCACCTCCTTTGAGATGGATCTTAAAGGCAATATTTTTGTAGCAGACCAATCCTTAACTCTTTTTAAATATTCAAGTGAAGGCAAACTGCTCACCAACGTGAGTATTAAATCCTATGGTCCACTAACATCTATTGATTGTAGTAACCCGTTCGAAATTTATACTTTTCACAAAGATCAGAACATCATTGTGTTTTACGACAATATGCTAAATCTAAGAGGTGAGCTACGATTAAATGACTACTTCTACAACAATGTTTCTTGTGTCGCCAGATCATTTGATAATCAAATTTGGGTTATGGACCTATCTCAATTCAAATTAATAAAAATCAATAAAAAAGGAGAGGTTTTAGCCGAGTCGCCTTATTTGAACAATGTTCTCGGCAGCGATTTGAACACATTCAAAGTATGGGAATTTGGCAATATGGTTTACGTTGCAGACTCATTGGTTGGTATTTATGAATTTGATATGTACGCTACCTACAATACTACATATTACTTATCCGGCATAAGCGAAGCAGAGAGTTATCCTGGAGGTTTTTATTTATCCTTTAAAAATAGCCTAATGCTTTACCCTATGCTTAGCAGAAACCCTATTGATCTATTCGTAAAATTATCAGAATCTACCTTTTTTTCTTCCGCCAACAGAAAACTTTACTACCTCAACCAAAACAAAATAATTTCTTACCTCAGCGAGTAAAAGGTATTTTTGCAGGTTAATACGCCATGCTAGAAACATTAGAGGGAATACACGCACGATTTAAAGAAGTAGAATTATTACTTAGCAGCCCTGACGTCGCTTCTGACATGAAGCAATTCACCAAGCTTACTAAAGAATACAGCGATCTAAAACAACTGGTTGAACGCTATTTTGAATACAAAAATCTTCTTGGAAATTTGGCAGAAGCCAAAGAAATATTAGAAAACAGCAATGATCCTGAAATGAAGGAGATGGCCAAAGAAGAATTTGAAGATTTAAACGGAAAACAAGGTCCTTTGGAGGAAGAGATAAAACTGCTACTAATACCCAAAGATCCAGAAGACGATAAAAATGCAATGGTCGAAATACGTGCCGGAGCCGGTGGGGACGAAGCCAGCATTTTTGCTGGAGATCTTTATCGCATGTACACCAAATTTTTTGACAACCAAGGTTGGAAACACGAAATAATGGATGTAACTGAAGGTACTGCTGGGGGTTTTAAAGAGGTTATCATTAAAGTGGAGGGCAATGAAATATTTGGAACCCTGAAATTTGAAGCAGGCGTACACCGCGTACAGCGCGTACCCGAGACCGAAACACAAGGTCGCGTACACACATCTGCTGCTACAGTAGCGGTACTGCCAGAAGTAGAAGAAATTGATTTACAAATAAACCCTGCGGATATAGATATGCAAACCAGTCGCTCGGGAGGTGCTGGTGGGCAGAACGTAAATAAGGTGGAAACCAAAGTACAACTAACTCACAAGCCAAGTGGAATAGTTGTAGTTTGCCAACAAGCAAGATCTCAATTAGCCAATAGGGAGTTAGCGATGGATATGATTCGCTCAAAATTATACGATATCGAACTTGTAAAACGTAATGGTGACATTGCTGCACAGCGTAAAACAATGGTGAGCACAGGAGATAGATCTGCCAAAATACGGACCTACAACTACCCTCAAGGTAGAGTAACTGATCACCGTATCAATCTTACGTTATATAACCTAAATGGAGTGATGAATGGTGATATCATGGAAGTAATCAACTCATTAAAAATGGCTGAAAATGCTGAAAAGCTAAAAGTAGGCGGGTTGTAATCTCATTTTTATTTTTTTCTAGCAATAACGGTTCTGATTTTAGGCTATTTAGTGTAAAATATTATTTTTGCACTCAAAATAGATTAAAATATGCGTCATCAAGCAATAAAAACCGTTTCAAACCGAAAAAACACATTTTCTCACAAAGGAAATGTTTCGTTCACTAAGCTTTACAATTTTAATGTGTTTGATGATCTCGCAATGCGCGATTTCTTAAGCAAAGAAGCTTATGAATCTGTTACAAAATCAGTAACTGAAGGAAAAACAATCAATCGTAAAATGGCAGAGCACGTAGCCTCTGGCATGAAGCAATGGGCATTGAGCAAAGGAGCAACGCATTACACTCACTGGTTTCAACCACTTACAGGTTCTACTGCAGAAAAACACGACTCTTTCTGGGAACCTAGTGGAGGTAAAGCAGTGGAGAAATTTTCAGCAGGATCACTAGTACAACAAGAGCCAGATGCGTCAAGTTTACCAAATGGAGGACTTCGAAATACTTTTGAAGCAAGAGGTTATACCGCTTGGGATCCGTCATCGCCTGCATTTATTCACGAAAACAGCACCGGTAAAACGTTGTGTATCCCAACCGTTTTTGTTTCATACAATGGAGAAGCACTAGATTATAAAGCCCCTCTTCTTAAATCTATCAAACTGGTAGATCAAGCAGCAACAGAAATTTGCAAATACTTCCTTAAAAAAGTAACCTCTGTTAAACCATCATTGGGTATAGAACAAGAATACTTTCTGGTAGATGAAGCTATGTTTAATGCTCGTCCGGACTTAATGATGTGTGGCAGAACCCTAGTGGGCCATGCTCCTGCCAAAGGCCAACAAATGGACGATCATTATTTTGGCGCTATTCCTGATAGGGTCTTTAATTACATGTATGAAGTGGAAATAGAGGCCGCTAAACTGGGCATTCCCCTAAAAACCAGACACAACGAAGTTGCGCCTGGACAATATGAATGCGCACCTATGTTTGAAGATGTAAATCTTGCCGTAGATCATAATCAATTATTGATGGACTTAATGGACCATTTGGCTCATAAACATCATTTCCGAGTTCTGTTTCACGAAAAACCTTTCGCAGGCATAAACGGATCAGGCAAACACAATAACTGGTCGTTAATTACGAATACAGGCACTAATCTTCTTTCTCCAGGAAGCGACCCTAATTCTAATTTACTCTTTTTGACTATTTTCATTAATACCATTAAGGCTTTACATGACAATGCTGATATCATAAGAGCGAGCATTGCTTCTGCTTCAAATGATCACAGACTGGGAGCAAATGAGGCGCCTCCTGCAATTATCTCTGCGTTTATAGGGTCCAAACTTACAGATGTTTTAAATGCATTTTTAAGTGATAGCACGGCAAGCGATAAGGACGACAGAAAATCTATTTACATAGATACTATTCCTGAAATATTTAGAGATAATACCGATAGAAATAGAACTTCACCGTTTGCATTTACGGGGAATAAATTTGAGCTTAGAGCTGTTGGGTCATCCACCAACTCTGCTCAACCTATGACTGCATTAAATAGTGCTGTTGCCAATCAATTAATTTTGTTTAAACAGGCGGTTGACCAGGCCATAGAAAATGGAACGGACCAAAAAACAGCTATTGTATCAGAACTAAAACAAGTTTTGCGAAGTGCTCAATCTATTCTCTTTGAAGGTAATAACTACAGTGAAGAGTGGGCTTCGGAAGCAGCAAAACGCGGCTTGAGCAATATCAAAAACACTGCGGAGGCTTTAAAAGCATATGTAAGTGACCAAGCAGAAGCAACCTTTGTCAAAAATGGTGTTTTCACTAAAGAAGAATTGCATGCCCGTTTTGAAATAATGTTAGAAGAATACATCAAAAAGATTCAAATTGAAGGCAGAGTTTTAGGTGACTTAGTCTATACATTTATTCTTCCTCCCGCTATAGAATACTTAACATCACTTGCTCAAAACGTAAAAGCAATGAAAGATTCCGGACTAAATGCAGGTGTAGCGCAACTTCATCTTATAGCCGAAATTGCAGAACATATTGACCAAGCTAAAGCAAAAACAGATGCGATGGTTGAGGCTAGAAGATTAGCTAATCTCGAATCTGATTCCCAAAAAATGGCAATAGCGTACCACAAAACAGTAAAAGAAACGTTCGACGACATTCGTTACCATGCCGACAAATTAGAACAATTGGTAGACGATAAAATGTGGCAACTGCCTAAATATCGTGAACTTCTATTCCTGAAATAAACGCCATACAACACACTATACTAAAGACCTCTTCTTCACTAAATAACGGTGCAGAAGAGGTTTTTTTGTGCCCAAAATATAAATTTGGTTTTGGGCATATAATTTTTGATTTTTGACGTTCTTATTTATACGATGAATCTGAAAAACATAAACCTAATCAAATCCGTTGCATTTTTTGTTGTAATTGGCTTACTTTCAGCATGTAAAAGCGTTACTATGAAAAAAGCTGATGATGCTATGCTTATCAAGCAATATGCTATTGCCGCTGATATGTACGACCAATTGGCAAGTAATTCTTCCTTAACAAAGGAAGAAAGACAAAATGCAGCATTCAGAGGGGCTGAATGTTATCGTTTTAATCATCAACCAAAGAAGGCACTGAAACTATATGCCAAATCTTTGAATTACGGCGCCAAAGATCCACAAGTCTTATTCAGATTAGGACAAACACAAAAAGAATTAGGCGAGTATCAGCAAGCTATCGAATCCTTTAAAAAATACCAAAAAGAGGCACCAAGTGATGAACGCACCGAGACCATGATAAAAGGTTGTGAATCAGCTTTAGTATGGAAAGAACAAAAATCAAGATATCAAGTAGAGACATTTAAAGTAGCTAACGATAAAGCGGCAGACGACTTCTCGCCGGTGTGGGCAGACCGAAAACAAACGACAATAATGTTTACCTCTGACAGAGAAGGTGGAGCAGACAAAGGTGTTTATGGGAGAACACTGCGATTCCACACGGATGTATGGATGGTTAAAAAAAGCTCAGCAAGAGGAAAATCTGATAAATGGGAAGCTCCTGTATTAGTAGAAGAGTTAAATACAGACTATAATGACGGCGCTATTACCTTTAACAACAGAATGACCAAAATGTATGTTACTCAATGTAATGGAGTAAAAGGTCAAGCACCAAAATGTAAGATATACGAAGCTAGAAAAGCAGGAAAAGGTTGGGTGATGAATCCAGAACCATTAAGCTTTTGCAGTGGCGAAGAAAATATTAACTGGACATACGGTCATCCTACACTAAGTGACGATGACAATACCATGTACTTTGCTTCTGATAGACCAGGGGGATACGGTGATACCGGCGCCTTAGAGAGAACCAAAGATATATGGATGGTTACCTACGTTAAAAGAGGTAAAACTTGGAGTGAGCCAATCAACTTAGGTCCGTCTATTAATACTGAAGATAACGAAATGTTTCCTTATGCACATCAAGACGGGAGCCTTTACTTTGCTTCTGATGGACACCCAGGTGTTGGTGGTTTAGACATATTCGAAACTACTAAAAGTGGTGATGGTCCAGAAGATTGGGCTGTACCCACGAACATGAAAAGCCCTATAAACTCTTCTGGTGACGATTTTGGTATTATAATAGATGCAACCAAAGAGAATGGTTACTTTACTACAAACAGAGATAAAAACCAAGACGATATATGGGCGTTCACCATGGAGCCTATAAATTGTAAAGTAAAGGGACAAGTAACAGATTGTGACAGCGGGACTGCTATTGTAGACGCTATCGTTATTCTTAGCAATAACATAGACTCTAGCAAAATAAGACTCCGAACCGACAGCAAAGGATATTACGAAACTGAAATAGGAATAAACAGAGAGTACACATTAGAAGTGTCCAAAAGAGATGCATACTACTACGACGCAAAGCCGCAATATGTTAGTACTATGGGAGTCGAAAATTCTCTAGATTGTCAACACATCAAAGATTTCTGTATGAAAAATACATGTAATGACGTATTTGTTCTTCCTATCTACTATGACCTTGCTGAGGACTTCATTAGAGATGACGCCAAACCTATCTTAGATGATCTTATCAAAACATTACAGAAATACCCCAAAATGGCCGTGGAACTTGGTTCGCATACGGATTGTAGAGCAGACTACGACTACAACTTAGATCTTTCACAAAGAAGAGCTAATTCTGCTATAAAATACATTATTGAAAAAGGGAAAATCAATCCTTTTAGACTGGAAGCCCGAGGATATGGTGAGTCACAATTAGTTAATAATTGCGCTTGTGAAGACAATCTAAAATCGAATTGTAGTGAAGATGAACATCAAAAAAATAGACGAACTACAGTAAAAGTAGTAAACTGTAATTTTGATGTATTATCTATAGGTGTAGATTACGTTCAACGTAATGACGCGGCACTTAATGGTAAAGGCTCCATTTATAGCCCATACTTGTTAGAGCAACAACGTCAATTCTTAACAGCGACCAAAGGGGATATCGACAGCTTCTTAAGAGTCCAAGCAATTAATGACAGTTTGCTTTTAGTTAAAAAAGAATTTGAAGAGCTCTCTGCTAAATACGATTTTATTTCTTTAACACCAGGTAGAGGCGAAGGAAACTACAGTGTTTACGGCTATATTGGACGTAAAAAAATTAAGTTCAACTATGACGGTAGTGAAAGAAGAACTTTAATACCGCAAGAAATGGTAGAACAGTTGATTAGCACCAGCGCGATAAGTGCTAATGACTTTAAAGATTCTGGTGAAAAAATCAAACTGGCAGACGGAACTAAGATTTTTGGAACATCCTTTACACTAAAAGAACTGAAGATAGATGACAAAGTCTTCACTAACGTAAAATGTAAAATGGTTGAATCGAACGAATTGATGTTAGGATTTAGCACTTTTGAAAAGGATTACGTAGATTTTGAAATTAAGGACAGTAAAATCTGGCTTTTAAAAGAATCAGAAGAATAAAACAAATCATTGAGCAGATACGAAAAACGAGGAGTGTCGTCACAAAAAGAAGACGTACACAAGGCTATTACTAACATAGATAAGGGTATTTTTCCTAATGCTTTCTGCAAAATTGTAGAAGATTATATTGGAGGCGATGAGGAATACTGCAACATTGTGCACGCTGATGGAGCAGGTACTAAATCATCATTAGCATACCTATATTGGAAAGAAACCGGAGACATAAGCGTATGGCGCGGTGTAGCTCAAGATGCATTAGTTATGAATCTTGATGATATTATTTGCACTGGCGCAACAGGACCATTTTTACTTTCTAATACCATAGGTAGAAACAAACACCTTATACCTGGAGAAGTAATTAAGGAGATAATAGACGGGTTTGAAGATTGTATAGACACAATGGCTGAGTTTGGTGTAAAAATCAAATTTACCGGTGGTGAAACTGCGGATGTTGGAGACTTAGTAAAAACACTAATAGTGGATAGTACCGTTGCTTGCAGACCAAAAAGAAGTGAAATTCTTGAAATTGATATTCAAGATGACGACGTAATAGTTGGATTTGCTTCATTTGGACAAGCTACATATGAGACATCGTACAATGCAGGAACTGGATCCAACGGATTAACTTCAGGTCGACACGATTTATTAGCGCATAACTACCATCAAAAATATCCGGAATCCTACGACTTAAATACAGACGAGGAATACATATACTCGGGAAAATTTAACTTAACAGATAAACTAGAAGGAACACCGCTTGACATTGGTAAGGCACTTCTTAGTCCTACTAGAACGTATGCACCTATCTTAAATAAAATTGTAGAAAACAATGAATTAAAAAATGCCATTCATGGAATAATTCATTGTACCGGAGGAGCACAAACTAAAGTGATGAAATTCTTGGATAAACCGCTCCACATTATTAAAGATAATTTAATAGATATGCCTCCATTATTTAAAACCATACATGAAACCACGGGAACACCACTCAAGGAAATGTATGAAGTCTTCAATATGGGTCATCGTCTTGAAATTTACTGCGACAAAAAAATCGCTCAAGAGCTCATTACTATTTCTAACAGCTTTAATATAGAAGCGAAAATAATAGGAAGATGCGAACAGCATCCTACTAAAAAGCTAACTATAGCAGGCATTGAATATTAATAGGTCAGTAAGATTGCGAATTAATCTATTTGTCCTTCCTATCTTCATTACCTTTGCCTTGTGATTGACATTCGCTCACTTTCTAAAGATGAACTTTTAGCCGCATGTGAGGCAATGGGTGAAAAAAAGTTTAGAGCTACCCAACTTTGGGAATGGTTATGGCAAAAAAGTGCTAGGTCTTTTGAAGAGATGACCAACTTATCGCTTGACTTTAGAGCTAAATTAAATGATAGTTATGCTATATTGGGTATGACCATAGCCAACTCACAAAAGAGCACAGATGGAACCATCAAATACGCCTTTAGACTAAATGACGGCTTTTTAGTAGAAGGAGTCCTAATACCAACATCTGAACGTGTTACTGCATGCATTTCATCGCAGGTAGGATGTAGCTTAAGTTGTACTTTTTGTGCAACTGGTTTTATGAAGCGAGAACGAAATCTGCGCGCAGACGAAATGTATGACCAGGTAGCCATTCTTAGAGCAGAAGCCGAAAAAGAATATGGTATAAATCTTAGTAATATCGTGCTTATGGGAATGGGTGAACCTTTACTAAACTACACAAATGTAATGAGTGGAATAGAAAGAATTACATCCCCAGACGGCCTAGGGATGTCGCCACAGCGAATTACACTCTCAACTGCTGGTGTTGCCAAAATGATCATGAAACTAGGCGATGACGGCGCTAGATTTAATTTAGCTCTCTCTCTTCACTCGGCAAATAATGAAAAAAGAAGTAAGATTATGCCTATCAATGACAGCAACTCTTTGGAGGACTTGATTGAAGCGCTAAATTATTTCTACGATAAGACGGGTACCAGAGTCACCTTAGAGTATTGCGTGATAAACGACATAAACGACGACCCATTTGAAGCAGAAGAACTTGTTTCCTTTGCCCGTCAAATTAAGTGTAAGATTAACTTAATAGAATATAACCCTATCGATTTAGCTGAATTTAAATCTAGCTCAGCAGAAAAAATTCAACGGTTTGCCGACTATCTCGAAAAAAATAAGGTGATTGTAAACATACGCAGAAGTCGAGGCAAGGATATTGACGCAGCGTGCGGTCAATTAGCTAATAAACTTGCTTAATATTTTTTCGTTCTCGACCAGGTTAGTTGTTCTACATACATCCCTTTTACCAAACCATTTATAGCGATTTCTGGATACCCACTGATAAACCTTATCTCTTTGTTTTAAGGGAATAATTCGAAATATTATAAGCCATCTCCAAGGCCGTTTCATAAAATAACAAATTTGCAAAACCGCTTCGGACTCACTAAATATACGTCCATCCTTACAGAAAAAAATACTATCTAAACGAGTATCCTCGGACATTCCTTCCAAAGCTGATTTGCCCAAAGCACTTTGCAATGATGCAAAGTGTAAATTATTTCCACGTTCTCGGGCAATAATAAAATCAACCGATACATTGCACAGGTTACATACACCGTCAAAGAGAATTACATTGTTATATTGCCGTAACTCGTAGTAATTCTTCTTCATCGAAGACAAATTTAACTATGTAATTGTTAAAACCTTGATATTAGATTAGGTACCTTTGCAGCCATGGCTAAAATATCCATAAATCTTACATCCGGGACAGTTGCAAAAGATAACACAGTTATAGGCATCGACCTTGGCACAACTAACAGTCTAATAGCTACGGTGAGAGAATCGGATAGACAACCTTATTGCATTACCAAAGATGATGACAGTATAATCCCAAGTGCTTTATATTTTGGTGAGCAAATACAAGTAGGTAAAAAGGCGATAGAAATGCTAGTGGAGGAACCAGAAAATACTATTTATTCTATAAAAAGACTACTAGGAAAAAGCTATCAAGACATAGAAAATCACAATCACAAGCTTAATTATACCATAATTGACGAAGAAGATAAGCTTGTTAAAGTTAGAATAGGTACCAAAAGCTACTCACCTGTTGAGCTTTCTTCATACATCCTAAGAGAATTAAAAACAGTAGCAGAAAATAAACTAGGTTCAACCGTAAGCAAAGTGGTTATCACTGTTCCAGCCTATTTTAACGACTCTCAACGACAGGCAACAAGAGATGCTGGGAAACTAGCAGGACTAGACGTGCTACGCATTATAAACGAGCCAACTGCAGCTAGTTTAGCTTATGGTATTGGTCAAAATACGGACGAGCCAAAAACCGTTGCCGTATATGACCTAGGAGGTGGCACATTTGATATTTCGATTTTAAATATACATGCCGGTATTTTTGAGGTATTATCGACCAACGGTGATACCTATTTAGGTGGTGACGATATTGATAAAAAAATTGTAGCATTCTGGATGGCTAAAAACCGATTAGATCCGGATAGTCCAAGTGAACATCAATTATTACGACTAACCGCAGAGAAAGCAAAAAAAGAACTGAGCTCAAAAGAAACTTTTTCAACGTCTATAAACTTGAGTAAAAAGGAAATCGAGTTATTCTTATCTCGTGTGCAACTTAATGAGTTACTTATTCCTCTTTTAAATCAAACCATGGATTGCTGCCAAAGAGCACTTAAAGATGCTGAGCTAATCGCTACAGACATAGACGAAATAGTACTCGTTGGTGGCAGCACACGCACGCCGGCAGTAAAAAATGCAGTACAACAATTTTTTAGCTCTGCTAAAATAAACGACACCCTCAACCCTGATGAAGTAGTTGCACTTGGTGCCGCTATTGAAGCAGATATTTTAGCAGGCAATAGAAAAGACATGTTGCTACTAGATGTAACACCATTATCTTTAGGTATAGAAACCTTGGGCGGACTAATGGATGTTCTTATACCTAGAAACACTAAAATACCAACTAAGCTGCGTAAAGAATACACTACTTCTGTTGATGGGCAAGTAAACCTGCTTGTAAACATCTACCAAGGTGAGCGTGAGCTTGTTTCGGACAATAGAAAATTAGGTGAATTTGTACTAAAAGGCATACCTGCAATGCCTGCAGGTTTACCTAAGATAGCTATGACATTTATGTTAAATGCAGACGGTATATTACAAGTAAATGCGGAAGAAACCCGATCCGGAGTTAAACAAACCGTAGAAATGACTCCGCAATACGGATTAACAGACGATGAAATAAAACTTATGTTAAGTAACAGTATTCTTCATGCGCAATCTGACTTGGATATACGCTCGTTTGTGGAAGCCAAAACAGAAGCAGAGCAACTTATATACGCCACACAAAAATTCACACGAGAACATACAGATCTGCTTTTGGAAGCTAACGTTGTCATAATTAACGAATACATAAGAGAGATTCAAAACGCCATAGAGAACAAAGACAGAGATGCTATTATTAAACATACAGATTCTCTTAACACATATAGTCGTCAATTTGCAGAAAAAGCTATGGACAAAAATATCGCAAAAGCACTCCAAGGCAAAAAAATCGAATGAGACTCTTCTGTTTCATACCGCTATTGTTTTTATTAACCACTGTTACTGCACAGCAAAAAGCAGAATTTCCTCACAAAGTAGGTATCAAAACAAATATTAATATCTCGACTTTAATAGGTTCAGAATTACAGAATCCACGACCTAAATTCGGATATACCGCTGGTCCATATATCATTTTTAACCCTGAGAATAGATGGAGTTTGTACACAGAGGCCGTTGGCAGTTTTCGAGGCTCTAAATTCAAAAATGGAGACACTGGTTATTCACGTATTTCAACATTTTATGTAGATATATGCGCACAACCCCTTTATAATATCCCAAACAGTAACAAGGCCATTACCTTAGGTCCATACGCATCCTATCTTGCACTATCATCACTTTTTATTGGCGCTAAGAAAAAACCCGAATTAAACGATATTGGTTTCAAAGACTACGACATTGGGGTGGCATCTTATTATCACATAAAAGGCAATACTGTGTCCCTTCAGATCGGGGCCAAACTCGCTTTAATAAGTGCTAATAACAATGTTAATTTTATAGGCTACTACCCTAAAACAGGTAATGGTAAAACGATAAAAAGCTTGAGTTTTGAGATAGGAATGGCATTTTAAAAAGCTGTCATTTTAGAACAATCGATTAGTTAATAACGAAATTATCACCATAAAAAAGCCCCGATATATTTGATATCGGGGCTTTTAGTTAAATACCTTTATAGATTGGTGCGTTTTTTACAATTCGTCTTGGTTAAAGAAGTAATCGTCCGTCGACGGATACTCAGACCAAATTTCTTCTATTGTTTCAAAAGGTTCTCCATCGTCTTCAAGTTCTTGAAGATTTTCTACTACCTCAAGAGGTGCACCAGTTCTAATCGCAAAGTCAATAAGTTCATCCTTTGTTGCTGGCCAAGGAGCGTCATCCAAATAAGATGCTAATTCTAAAGTCCAATACATTTTGTTTAATTTTAATTTTGGTTAAACATTTAGAGGCATACAAGCTGCCCATTAATTTGATTGCGAAAATAAAAATTTAAACCAATTTTTTGAATAAAATATTAAAGTGCCTAAACTGCTGATTACTTGGAGTATAGGGTGTGAAGTAAAATGCCTGCGGCTACCGAAACGTTGAGAGAGTCGACACTTTCTTGCATTTTTATTCTTACAATGGCATCCATTTCTGATAGGCGTTCCCTGCTAAGTCCTTTATCTTCATTTCCCATCCATAGTACCCAAGAGTCTAATCCTGTAAAAGATGAAAGCTCCAAAAAGCTCTCTGACTTTTCACTCGCTGCTATTTGTTTTAGACCCCAACTTTTTAAGTATGTGAGTGTATTTGACAAACTACTTACACGCGCTACCGGTAATTTTAAGAGTGCTCCAGCACTTGATTTTATAGCTCCTTCACCTATTTCAGCATTTGCCTTTACACCCACTATCATCAGATCTACGCCAAAAGCTACGCAAGAGCGAGCAATAGCGCCTATATTTCGTATGTCTTGGACACCATCTGCTATGAGTATTTTAGGCGGTTTCCCCTCTTCAAACATTCGTGTAATGGTTTCTTCAAGTGGAACAAAATCAATAGGACTTTTTACAGCTATTACACCTTGATGGTTAGCGCGCGTTATTCTATTCAGCTTCTCGACAGGCACCATCTGAAATGGTGTATCGCTCTCTTTCGCTAACAATCGAAGAGCACCAATTTTGTGCCTATCAGCTTTTGCGTTTATATATACTTTCCCTATGGTTACCCCACTTTGCAGCAATTCTTCTACTGCATGGTAACCAATAATTATGCCTTCTTTGCTCATCTTTAATGCCTATTAGTAGGCTATATTAACTTGAGTGTATAGGTCTTCGTATTTCTTAGCTAACGCGTCACGTTTATATGCTCTTGCTGCTGCAGCTACGTTACGCAGTATCTCAATATTATCACGCTTATCACCTTCTACACTTTGAATACCTTTGGTTTTAAACTTATTGTAATATTGCACCTCTTCAAAAGCGGCATCTCCTACTTCCGACAAATATTTGTCTCCTTTTTCTATTTGACTACATCTATAATAAATATCGGCACTTGCTGCTTTTAACCTAAGATCCATTGGTAATAAACTTTCTGGCATAGATGCGAAGCACTTATCAATCATATTAGCAGCAGAATCTAATCTTCCAGTTCTTGAATGATAATCAGCAACAGATACAAATAACTGACGAAGGTTTTGTGGAACTAACTGAGCCTTATCGTCTAAATATAAAGTTCCTTTGTCCATGTTACCCCAAACATATACATTCATCAACGTATTGTAGAGTTTGTCCATGTCATCCATACCACGCATATTTGGCTGTCTTTCTACTGGGAGCAATTGATAGGTTAGACCATTATGTCGTAAGTATTTATCCATATTCATGTATACTTCAGAACCAGTAGTAGTTGTCCAATAGATAGGTCTCGTCCAGCCATTTTTTGCATTTGTTGCTATAATGTCAAGCACTGTAATATCTCCTTTATGCAGAGCATTTTTTCCTATATTCCATCGCATTTTATCTACGATTTTATCGTAATCTCCTGCTGGCAGATAGCCTGTTTTAATAACCGCTTCTTTATCTACTTCTATACTGAAATTCTTGACAGGGAAATAGTTTTCGCGTTCATCTCTGCTGGTCACAAATTCTGTCTTACTATCATCCGTCATAAAGCCTAAAACTTGATCTAATGGATAAAACTGATTTTGATCTAATGTTCTATTGTCCATATATCTAACATAATCACGTTTTCCTGCCACTATACTCTCTGCGGGTATAGACATAGGTAACGGTTCAGAGTCAAACACTTTTTTTCTCAAGGCGCTACTATACCACTCTGTAGGTAAAAGACTTAAATTGATAATTCGAATATCTGTTCTAATTCCTTCCACATTTTGGGCATACCATAATGGATAGGTGTCGTTATCACCATTGGTGAATAGAATTGCATTTTTTTCGCAACTTTCTAGGTAATTCTTTGCAAAGGATATTCCCAAATATCTATCTGATCTATCATGATCATCCCAGTTTTGAGAACCCATTAAAAATGGTGCTGCGAATAAAGCTATTGCCGTGGCCCCCAAAGCCGTTATTGTTTTCGCCTTTTTATTTTTCACCAAGTCTACCAAGAAAAGTACACTTAGCCCGATCCAGATACAGAAGACTTGATAAGACCCTACGTTAGTATAGTCTCTTTCACGTGGCTCCATAGGTGGTTGATTTAGGTAAATAACAACCAGAATACCTGTAAAGACGAACATTACCAATACCGCATAAAAATCCATTTTGGCTCTTTTAAACATGACGATCATACCTAAAATTCCCAAAATAAGCGGCAAGAAGTAATATACATTTCTAGCTTTATTATATTCCATTTGACTAGTAACTTGTTGCGGTGCTCGCAATCTCCATTCGTCAAAACCAGTTATACCAGAAATCCAATTCCCTTGTTGGCTGTTTCCCGTTACATTCTGAAGATCATTTTGACGACCGACAAAATTCCACATGAAATATCTCCAGTACATCCACCCAAGTTGATATCTGAACATAAAGGTCATGTTGTTTCCAAAACTAGGTTTGGTTGCTTTTGCAGTTTTTAATTGTTCTTGTAAATCTGCATTCGTAGGATCTTGCTGAACTTTTTGCTCTAAGCTTCTAATACTATAGAACATATCATCCATATCGCACCAGATAGGATAGTAATCAGATTTTTCTGACATATCACCCATTCTAGGCAAAAAAGTAGTGCTTCTAGAATCAAACTCATATTCTTGCTTTTTCCCAGTAACAATATACTCTCCTTCCCCTCTTCTATAATTTTTGCCTGTCTCAATTATACCGGTAGGTTGTGCATTCCAATATGGTCCGCTTATTAATGGTCTAGACCCATATTGTTCACGATTGATATAGCTCAATAAGCTTTGAGCATCTTGAGGATCATTCATATTTATAGCTGGACCTGCAATAGATCGGATAACAACCATCGAGTATGATGAAAAGCCAAGCATAATAAACGCATAGCATAAAATCACTAAATTAGCCATTGGCTTATTCTTCCTTATAGTATATCTCAATCCGAAAACAATAGCCAATACGATCAGTAATAAGAAAAACAATACTCCAGAATTAAATGGTAAACCAAAACTATTTACAAAAATTCTGTCAAAGAAAGCAGCAATTTCTGGCGTCTTAGGGATAACTACCCACTGTAGAAGTGCGATAGAACCAAGCCCAATTGCGGTCGCTTTTAGAATGTTGCTTCTTGACGCACCAAATTTATTAATGAAATAATAAAGTATGATAGCTGGAACAACTAGCAAGTTTAATAAGTGGAGACCAATACCTAAACCTATAACGTAAGCTATAAATACAATCCATCTATCTGACGTCGGCTCGTCTTTTACACGCTCCCATTTCAAAATGGCCCAAAATGCTAAGGCCATAAAGCAAGATGAAGCAGCATATACCTCTGCCTCCACGGCACTAAACCAGAAAGTATCCATAAAAGTAACTGACAAAGCAGCTACAAGTCCAGATCCTAGAATAGCGATAGCACTGCTTAGCTCTATATTAGAGGTATTTAAGTCTAATTTTAGTATTTTTTTTGCGAAATGCGTCGTGATCCAAAAGGTAAACATTACGGTAGCAGCACTTGCTACTGCACTTAGCATATTTACAGCAATGGCTACTTCGTTTGTTCCTGGTTCAGCAAATAAAGTGAATATTCTGCCCAACATCAAAAACAACGGAGCTCCCGGAGGATGTACTACCTGAAGTCTGTATGATGCCGATATAAATTCACCACAATCCCATAAACTCACAGAGGGTTCGAGCGTAAGTATATACACAGCTAATGCAACTATAAAGGTCAACCACCCACCTATGGTATTTATACGTTTAAAATTATTCATTCTAGTTTGATACGTCTTTTGTTAAACGGCGAAAATAAAGATTTATAACGTTCTGTTTTTGAAAAATTATGTATTCATTTTTTAGAAGCGTAGAAAGGCGTTATTTTTGACCATAAAATTAGGACATAAATGTTAATTGGAGATTACACCATATTGAATAAAAACTATGAAGAACTTATTGATTTCGCTAAATCACAAGCCTCTAGTTATCAAAACGCCGATCCTTTTCCTAGCATATACTTCGACGATTTTTTTAACGAAGAATTTCTAAGTGATGTGCTATCTGAGTTTCCTGAACTCGGAGATAAAAGCGATATACAGTACAGCAACCCCAATGAAATAAAACTGGCTAGTAGAGGTGAACAAAAGTTTGGACCCAAAACTAAAGTTTTAATGCATTTTCTCAATTCAGAGCCTTTTTTGATGTTTTTAAGTGATCTTTCCGGTATTACCAACCTAATAGCAGATCCTTATTTTGAAGGAGGAGGTTGTCATCAAATAAAACCAGGAGGCATGTTAAAAATACATGCTGATTTTAATAAGCATCGTACCCTTGGCTTAGACCGCAGACTAAACTTTTTGATTTACTTAAATAAAGATTGGAAAGAAGAATATGGTGGCCATTTTGAACTCTGGAAAACAGATATGTCTGAAAGCCGCGCTAAAATTTTGCCCATTTTTAATCGTGTCGCTATGTTTTCTACAACAGATTATAGTTTTCACGGACATCCCGACAAGCTTAATTGCCCAGAAGATAGAAGCAGAAAGTCCTTAGCCTTATATTATTACACCAACGGCAGGCCTAAAGAAGAAGTAAATGATGGCTTAGAGGACCATACCACACTTTTTAAAGAGCGCAAAGGGGTCGACTCTGTATCCATGAAAGCATACAATGGCTTAGTAAATCTTGCTGTAGATATAATGCCTCCCGCACTGTATCGTACATTGCGTAACATGAGAAAAAAATAGTCACTATACCTATTACTAGCTTAAAAATACCCTTGAGTAATAAAATAGAAATTTCTGCATGCATTGTATGCGGAAGTACGTCACTTAATGATGAACTTACCGTAACCGATTGGTTAGTAAGTAACGAGGTTTTTTATCTTAAGAATTGTAATTCTTGTGGTTTTCGATTTACCTCCAACCCGCCGTCCGCAATGCAGGCTGGGCCCTATTACGAAACAGAAGAGTACGTAGAGCACAGTGACAGCAGCGCTGGAATTATAAACACTGTATATCACCAAGCTCGAAAATGGATGCTTAGGTATAAACTTGGATTAATAAAAAAACACGCTAAGGGCAATAGGTTAATCGACATCGGTTCAGGTTCTGGTTATTTTATTCATTTTATGAAGCAAAATGGACTAGCTGTAGCTGGAGTAGAAATAAGTGATAAAGCGGTAGCCCTTTGCAACGAAAAGTTCGGAATAACGGCCTACTCTCCAACGCAGTTTTTGAATAACGAAATTCAAGATGAATATGACATAGCTACCATGTGGCACGTTTTTGAGCATGTGTATAGTTACGACGAGTATTTTGCCATGCTAAAGCAGAAACTGACAGCTGACGGAACTCTAATCATTGCCATGCCTAATCATCTTTGTTTAGAAGAAAAATATTACCGTAAATACTGGAATGGGTATGATACACCGCGACATTTGTGGCATTTCACCTCAGAGACATTTACCCAATTTGCAAAGGATAGAGGTTTTGAAGTTGTCAAAGAACACAATTTACCATTGGATCCTTTCTATAATTGTTTGATTAGCGCTTCCTACAAAAAGTCATTTAGCTTTATGCCTGCAACCTTGATGCTTGGACTTTTATCTCTGCTCAACTCCATATTTTTTTTCAAGAAAAGCAGCTCAATCGTTTATGTCTTAAAAAAGATATGATCAACTTTTTTTAGATTTCTTCTTGTTATTGCCATAAACTACTTCTTAATAAAAGGACGTGTTACGCTAGTGGTTCCCGAAACTATTTTAAGGTAGTAAACACCTGCTTCTAAGTATGCGATATTCAAGGTAGTTGAATAGTTCTCTTTGAAAACCAAATTGCCGGTAGAATTAAAAATAGCCGTATAGTCTGCTGCACCCGTATAGCCTGAAATAGTTAATTCTTTACTAGTGGGGTTGGGGTATATTTTAATTTTTGCATAATTAAGTAAATCGGTAGAGGAAATACTGGCCTCTGCAATTGAAAGGGTGTCTATTAAAACGTTATCTCCAGATGTATTCCCGTTATTATTGGCTACTAAAGCTGCGGCAAAAAAATGTATACTACCAGAACCTTTGACGGGAGCCGTCCAAGAAAATGTCCATGACTTGCTACCTGAACCTGAATTATTGGAAGACTTATGCGTTGCTCGCTTTCCATTTGATTTTATATTCACCTCCGAAGTATTGCTAAAAGTTCCTTTGCCATTACCTAAGCTGTCTTCCGATGTTATTTCAAATCCAAATTTTGTGACACCAGACTTGGCTGCTTTCATGATAACAGTATATTGTTTGCCTGGAACATAGCCAGAAGCGGGAATATCACTAGAAATCATCTCACTAGAAGTTATAGTGCTTGAAGAGCTAGCGTGACAACCACCGCTACTTGCACAAGTTGCGCCTTTGTCTGATTTTGAACCGGTATAGCCACCTGGACTACCACCACTATTGGCCAGAATTATTATTACGACACATAAAAAAATAAGATATAGTACGGGGCTTTTATTAATCATTACTCGACGTTTCATTTTAGCCACCAAAAATAGAGGTGAAAGGCAAGTATTTATATATGTTTTTGTGTTTGTTTAAATAATGTTACTTTTGCGCTAGTAAAAAGCATAGAGAGGGGTTTAAAGCCCCTTTTTTCTTATAAAAATTTTGAGTTTAAAACAGCTGATAACTAAGATCATTGAAGAAGAATTGGTAGAAACCAATTGTTTTTTGGTAGGCATAGATGCTAACCAAGCTGAAACAAGTATGCGATTTTACATTGATGGCGAGAATGGAGTGGATATAAAGTTATGTACCCGCCTTAGCCGAAAAGTATCACGAATACTAGACGAAGAATATTTAGACGAAACACCAATCCGTTATGAAATATCTTCTCCTGGAACAGATCAACCGCTCATTGACATTCGTCAATATAACCAGCATATTGGTCGTGATCTTATCGTAACGTGTGATGACGAAATCGTAGAAGGTGAGCTAACAGAAGTAAACGACGAGACGATAACCATACTTAAAACTATGGGCAAAAACAAAACAGAACTACAAACAATACTGTTTGAAAAAATAAATAACAGCACAGTAAAAATATCCTTTAAACGAAAATAGAAATGAGCTTACAATTAGTAGAATCTTTCTCGGAATTCAAAGAATTCAAAAACATCGATCGAGCCACCATGATGAGGGTACTCGAAGACGTATTTAGAACCATGATTAGAAAAAAATATGGTTCTGATGATAATTTTGACGTTATCGTTAATACTGACAATGGTGACCTTGAAATATACAGGAATAGAGAGATTGTGGACATGGGTGAAGTAGAAGATCCCAATAAAGAAATAACCATAGAAGATGCTAAAAAAATAGAAGCTGACTATGAAATAGGTGAAGAAGCTATTCAAGAAATTGATATGGCTGAGTTTGGTCGCAGAACAATTCTTACTGCCAGACAAACACTTTTATCTAGAGTGCTAGAGTTAGAAAAAGACGAATTCTATAAAAAATATAAAGATAGAGTTGGTGAAATAGTAACTGGTGAGGTTTACCAAATTT
Source organism: Bacteroidia bacterium (assembly GCA_017857855.1). GTDB lineage: Bacteria > Bacteroidota > Bacteroidia > NS11-12g > UBA9320 > UBA9320. Next base: position 23,871 of record JAFMCI010000001.1, on the reverse strand, counting down.
GGAAAAACGAAATCATGATCTTGGATGACGAAGGAAATGAACTTATTCTTCCAAAAAGAGAAATGATTCCAAGAGATTTCTTCAAAAAAGGAGATAGCATGCGTGCTGTGGTACTTCGCGTTGAAATGTACAATTCAAACCCTAAGATTATCTTGAGTAGAACAGCTCCAGAGTTTCTTGAGCGTTTATTTGAACTAGAAGTACCTGAAATTCTTGATGGGTTAATTACCGTTAAAAAAATAGTAAGAGAGCCTGGAGAACGTGCCAAAGTAGCTGTAGAAAGCTACGATGACCGCATAGATCCAGTGGGTGCGTGCGTAGGTATGAAAGGTAGTAGAATACACGGCATTGTTAGAGAATTGAAAAATGAAAACATAGACGTTATTAACTACACTTCTAACATTCAGTTGCTTATACAAAGAAGCTTAAGCCCTGCAAAAGTATCCAGCATTACTCTAGATGACAAAACAGGAAAAGCAGACGTATTCTTACCCGCAGATCAAGTATCACTTGCTATTGGTAAAGGAGGACACAATATTAAACTTGCAGGTAAATTAGTAGGTTATACTATCGACGTGTACAGAGAATCTAACGAAGACGAGGATATGGACGTTGATTTAGACGAATTTGTAGACGAAATAGATGCTTGGATTATAGATGAGCTGAAGGGCATCGGTCTAGATACGGCAAAAAGTGTACTTGAAATGAGTGACGCAGATTTGGTATCACGCACTGAGTTAGAGAAGGAAACAATTGAAGAAATTAAGAAAATACTAGAAGCAGAATTTGAATAATAATACTTTAAACCATTAAAGTATTATTTTCGAACACTGCTTAGCAATAGATGGCTGATAATAATAAGACATATAGAATAAATAAGGTTGCTACAGAGTTCAACGTTAGTTGGAAAACTATCGTAGATCACCTTGCAGACAAAGGTTTTGATGTGGAGCAAAAAATCACAGCAAAACTGGATGAAGCCATGTATCAAGACTTGCTCAGTTTTTATCAAAAAGATAAGCAAGCTAAGGAGGAATCACAACAACTGGAAATAAACATTCGGAAGGATGCTAAAACTGCAGAAATAGTTGAAACTAAAAAAGTTGATCCGCCGAAACAGGAATTCACCCCAGAACCAACTTTTTTTGTAAAAGATACATCTTCGAAATTCATACCGAAATTTGAAGCTTCAGATAACAGCGAAGCGACCAGTGAGCCTGAGGTAACTAAAGTTGTTCCTGAAACTATAGTGGTTGAAGAAATTCCGCAACCAGAGGTAATTATACCCGCTGAAGCTGAAGAAGTTGTTAAATTAGAAAGTACACCCGAAGCAATTACCCTTGATCCAGCACCTATTCCAGAGATTGTACAAGAAGCTGGAAGCCTAAAGATTCTTGGAAGTATAAAATTAGATACGCCCAAGAAAAAAGAATCTAAGTCAGGTAAGAAAGAAGCTGAAAAAACTACTTCAAAAACACAGAAGTCAAAACAAAGCCAAGGCACTGAGAATTTAAATAAATCAGAAACTCCTGTTGTGCCAACTCCGGCAGTTCCAGAAGTACTTGAACCTGTTGAGATCAAAACAGAGTACTCGAAATTGGAAGGAACAACGGTTTTAGGTAAAGTTGAAATAAAACCTGTAGTTAAGAAAACCCGTACTAGAGACGCTAATGAGCCAAAGCAAAAACGTAAACGTATACGTGGCGAAAAAATAAGCCCTGATAAAGTACGTCCCGATAAACCCGGAACACGTCCCGGCACTGGAAGTGGAACTGGCCCAAGTCATGAAAAAACTGAAATAACTCAAAAAGAGATTCAGGATAAGATTAAGAAAACTTTAGCTAACATGACTTCTTCTAAGCAAGCCCCAAATCACGGTGGTAAGGTTAGACAAAAAGCTAGGAAATTCAGAAGAGAAGAGCACAAGAAAAAGTGGGAAGAAAAACAACTTCAGGATATCGTCGAAAGTAAAATTCTATCAGTAACAGAGTTTGTTACCGCAAATGACCTTGCAAATATGATGGATGTAAATGTAAACGAAATCATAGGTGCTTGTTTCTCCCTTGGTATGATGGTTTCCATCAATCAACGACTTGATGCTGAAACGATTCAAATAGTTGCAGAAGAATTCGAATACGAAGTAAACTTCGTAGACGCTGACGAAACCATCGAGATAGAGCAAGAGGACGATCGAGAAGAGGATCTAAAACCGAGACATCCAATTGTTACGGTAATGGGTCACGTGGATCACGGTAAGACTTCATTATTAGATTACATACGGAAAGCAAATGTTATCGCAGGTGAAGCTGGAGGCATAACGCAGCACGTTGCAGCTTACGAAGTTAAGTTGAAAACGGGTCAGAAAATGACTTTTATAGACACACCTGGTCACGAGGCTTTTACAGCAATGCGTGCCCGAGGAGCAAAAGTGACAGACGTAGCTATTATCGTAATTGCTGCTGACGATACCATAATGCCACAAACAAAAGAGGCAATTAGCCATGCGCAAGCAGCTAATGTTCCTATTGTTTTTGCGATCAATAAAATAGATAAAGATGGAGCAAACCCTGATAGAGTAAGAGAAGGGTTATCTGCCATGAATATATTAGTAGAGGAATGGGGAGGCAAGTATCAGTGTCAAGAAATTTCTGCTAAAAAAGGACTCAATATTGAAGAACTACTTGTAAAAGTAAGTTTAGAAGCCGAATTACTTGAACTAAAAGCGAATGCTAACAAGAATGCAAAAGGCGCAGTACTAGAGGCTAAGATAGAAAAAGGAAGAGGTGTAGTTGCTTCGGTTCTTATAAGCGAAGGAACGCTTAAAGTGGGTGATGCACTGATTGCTGGACAACATTTTGCACGTGTGAAAGCGATGTTCAATGAGAGGGGACAAGCAATGAAAATGGCAGGACCATCTTCACCAGTGTCTATTCTAGGGTTCTCTGCGGCACCTGCAGCAGGTGAAACGTTCCAAGTACTTTCTGATGAAGCTCAAGCAAAGGAAATAGCCAATAAACGAGAGCAGTTACAAAGAGAGCAGTCTATACGAACTACCTCTATGCTTACGCTAGATACTATTGGTAAACGACTGGCTATAGGTAATTTCCAAGAGCTTAAATTAATAATTAAAGCAGACGTGGATGGCAGTAGTGAGGCACTTTCTGATTCATTACTCAGACTTTCTACCGAAGAGATAGAAGTTAAGATTATACAAAAATCTGTAGGACCAATTACAGATAATGACGTCCTTTTAGCCAAAGCTTCTGACGCAATCGTAATCGGTTTCCAAGTTAGGCCAATGCCATCAGCTAAAAAACTAGCTGAAAATGAAGGTGTTGAGATAAAGCAATACAGCATTATATACCAAGCTATAGAAGAGATTAAAGCTGCCATGGAAGGTATGTTAGCTCCAGACTTAAAAGAGGAAATAACTGGTACTGCGGAGGTACGTGAGGTATTCAAAATCACTAAAGTAGGAACCATAGCCGGCTGTATGCAAACAGAAGGAAAGATGTATAGAAGCAATAAGGTTAGACTTATCCGTAACAACGTAGTAATTTATACTGGAGAAATAGAAGCATTGAAGCGATTTAAAGATGACGCCAAAGAAATAGGTAAAGGCTTCGAATGCGGTATTCAAATTAAAAACTACAATGATCTTGAACTGTATGACCTTATAGAAGGTTTCCGTGAGGTAGAAGTAGCGCGTAAGCTGAGCTAAAACTTCATTACTTTTTTAAAAAGCATTCTATTTTTTCTTCTTAAATTGCACCGATGAATAGTGCGATAATAAAAGGCATGGGCTATTATGTTCCTAGCAATGTTGTAACCAACGATGACCTTGCTACCTTAATGGACACCAACAACGAGTGGATCGTTGAGCGGACGGGTATTAATGAAAGACGTTGGATTAAAGATAACAGTGAGAGCACATCTTCTATGGCTCTTGAAGCATCCAAAAATGCCATTGCTGATGCTGGAATAGATAAAACTGAAATAGATTTTATCATATTCGCTACCTTAAGTCCGGATTACTATTTTCCTGGACCTGGTGTTACACTTCAAAAAGACTTAGGACTAGACACCATAGGTGCCTTAGATGTACGAAATCAATGCAGTGGTTTTGTATACGCCCTGTCTATAGCAGACCAATACATCAAAACAGGCATGTATAAAAATATTCTGGTAGTGGGCTCTGAATATCATAGCGGCGGTCTTGATAAATCCACTAAAGGACGCGGAGTAACTGTTATTTTTGGCGATGGAGCAGGGGCAGCAATTGTATCTAAAAGTCCAAACGCTGATAGAGGTATCCTCTCTACGCACTTGCATTCGCAAGGTGAATTTGCAGAGGAGCTTACGCTAATTGGGCCAAGCACACGACGATGGGTCCCTGAAATAATAGATGGTGCAGGAAAAGACGACGAGGCCATTTATCCATATATGAACGGAACGTTTGTTTTCAAGCATGCAGTTACCCGATTTCCGCAGGTAATAGGTGAAGCCTTAACACAAAATAATTTAAAAAGCACTGATATAAACTTGCTCATACCACATCAAGCAAACCTCCGTATTTCTCAATTTGTACAACAAAAGATGGGCTTAAGAGACGATCAAGTCTTTAACAACATCCAAAAATACGGCAATACAACCGCTGCTTCTATACCCATAGCATTGGCAGAGGCTAAGTTAGCTGGTAAAGTTAAAGAAGGAGACTTGATTTGTTTGGCGGCATTTGGCAGTGGATTTACCTGGGCAAGCGCACTTATACGATGGTAGCTGGGATATCACAAAATGAGCTAATTCAGATAGGCATTATCACCTTAGTTTCCTATTTATTAGTACAGCTGGGAAAAGCCCTTATCAAAAGAAGTATTCGCAAAACCTATAGTGACCCCTCGGATGATGATGCTAAAATAACAGGACTAAAATTCCTATACAATACACTTTCCTTTCTTATTTACACCGTTGGGGTAATTGCTATTATTTACACTATTCCTCCCCTCAAAAACGTTGGAAAAACACTATTTGCAGGCGCAGGGATATTTGCTGCAATACTTGGTTTTGCATCTCAACAGGCTTTCTCAAACATTATAGGGGGTATTTTCCTAGTCATATTTAAACCTTTTAGGGTAGGTGACCTTATAAAGGTAGGAGAACTTGACGAAGGTTATGTAGAAGATATTACACTCAGACATACCGTAATCCGCGATTTTGAAAATAAACGCATTGTAATACCTAACTCTATGATAAGTAGCGAAACAATACATAACTCCAATCTTAAAGACGAACGGGTTATGAATAGAATACATTTTGGTATTAGTTATGACTCCAATATGGATACCGCTACTGCCATTATTCAGAAAAGCGCATTGAACCATCCATTTTTCCGTGATTATAGATCAATAGCAGAAACCAAAGACGATAAGCCGGCTGTGGATGTTAGAATTATAAAATGGGGAGATTCAGGAATAACCCTAAGAGCGTATATATGGACGGATACCCAAGAAGAAGGATTTGCTTTAAAAACAGACCTATTCTATACCGTTAAAAAAGAGTTTGAAGCCAATAATATAGAAATACCTTTCCCACACCGAACCATCGTTTATAAAAATAATGAGCTCAAGAAAAAGGAACAAGAAACTATTTAATAGTCCTATTTCGTACAATCTTGAAAAGGATAACGGCGTCATGAACATGGACTGTATATTCTATAACGATATATATTATAACAGAACCATCGAAAAAAAATGGGACCACTTAAAGCCACTTCTTTCTGAGCATCAAGATAAATATATCTGGTTAAATTTATATCCACTTGAGGACAAAAAAACACTCGAGTTTATTGAGCACTATTTTGATATAGACCCTTTTTTAATGGCTGATGCAGTTGATTTTTCGCAACGATCAAAAGTATGGGAAACGGATAAGCATCTTTTTTGCTCGTTCAAAATGAAAAAACATGATTTACACGACACGGAGCATATCAGTTTTATCTTAGGAGAGAATGTAATAATTAGCTTACAAGAAATAGAAGAAGACGTATTTCAAAATATTAGAACACGCATGGAAAACAATTATGGCCCTATCCGTAAAAAAAGTGTTGACTACCTTTTATTTCTCCTATGTGATTCCATTGTAGACCAATACACGCTCATTAGTGACAGCTCTGAAGACAGCCTATTATCTCTTGAAGCGGTAATTGCTAGTAATGACGAAGCTATCGACTTAAGTTCTCTGTATGCTGTTAAAAAAGATCTTCTACAAGTGCACAAAGATGCACGCGTTTCTAGTGAAATAATTGAGGCAATAATTACGTCTGAATTTTTTGCTATTTCTGGCTTTGTAACCAAACTATTCACTTCCATATCGCATAACGCAAGACATATTACAGATTCTCTTAATAGGCAGCTAGAACTCGTAAACTCCTTATCGGATTTATACTTCGCAAAACAGAATAATCGCCTGAATGAGATGATAAAACTGCTAACCATTATGTCTGCCATTTTTATACCTATTACCTTTATTGCAGGATTTTACGGTATGAATTTTATCTATATGCCAGAAACCAAATTAGCTTGGACATACCCTGCCATTATTGGTTTAATGATTTTAGTGGTAACCTTTCTTATTAAGTTCTTTAAAAAGAAAAAGTGGTTATAATTTATGGAAGCATCATCCCTAAGTATAATTGGCATGCACGAGGAGATAAATTTACCTCAAGTGGGTATTTTTAAACTCAAATCAAAAACGGATACTGGAGCGTACAATAGTGCCATAGACTGTTGCTATAGTGAAGAAAGAGTGACGCCTGATGGAGAGCACATTTTAGTTTTTATCCTACTTAACAAAACACACCCACAATACACAGGGCAAGAACACACAACCACTTCATTTAAAACTAAAAAAGTGCGTAGTTCAAATGGTATTGTAACCAACAGATACCAGATAAAAATGGATGTGGAAATAAATGGTCACAGTTTTCGGACCACATTTAACTTAAGTAATCGTTACAAAATGCGTTTCCCAACGCTATTAGGCAGAAAACTGCTTGGCAATAGATTTATAGTAGACGTAACTAAAAATAGAAACCCAAAAAGAATTAACACTACAAAATCAGTATAATTTATTTTGTTTAATGACTTTTAAATAATGAAATGATATTTCTGTTACACTTGGATAAGTTGTCCGTTTTTGAGTGTGTACACCGTATCGCAGAACTGTAATTCATCCTCTTTGTGCGTAATAAGAATAGCTGTTTTTCCTTCTTTCTTTAGATCTCTTATGGCTATTAAAGTTTGTTCTTTTGAGTAAGTATCAAGGTTATTTGAAACCTCGTCAAAAATAAATACTTCCGCATCCTTATATAGCGATCTTGCGATCGCGATTCGCTGTTTTTGGCCGCCACTTATATGATTGCCTAATTCTCCCACTTTCGTATCCCAGCCAATTGGCAATCCATCTAACCAAGTGGTTAAATTTACCTTCTCTATGCATTCCCTTGCCTTATCCAAGTCTGGATTTGGATCTAAAAATGCCACATTACGAAGCACAGAGTCATTCAGCATGAACACCTCTTGTTCTACATATGAAAATAGAAAACGGTAGGCTACATAATTTTCTGGCTCTAACTTTTTACCGTCTATCATAATACAACCGCTCGTTGGTAATATCAGAGATGATAAAATATTGACCGCTGTTGATTTCCCTGAACCGCTGGCACCAATTAGCCCAATAAAGCTGCCTTTTGGTATATCAATGTTAATATTATTTAGTACACTTGTTCCATCCGGGTAAGAAAAGCTAACTGCATTTAAACTTATAACCGTGTTCAAGCTAAGCTTTGTTGGAGAAACGACTAATATTTCTTCAGATTGTTCATCTACCATGACCATATCCAAGATAAAACTACTAACGGACAAACTGTTAGAAGCCATAACTAATCTGTTAATACTTGGCAAAAGTCTGAAAGAGACCCCAGCATAGATTGAAATATAAGTGGCGATTTTGGAAAAGTTATGGTCCGCTAGCATCGCATAAAGCACCACACATAATATCCCTGAAATAGCGATAACCTCAAATATGCGTATTGGAATAAATTGTGAACTTACATAAATGTTGGTTTTGAGTGCGTAAGCCTCCTTTTTTAGTTTTTCATATCTATCATAAAAATAATCGGCTCCATTCCATAGTTTTATGTTCGCTATTCCTGAGGCTAATTCACCCGCATTTTCGTATATCAAAGGACTAATATTACTTAGCCTAGCGCCTGCACGTCGTAATTTTCTGCGATTGATGTACATAAGTATTCCCGCTGTCGGTATTAAGGTGAGAAAGGAAAATACAAAAAGCAATGGGTTATAAATCAATACGCCACACAATGCCAGTATAATTAACATTAATTCTGAGATGACCACGATACTTGAAAGCAATATTCCCTCAGCAAAACTTAGACTTGTCATGCCTATCTCATGCATAATTTCTGAAGATTTCTTTTGCGTGAAATAAAGTAAATCTTGCTTTGCTATAAACCGATAAAAACTACTAGAAACCTCGTCTGTGATCTCAAAAGCATACCTAACCTGAAGCTTATTAAGCTGAACTAAAATTACATTTTTAACAACATAAAACAGAAAAAGAAAGGTGGAAATAACGAGAATGAATGTTTTAGAATCACGAATACCTAGACCATTGTAAACAAAAGAAGTAAAAAAATTACTTCGCAAAAACTCAGGCTTCAGGATAGAAAGTACGGTATGTAACAGTACAGAAATACCTGCAATTTCCAATAGTGCTGCACATAAACTGATGGCAACCATAATCGAGAATTTCCTTTTCTGCGAAACACTTAAAATATCACTCAACTTTTGCTGAACCGCAGATAACTCCTTTACACTTTTCATTTCAATATAGCCAACACCTCTATCTCAACTAGTATAGGAGTATAACCTGGGATTTTTGTATTGCCGTCAGAACCAAATGCTTGATCAGATGGAAGTAGAGCTCTTGCGCTTTCTCCAACCGCTAAATTGGCCATTAAAAAATGAATTCCTGGGAGAAGGTTTAAGTCTTTAGGATTATAAATGTACGGTTTACCCTCCTGTGTGCCTGCCAATTCATAATCGTTTAAAGACTTTATTACGAATGAGATCTCAGTTTTCTCCGACGTCCCACGAGGTTTTTCATTGATTTTTAGCCGTTCAAAGTAGATAAGTGTATTGCTATCTCTTATTGCATTCCACTTATTTTGTTCCATGTACCTGTTTATGATCTCGCTTTCAAATAATTTTTTGTAAGCAATGTGGTCTAAATCGTCTAGCATATCCCTCATCCATATTTTAATATTTAAAACGTCATTTACGCCCATATTTTCAGGCACAGCACCACCCAAACCAGTATAAAAATCATTAGCTGATAGCTTCAGTTCTAAACTATCTCCTTTGCATGTTTGGCTAAGTAATTTATAAAAAACAGTAGTGCTATCCAGCATTAATCTGTGTAGCTCTAGTTTTCGATGCATTGTATTTGTGTTAAGATACACGCTATCTGAAACATTCGCGGCTTCTACATCAAGTAACCAGTGGTTTTTAACCCTCTCGGCGCACGGCTCACCTCCCCTCCAATACTCTATATTTCCTTCTCTTTCGTAGGTCTTTCCGCAACTGCTTATTATGAAGCTCAGAAACACAAGGATTATTGCATTCTTCATCCTAGGTGTTGTCTGTAATTTTTTATAGACTCTTTAAACTTCTCTATTGTTTTTTTCAAACCTTCCTCACTTGCCCCTCCCGCTGCATTTTTATGACCACCCCCATTAAAATACTTGGCACTAAACTCGTTACAAGGAAATACATCGGTACTTCTAAAACTCATTTTTACTAAATATCCTCTATCAATAATCAGTGCACTTAATTGAACTCCTTTAATACCCAAACCATAGTTTACAAAACCCTCAGTATCGCCAGTTACCACGTTATATTGAGCAAGTTCATCTTCTGTTAAATGCGCAAGAGCTACAGTGCCGTCCTCAATGAGCTCTATTTTATTGGCTAAAAAGTATCCTAATAATTGCAGTCGGTCTAGCCTATTTTGGTCAAAAAGGTTGTTGTATATTTTAGCAGGGACTACTCCTAAATCCATCAGGTCGGCAGCTGTTCGTATAGTATTACTTGTGGTGCTACCATATCTAAAAGAACCGGTATCGGTAATTAACCCGGTATAAATACACTCCCCCATTTCCTTTGTCATAAAGGATATATCTAAATGTTTTTTGACGTAATTTATAATTAACTCGCAAGTAGAACTTGCCCCTATTTCTATATAACGCTCGTCGTCGAAATCTTGCGGGTCTTGGTGATGGTCTATCATCACTTTTTTAGCTGTACTAGCCGCAACATTCTCTCCCATCTCGTTTATTCTGCCTAATGCATTAAAATCAAGGCAAAAAATGTACGCGGCATCTTTGATATATCCTTGGCACAGTTCCTTTTGTTCCTGGTAAATTAAGACACTTTCATTTGCGGGTAACCAATGTAAAAAATCTGCATAATCCGTTGGTGTAATAACCTTAGATTCTATTCCTGCTGCTTTTAAATAATGATACAAACCCAAGCTAGATCCCATGGCGTCACCATCAGGTTTGTGGTGAGTGGTTATAATGATTTTACCTGATTGTCTTTTTAAATCTTGTAAAGAGTGGCTGATGGTATCTTGCACGTTTTAATTTTGTGACAAAACTCGTGAAAAGAAAAGGATAATTCTATTTTTGCCGCTGTAAATCAATAAAAAACATGTCAAACATCACGTTTACAATGATCAAACCAGATGCCGTAGCAAACGGGCACACTGGAAAAGTAATTAACGATATCATAGAAGGAGGTTTCTCTATCAAAGCTATGAAATATCTTCACTTGTCTAAAGAAAAAGCAGAAGCTTTTTACGGTATTCACCGTGAGCGTCCATTTTTTAACGACCTAGTTAGCTTTATGACCTCTGGTCCTATCGTAGCGGCTGTGTTAACTAAAGAAAATGCAGTAGCAGACTTCAGAACTTTAATTGGAGCTACCAACCCAGCAGATGCTGCTGAGGGTACTATTAGAGCTAAGTACGCGGTTTCTATAGACGCAAATGCGATACATGGAAGCGATAGCGATGAGAACGCAGCAGGGGAAGCATCTTTCTTCTTCTCTGCTTTCGAAATGTTCTAAAAAAACCAAATCAAGTCAATAACCCGATCAATTAAGTTGGTCGGGTTATTTTTATTTTTGATGGTGAAATAAAAACCGCCACACAATAATTCATTACTTTAGTGCCTTGATATGAATAGTTTATTTTTTGATATAAATTGATTATACCATTTACAAAACTTTTATTCCACAGACTTATACCATGAAATTAAAAAATATTTTTTTTGTTGTAGCTCCATTCATTTTTGTAGCCACCGGATTTTACATGAAGGCTCAAGACGAAGGTGAGTCTATATTATTACAAGCTATAAATATGAGTTTGCAAGGTGCGCACTATGATCCACCTGTTGTAGATGATGCTTTCTCTCAAAAAGCTTTTGATTTATACCTTAAAAATATTGATGGAAATAAGCGTCTACTTCTAGCCTCAGATACTGTTCAGTTAGTTAATTACCGCAACGAAATAGACAATGAGATAAATGATGGAACGTATAAACTTTTTGATCTTTCATTGGAATTAATCGAAAAACAAACCAAGGCAACTGAAGTGTATTTTGAAGAAATTTTAGCACAACCTTTTAGCTTTATCGAAAATGAAGAGGTAAATCTAGGAGAAGATATGCCTTTTGCCAAAGATGAAACTGAATTACGAGACCGTTGGAGAAAGTACCTTAAATACAGTGTGCTTTCGCGCCTGCATGATGATATTATTGCGCAAGAAAAGACCATAGAAAAAGGCGATACCATCTTTACTCCAAAGTCATATGATTCACTAGAGTACCTTGCCCGTAAGAATGTACTAAAAACGCACAGAGATTGGTATAAAAGACTAAATCGACTAGATCGCAAGGACCGTCTTGCACTTTATATAAACAGTATAACTGCGGTATACGATCCGCATACCAACTATTTTCCACCTGAGCAGAAAGAGGATTTTGACATTCAAATGAGTGGTCAATTAGAAGGTATTGGTGCTCAGTTACAAGAAAAAGACGGCTACATTAAAATCACCAACATTATCCCAGGCGGACCGTCCTCACTTCAAGGTGAACTCATGGCCAATGACCTCATTTTAAAAGTAAAACAAGAAGGAGGCGAACCAATAGAGATAATAGACTGGAGAATAAATGATGCCGTAAAAATTATACGTGGTAAAAAAGGAACCAAAGTAACACTTACCGTGCGCAAACCTGATGGTTCTGTAAAAAACATAACTATTACCCGTGATGTGGTAGTATTGGAAGAAACCTACGCCAAATCACTTGTCTTACACGATCAAGATAATATAAAAACGGGTTATATTTACTTACCTACATTCTATGCTGATTTTCAAAACCCTAGAGGACGATTTAGCTGGAAAGATGTAAAAGTAGAAGTAGAAAAACTAAAAGCGACGGGTATAAAAGGAATAATACTAGACCTACGAAATAACGGTGGTGGATCCTTAGATGATGTGGTCAAAATGGGTGGTCTTTTTATAGACCAAGGCCCTATTGTACAAGTAAAAGAAAAAGGAAGACAAGCTCAAGTTCTTGAAGATAGATATCCTGGCGCAGAGTGGGACGGTGCTCTCGTAATCATCATTAATGAATTCAGCGCATCAGCCTCTGAAATTATGGCTGCTGCAATGCAAGACTATGGTAGAGCCGTTATTGTAGGCTCGTCATCATCACATGGCAAAGGAACTGTTCAGCGTTTCCTTAATCTAAATCAAACACTTCGGAATAAAAACCTACCAGACTTAGGTAGCGTCAAACTAACTATTCAAAAATTTTATAGAATAAATGGTGATGCAACTCAACTTAAGGGCGTAAGTTCTGACGTGGTATTGCCAGACAACTATATGTATATAAAAACGGGTGAAAATGAAAATGACTACGCCATGGCTTGGGACCAAATTTCAAGTTCTAAATATGAAACAAAGCCGCTTGATGCACATAACAAAGCCATTAAGAAAAGTCAAGTAAGGGTAAAGAAAAATGAAACTTTTAATTTGATCGAGGAAAATGCTCGTCGTTGGGAGCTGCAACGCGAAACAAATACCTTTCCACTGAGTCTCGAAGCCTATAAGGCTCAAGAAGTAAAAGAGAAAAAAGAAGGAGAGAAATATGAAGCACTTAATAAAATCGTTATAAACGGCTTTGTAGTTAAAAATATACCTTCTGATTTGGCATTAATCAATAGTGAGGAATCACGGGTAAAGCGCAATGAAGAATGGATTAAAGGCATAGCAAAAGATCCATATGTATACGAGGCATTGCAAATTATTGAAGATTTGAATTAAACTTCAGCAAATTCAAAAAAAACCCAAATTTAAACTTGGGTTTTTTTTGAATCATTTTTATGTAACTAATATGCTTCGCGCAAAAACCTTTCTATAGACTATCTTGTTTTTTACCTATGATTAAAAGAGTACTAATAATAGGTGGAAATACAGGGATAGGAGCTGCATTAAATTCGTTGTTACAAGTAGAAGGAATAGAAACCATTATCGCCAGTAAGTCAACTGGACTAGATGTGACCGAAGCAGAACCGAATTTTCCTTTGATAGAGGGCAGTATAGATGCCTTGGTATATTGCCCAGGAAGTATAAACTTAAAGCCATTCAAATCACTCAAAGTGTCTGATTTTGAAAATGATCTTGCCATAAATTACCTAGGAGCTGTGAAAGCTATTCAGCACTACCTAGATCATTTAAAAGAAGCTGAAAACCCATCTATTCTAATGTTTAGCACCGTTGCAGTTCAAAAAGGAATGCCTTTTCATAGCAGCATAAGTGGCGCAAAAGGAGCTGTAGAAGGTCTAACTAAAGCCCTAGCAGCGGAGTTTGCACCCACCATCCGTGTAAACTGCATAGCGCCCAGTCTTACCAACACCCCGTTGGCCATAAAATTACTTCGAAATGAAAAGCAAATTGAAGGAGCAGAGGCTAGGCACCCGCTTAAAAAAATAGGCGAAGCAAACGATATAGCCGCAATGGCCAAGTTTCTTATTTCCGATTCAGCTAAGTGGATTACTGGTCAAATAATTGGTATAGACGGTGGTATGAGCACACTAGCTAGCTCGTAACTAGAAGCAAAATACATTGTTGAATTGGCACATCATAAGTTAAATCTTCCAAGCAAAATTTGTGTGGCATGTAATCTTCCTTTTGTGTGGCGTAAGAAATGGGAGAAAAATTGGACTGAAGTAAAGTACTGTAGTGAGCGTTGTAGAAGAACTAAAAAATAAAAACATTGTCCATTGGTTTAGAAAAGACCAACGGGTAAATGATCATGCCATTTTCTCAAATCTTGGCTTATTTTCAACGGTCACTGCATTTTATGTGCATGATACAGAAATAGAATCGGTGTTCAACTTGGGATTTCCAAAAATCGGAAATCACCGTAAATTATTTTTGGAGCAATCACTCAATGAACTGCGGGATTCTTTAGCATCTTTAAATGTACAACTTCATATATTTCAAAGTGCGGAAGAATTAATAGCGAGCACTATGTTAAATACCGAAGTACTAAGTTACCAAAAACTTTATGGCACTGAGGAACTGAGTATTGAGCAAACGATAACATCCATTTTTAACGGAAGAACCTACGTATTTGATGATTTTACTCTGGTAGATAAAAACAACTTGCCATTTACCCTGGATAATATGCCGTCCCTATTTACGCAATTTAAAAATGCTGTAGGTGCTGAAGGAGCGTATCAAGAAACCATACAATTACCCTTGCTTCCAACTGAAAGTACAACATATAAACTAGTTGGCGGCGAGACTCAAGCTTTAAACAGGTTAACATACTACTTTACGGAATCTCAACTTCTATCTACTTACGAATTAACTAGAAACGGAATGTTGGGCACAGACTTCTCTAGTAGATTTTCTCCTTGGCTCGCTATTGGTAACATAACACCACGTACTATTTTTGATTATATAGTAAGGTACGAAGAAGAAATAGAATCTAATAAATCAACGTATTGGCTTATTTATGAATTACTGTGGAGAGATTTTTTTCAATTACAACTGCAATTATGGGGATCGTTATTTTTTCAAGTAGGTGGCATTCAGCAAAAACAAATACGGTACACCAGCAACACGGCAGCATTTGAAAAATGGATGCAAGGTAATACCGGTGATGACTTAGTTGATGCTAATATGCGTGAGTTAAATACTACAGGCTGGATGAGTAATAGAGGAAGACAGAATACTGCCAGCTTTCTGATACACGATTTAAAACAAGATTGGAGATGGGGTGCAGCTTATTTTGAAAGCTTATTGGTTGATTATGATCCCGCAAGTAACTGGGGAAATTGGATGTATATCGCTGGAGTTGGTCACGATGCTAGACCATTCAGAAAGTTCAACACAAAATTACAAGCTGAACGCTATGATAGCGAAGGTAACTATAGAAAACTATGGCTAAAATAGTTGGCATAGACTATGGAGCTAAAATGAGCGGTAATACTGTACTAGCTCATTACACTAATGACCAAGTCACTTTTCGTCAAGTAGATAAAAAAAAAGATGCTGATACCTGGCTCAGAAAAGAATTGATATCTATACAAGCGGATATAGTCTATTTAGATGCTCCTTTAAGTTTACCAGCAGCCTATTATAATAACGGGGACAGCTATCATTATCGAGAAGCAGATAAATTAACACGTGCTATGTCACCTATGTTTTTAGGAGGATTAACTGCTAGAGCGATGAGTCTTAAACACGCTTTAAAACCATTAACCTTTCACGAGATATACCCTGCTTTCTTCCAATCTGAAATAGTGCAAAGTATTCATTATAAAGTAGATATACATTTATTCATAGCTGAATTACACCATAAAGAACGTTTTGTACTAGCCCAACAACCTCAAAATTGGCATCAAGTAGACGCGCTTATAGCCCTGCTTATCGGGACTCGACACCAAGAGAACAGACATCAAGAAATAGGCAACCCTGCTGAAGGTATTATTATAATATGAACAAAGTAGGTCTCGTATTTCCACATCAGCTGTTTAAAGAATCTAAGGTAGTAAATAACTGTGATGTTGTTTACCTAATTGAGGACCACCTTTACTTTACACACTATAAATTTCACAAACAGAAGCTGCTCCTCCACAGAGCCAGTATGAAATACTATGCGGATTTAATTTCGAGTAGTACCATCGTAAAATATATTCAAGTTACAGATTATCAAGGAATTGAGAAATTAATCACCGAATTAAAAGACCATGAAATTCATTGCTACCTTACCGATGACTATCTGCTAGAACGAAGACTTAACCGTTATGCGAAAAAGCTTAATATTTCCCTATGTCGATACACTAATCCCAACTTTTTAAATACTGAATCAGAAGTAGCAGAAATGCTCAATAAGCAGAAAAGTTATTTTTTGGCCAACTTCTATACAGAATCACGGAAGAAGCATAACATCTTGTTGGAGGAAAACGAAAAACCATTAGGAGGCAAATGGAGTTTTGATACCGAAAACAGAAAGAAGGTGCCTAAGGGTACACCCATTCCAAACGTAAAACTTCCCAATTCTAACACCTACGTCAACGAAGCTAAAATATACGTTGAAAAACATTTCAAAGACAACTATGGAGAATTAGATGATTCTTACTATGCTATCACGCATGCTGATGCAGAAGAACATTTACATCTATTTATACAAGAACGATTTGAGCATTTTGGGGACTACGAGGATGCTATGGTTAAAGAGGAACACTGGCTTTGGCACTCGGTACTTACTCCCATGCTTAACATAGGTCTATTAAATCCTAAGCAGGTTATCAATGAAGTACTAAAGGCACATAAAAAGTATGACTTTCCTTTGAATAGCCTTGAAGGATTTATTCGTCAAATACTGGGCTGGCGAGAATTTATTCGTGGAGTATACTTACTAGAAGGTGTAAAACAAAGAACTACGAATCATTTTGGATACTCTCGAAAAATACCCGAAAGTTTCTGGACTGGAGATACGGGCATAACTCCATTAGATGAAACCATAAAAAAGCTACTAAAAACAGGTTATTCCCACCACATAGAAAGGCTCATGCTTTTTGGTAATTTTATGCTACTCTGCGAATTTGACCCCGATGAAGTGCACCGGTGGTTTATGGAAATGTATGTGGATGCCTATGACTGGGTAATGGTACCCAATGTATACGGAATGACGCAGTATGCTGATGGTGGACTAATGACGACCAAACCATACTGCAGTGGTAGCAACTACGTGCTAAAAATGAGCGACTACGACAAGGGAGACTGGTGCGAAATATGGAACTCCTTATATTGGAGATTCATTTACGTAAATCAAGAAGAATTTAGTAAAAATAGACGTATGAGCATGATGGTGAGTATGGCTAGGAAGATGGAAGGGTCAAAGATGGATGCCTACCTAAACAGAGCAGAAATATTTTTAGCAGAACTAGATAAAAACTAAGGATTACTCGCATTCTTTATAACACAAAGATTGCCTCCTGACAACACTTTAGGCCAGGAGCAAAAGCTAGCGGAATTATTATCTTCGTAGCATGGAATACAAAACCAGCTCTCAATCCCAAATTACACTTACAGAGCTTATGCTACCGTCTCATTCTAATTTTAGCGGTAAAATACATGGCGGATATATCCTTAATTTAATGGATCAAATAGCATTTGCATGTGCTAGCAAACACTGTGGTCATTACTGTGTTACTGCTTCTGTTAACAAGGTTGATTTTTTACATCCAGTAGAAGTAGGACAATTGTTACATTTGCGCGCTTCTGTTAATTATACCGGAAAAACGTCTATGGTGGTTGGCGTTAGAGTAGAATCTGAGGATATAAAAACCGGACAGATAAATCATTGTAATTCATCTTATTTGACGATGGTTGCCAAAGATGACAGCGGCTGTAACGTAAATGTACCCGGCTTAATATTAAATAATGCAGAAGGTGTTAGACGTTATGTAAGAAGCATTTGGCGATATGACGAGGCGAAACAGCGCAAAGCACGATTTAATGAGCAAACATTTAAATCAGAAGATTATGTGAAACTACTAAAGGAGCACAATGTAAAATTAGAAGATGTCTAAGTTTCTAGCACTCTAATTAACAAAACCAATAGGTAAAATAGAAAGCATTAATAAGCTCTGATTATTTCGGCTTTTGGCCTATAAAACGTATCACTTTCCCTGCGCCATTATGGTAAAGACCTTCACTTAATTGAATCTCAACTTCTTCTAAACAAATTATTTCAAAACCAGAGAAATCATTCTGAATACCTTCAAGTGAGAACAACATATCTAGGGAGCTTGGACCCCCTACAGCTGGATTTTCTTCTCTCAATGGCAAGTGGCCCTTGCTAAATCCCTCTAAGATAATCAATCCCATAGGTTTAATCATTTCCGCTATTTTTTGGTGGTATAAAGAAATTAAATGTGTTGGGAAATGAGCGTATATAAGGGCGGCGGCGTCAAACTTTTTATTCCTGAGTTCGAGTTCCATAAAGTCACCTACTTCATAGTCGATTTTCACCTGCTGTCCTGTTGCCAATTTAAGTGCTTTCTTCTGACCTTCAGTACTGATATCAAATGCTGTCACATTCCACTTCTGAGTTGCTGCGTATACTGCATTACGCCCCTCGCCTTCTGCTGGAAATAGAATATCCCCGCCTTTATCATACTGTTCTAATACTGTTTTTAAAAACTGATTAGGAGCCATGCCATAAGCATATTCATTGGCAGCATATCTACTATTCCACATAGCCGTCATTTCAGGAGGTATATTCATTTCTCTTGTGCTAATCTAGTTTAACATGGTAAATATCCGAGTTATTTCGTGCAATTCCCTTTACCACAAATGGCCCTGGTTGGTTGATAATTTCGGCTAATGTAAATGAAACGCATGATTTAGGTAATGCATCAAAAACCATAGTGAAACGTTTAGTTTGTCCTGGTTTAATCCATTCCCATTCAGGTTGATATACTATACTGAATGCTTTAACCATTTGGTTTATAACACCCGTTTGCTCATCAATAATAAAGGTTTCTTTCCATACGCGGAGTCCTATGTCACCTTCATAATATGTTGGGTCATTGTAAAAAGAACAATGGACCACAACTTGCGCCTCTTCACTTACCTCTTCCAGAATTTCTGGATCTATTACGACCTTTGTTTTAGGATTTTCTTTGATGAGTGGCATTTGGTCCTAAGACAATCTATTCAAAACTAGGGTATGTAGACGGATTATATTCGCTCATTATACCATACACTAAATCAAACAGTTCTTCAGGATTTGACTTCGAAAAATAATCACCATCTGTACCATACGCAGGTCTATGATCTTGAGAAGTTAGTGTTCTAGGCGCACTGTCAAGGTACTGATATCCACCTTGCTCTTCTAACACTTTTTGCATCATAAAACCCGTAGCGCCACCTTTTACATCTTCATCCATAAAAACTACTTTGTTGGTTTTTTTAAGAGATTCTACAATGTTATGGTGTACATCAAATGGCAATAAGGATTGCACATCTATGAGTTCTACAGAAATTCCCTTTTCGTTTAACAGCTTGATACCGTCTTGTGCGATTCGCACGCAAGATCCATAGGTAATTACCGTAACATCATTTCCTTCAATTAAGGTTTCTGGCACACCTACGGGAACGGTGAAGCTAGTCAAGTTTGTAGGAAGTGTCTCTTTAAGCCTGTACCCATTTAAACATTCTATTACTATAGCTGGTTCATCACTTCGCATTAACGTGTTATAAAATCCAGCTGCTCTTGTCATATCTCGAGGAACCAATACATTCATTCCTCTAACAGCATTAAGTATCATGCCCATTGGGGAACCACTGTGCCATATACCCTCTAGTCGATGACCTCTGGTTCGTATTATAAGCGGATATTTCTGACCACCTTTAGTTCTATATTGAACCGTTGCAATATCATCGCTCATCATTTGAACGCCGTAAAGAAGGTAGTCTAAGTATTGTATTTCGGCAATTGGTCTGAGTCCACGTAATGAAGCACCAATAGCTTGGCCTACGATAGTATTCTCACGTATGCCCATATCCATTACTCTGGTTGCTCCATGCTTTTCTTGAAGTCCGGCAAAGCCTTGATTCACATCTCCGATTTTACCAACATCCTCTCCAAATGCAATTACTTCTGGGTGATTTGATAATAAATAATCGAATGTTTTGTTTAAAATTTCAAAGCCGTTTAACTCCTCGCTATCATGGTTATATTCAGGTTTAACCTCTGCAATACTTAGGGCGCTGTTGGCCGATTGACTATGCAAGTGGCTGCTATAAACGTCTTGATATTTAGCTAAGTACGCTTCGTAAAATCCTTTCAGGGAGTCTACTTCTTGGGAGTGATTCCCGATGTTGGCTCTTAAGATAGCGTGTATGGTTTTAAGAATATCCTTTCTTCCCGCGTCTGTAATTGCCTTTAGTGAACTTGCAGCGGATGCATCAACATCTTGAATGATGTTACAAGCCTCTTCTATTTCTTGTTTTATTTCAGAGGTAAATGCTACCCAAGCTTCCTTTTTTGCGGCTTTAGCTTCTTGTTCAGCATCTAGTTCTAGTGCAGATATTTCCTCTTCAGTGGCTAATTTGGTGCTTATAACCCACGTTCTCATTTGTTTCAAACAGTCATGTTCTATCTCCCATGCCAATCTTTCTGGAGATTTATATCGCTCATGAGATCCAGAAGTAGAATGACCTTGTGGCTGAGTAAGCTCTTTAACATGCACTACTACGGGTGTGTGACTTGTTCTACATACCTCAGACGCCTTTTTATAAGCATTCATCAGCGCAGGATAATCCCATCCGTTAACCGTTATAAGTTCTATTCCTTTACCAAATTTATCTGTCTTAAATCCGGATAAGATAGCTGTAAGATTCTGTTTTGTGGTTTGATGTTTTGCATGCACAGATATACCGTACTCATCATCCCAAATGCTAATTAACATCGGAACTTGCATAACGCCAGCGGCATTTATACTTTCCCAAAAATGACCCTCGGATGTACTTGCGTTTCCAATGGTACCCCAAGCTATTTCATTTCCTTTATCCGAAAAATCTGTCTTATGATGTAGGTTTTCATTTTCCTTGTACACTTTGGAAGCAAATGCCAAACCAAGCACACGAGGCATTTGACCTGCAGTAGGCGAAATATCCGATGATATATTAATGCGGTCTGTTTGTTTTAACCAATCTCCATTGTCATCTAGCATTCTAGTACCAAAATGCCCATTCATACTTCTACCAGCACTGCTAGGCTCATGTTCCACACTGGGGTGAGCATAAAGTTGGGCAAAAAACTTTTGTACGTCACTTAAGCCTAGAGCAAACATCAATGTTTGATCTCTGTAATAACCAGCTCTAAAATCACCATTTTGCATATAGCGCGCCATTGCTACTTGAGCAACCTCCTTGCCGTCTCCAAAAATACCAAACTTGGCTTTACCTGTAAGTACTTCTTTCCGACCAATAAGCGACGCTTGCCTACTTTTGTACGCAATGATATAGTCTGTAATTACCTCTTGAATAAATTCATCTTTGGAAAGAGAATCGGGAGATGCAGATGTATTTGACATTGCAGCAAAGATAAGAGTAATCTCTACTGCATATAATTATGCTAATGGATTATCTTGTGCGTGTACCTTTTATAGTCTATTTCTAAATTAATTAGATAAACACCTTTAGGCAATGCACTAATGTCAAAGCTATAAGCATTATTGTTTTCTACTAT
Source organism: Bacteroidia bacterium (assembly GCA_017857855.1). Taxonomy (GTDB): domain Bacteria; phylum Bacteroidota; class Bacteroidia; order NS11-12g; family UBA9320; genus UBA9320. Next base: position 1,949 of record JAFMCI010000001.1, on the reverse strand, counting down.
GTTAAAATCCACATTTTTACCCTGCAAATCAGTGAGTTCAATTGAACTAGCCGGTGACGAAGTAGCTACTAAAAACTTACCTGATACCGCAGGATTCGGGTAGATGTTGATTATCTCCTTATTTTTTTCTAAGACAGCTGAAGACCCCATAATTACGAGCGAATAATTGTCAGCTGTATCCTTTACCGGTAATTTGAAAAAACCTAAACTGGCAAAAGCCGTCGTAGCTATTTTAATAGAATACACCCCAGATTGAGCAGATGTTGGATTCCCAGATAACTTTATACAACCCACAGCTTTGTGCGTAAATGAACAATTAGCAGGTTCACAGGTATACGAAAACCCTGCAGGTAATCCCAATACATTATCAATATTCACAGAGTCTATATCTGCATTAACCAACTGGCCATTAAACATGGTTGTTGTATCCTTAATCGCTAATACCTGAAACACAAAATCATATGCCTGATTGATATAGGCCGTATCCGGTTGCTCTGGATAAACTCCGGGTTGGGTGATGGTAACGTCTGGATTACAGTTTTGAGCTTTAGCCAAAGTAACGGCTACCAAAGATAAAAGAGCTACATGTAAAAATCTTTTCATAATGATTCGTTTAAATATATTTGTGCAAAACGAAGATATGCCTACCCGACTAATCACACAAGCCCTATTATTGCTTTTTAGTGTTAGCTGCTATTCTCAAAATTCATTTCAGTATTTTGGAACGGTTAAAGACTTCGCCAATCAACCACTGTTAGGCGTTCAATTTATTTCCCCAACAGATAACAAAATAATCGCCATAAGCAATGAAAAAGGTGTGTTTGAATTTTATTCCGACCTATTGCAAGTTAAGGTAAATCACATTGGGTATGAATCTATATTGATAATTCCCAATGTGAATGAAAATATTAATAAGGTTATCTTAAACGAAGCAGCAGGATTGCTTAATGCCATTGTGGTATCTGAAAACAAACGAGAATCACAACTTAAAAACGCAACAGTATCACTTGAAATAATAAAACCCGAGCTCATAGGCAACACCGCTCCCACCAACATAGAAGAAACCATAGGAAGAATAAATGGGGTACAGGTTGTTGATAACCAGCCAACTATACGAAGCGGAAGTGGTTGGAGTTATGGAGCAGGTTCACGGGTTCAGGTACTTATAGACGGTGTGCCAATGCTAAGCGGAGATGCTGGTCAACCCCTTTGGACCTTTTTACCTACTGAAGGTTTAGATGGCGTAGAAATAATAAAAGGAGCCAGTTCCGTTATTTATGGTAGTTCTGCGTTGAATGGTGTTATCAATTTAAAAACTAAAAAGCCAACACTCAATCCCTACACACAAGTCACTATTTCATCCGGATTTTACGACCTTCCTCAGAGAGAATCTCTTCATTACCAAGGGAATAAAAGAAATACCGTTTCAAATTTTTCAGCTTATCATGCTAGCACATATAAGGGACTTGGCGTCACATTTGGATTAAATGCACTCCATGACGAAGGCTATAAAATGAGTGACTATGATAAGCGAATCAGAAGCACACTTGGGCTTCGAAAAACAATCGCAGATAAAAATTTGGTTTATGGTGTTAATACCACCTATCAACAAGGAAATTCTGGAAGTTTTTTACTTTGGCACTCTTATGATCTAGGATATACCGCATTAGATAGTTCTACTACAGATAACCAAGTGTCACGGTTTAGCATTGACCCTTATTTAACGTGGAACAAAGGAAAATTTAGTCATTCATTAAATACACGATATCTAAACATAAACAATAAAGTAGATAACAAGGATCCAACTACTAATCAGGACAATAGCTCTAATTTAGTATATGCTGAATATCAATCAAAGTATACCCTTGCTCCACAAAATCTATACATAACAAGTGGTTTGGTTAGCATAAATACCGTTTCAAAATCACCGTTGTATGGCGGAAATAACA